>NZ_JBIQOD010000001.1:0-484497 GCF_044130335.1 Acinetobacter halobius
ATACCGTACCCGTGGTGTTGCTTACTGTCCACACTGTGATGGCCCACTGTTTAAAGGCAAACGTGTTGCCGTAATTGGCGGGGGGAACTCAGGTGTCGAAGCGGCAATTGATCTTGCTGGGATTGTAGAACATGTAACTTTGGTTGAGTTTGATACCAAACTACGTGCTGACCAAGTGTTGCAAGACAAATTGCATAGCTTGCCTAACACCACAGTCATCCTGAACGCCCTATCAACCGAAGTTGTGGGTGATGGTTCACAAGTGACGGCATTAAAATATAAAGACCGTGCAACCGATGTAGAACATACGGTTGAGCTTGCAGGAATCTTTGTACAAATTGGTTTATTGCCAAACACCGATTTCCTCAAAGAAACAGCGGTTGAGCTTTCAAATCGTAATGAAATTGTGATTAACGATCGCAATGAAACCAATGTCAAAGGTGTATTTGCCGCAGGTGACTGTACGACTGTGCCTTACAAGCAAATCATTATTGCCACAGGTGAAGGCGCGAAAGCATCTCTGTCTGCTTTTGACTATATTATTCGTTCTGGGCTGTAACCCTCTCCCTCTCTACCCCCCCTAAAGGCTTATAGGCAACTCAGCTTATAAGCCTTTTTATCACGCTGTTTTTTATAAAAAATTACATATTTTTAACAATAATGTAGTCTGCTTTTCACACAAATTAGATTATATTTTGCCCACCCCCTACTTTTGGGTATAAAACGAAAAGGATAGGAAAAATGAATAAATTACTTATTGCTTTAGGTCTTGCTGCGACTGTTGCTCTTGTTGGTTGTTCAAAAGAAAAAGCGCCTGAAACGGGTGCAACAACTGGCGAACACATTGAAAATGCTGCTGAACAAGCAGGTCATGATCTAAATAATGCTGCAAGTACAGCAGTATCTGATACTCAAAAAGCTGCTGATGAAGCATCTGCAAAAATTGGCGCTGCTGCTGATGAAGCTGCTGCAAAAACAGAAGCTGCTGCTCAAGATGTGAAAAATGCCTCTAAAGAAGCCACCGCTCATGTTGCTGGTGCAGTTGAACAAGGTGCTGCTGATGTGAAAGAGAAAGCACAACAATAATATCTAATGCCATAAAAAGGCCTCCTACTGGGAGGCTTTTTTATGGTCTGTGCTATAGTAGATGCAGAGCGTATTATCAAATAAATCATAATTTTAAAATTTGAGGATGATCTATCACCATGTCTTACTCCCACCATGTTGAACCACATCTCATTCATCGTACAGGTTGGTTACGTGCTGCCGTTTTGGGTGCTAACGATGGCATCATTTCAGTGACCAGTTTAATTATGGGTATGGCTGCGAGTGGTGCATCTAGTCAAACCTTGCTCATTACTTGCATTGCTGGACTCATTTCAGGTGCAAGCTCGATGGCTGCTGGGGAGTATATTTCAGTTAAGTCTCAATCCGATATTGAAGAAGCGGATTTAAAACTTGAAGCTCGAGAACTCGATAAAAACCCACACTTAGAACTAAAAGAACTGACTCAAATTTACATACAACGCGGACTCAATCCCGAACTTGCTCATGAAGTTGCTGTGCAACTCAGTGCACATGATGCACTTTCAGCACATGCACGTGATGAAATAGGCATCCATGAAAATACCAGCGCAAAACCACTACAAGCAGCAGGCTCTTCTGCCCTCGCTTTTTCACTCGGTGCATTGCTTCCAATGCTGGCTATTCTTTTAAGCCCAGAGGGGCATTTAGCACAGTCTGTTGCCATTACAGGAGTACTGTCTTTATTAAGTTTGGGTGCTTTATCGAGCTACTTTTCTGGCACTGCAATCTGGACAGGTGCAATTCGTGTCACCCTTTGGGGCATTTTTGCAATGCTCTTTGCAAGTTGGATTGGTTCACTTTTTAATGTGCATGTCTAAACCCATACTACATTTATCAATCCGTTAAACATTCATAAAAAAATTCTTAAAAAGCCCACAACATTTTGGGCTTTTTACATTCATTCATCAGTATCAATTCAATGCTGCTTTTAAGTTACAACCATAATTCATCGTCTGCTGTACCTGACGATATGTACTATAACGATTGATAATAAAATCATAAAACTGTTCAGGTGAGCTAAAATTTTGTTTTAAGTTTTCTTGTTCAGTATGTGGAATATCCACATCACTGATAAGCTCTAAATTATAATGCCCTAAACGATACATTTCAGCAAAATAACCGTTCATCACATCACAATAAGCAATTTTGCTGGGTTTAAGCGCGCTACGGCTAACCAAATGTTGATTCAATGTTTGAAGATTATTTACATCCAAAGGCAGTTGCTGAGCAAAAGCAACACTTTCTTTTTTCTTTAATTGTTGAAAATCTCGCACTAATTTTTCATTAAGCTGACTAAAGCGCTGTTGCAAATTTGCAGCATCTTTAACGTGATAATGACTCGGATTAACTTTCACGCTAGCTTGATCTGCCTCTGAACATGCAACAAGACTTAGACTTGAAACAATCGCAGCGGTGGAAATGTACTTTATCATGCGATAGACACCTAAAAATAATCATGCTGCGGCATTATGCCCTAAAGCCTTGTTTATGGGCAGTTATATTATTTTCTCATTCAAGTACCGCCAATAGCGCTTAGGTACAAATTGAACATGCAGCTTGAGGTTTTTTCTCGCTTCGATATTGATACTTTTAAAATAATCTTTCCATAATTGATCATACAGTCGTTCATCATCATCCAATTGAATACTAAACGACTGACTATGCCCTACGTTATGAGCAAGGTCGAGTTGCTCAACCTCCATCTTCACTTGATGCACCGTTGTTAAATCATAATAAATACCGAAATGTCGTTTTTCATCATAAATCAGCCATCTTTGATCTTGATAACGATTTTTAAAATGCCGTTCAATTAAGGGAAGAACATTAAAATCAGGTTGGATGAGACTCAAAAATAATCCATCACGGCATTTTTTAAACCGCACAAAAGCCTCCATACGATGCTTCTCTCGACCCACCTGTTTGGCCCACTGCGAAACAGCCAACACATCCGCATGTGCATAGTTTTGGTCAACTACTTTTGTATTTTTAAATATATAAATACAAAAGTTAAAAAGATGCTGATGTGCCTGCTGTTGCTCTGACAGAAAACAATAATAAAAATACTGTAAACTGATGGGGCTGACTCTTTGTCTCAAGCCCTGCCACACTCGCTGTGCATGCTCCTCATTTGAAGCAACATCAATATATTCATCAAACAGACCCGCTTGTGTATTATCAGTAATAAGTCTCACATCAAAGTCTTTGAACTGAAAACTTCGATACACACAACTCAGTAGCCCAGTCATGGTTTGATCAAAGCAGTACATTGTCATGTTAAAAACCAAAACCTAGTTGAGGAGAAAGCCGTTTTTGGTATTTGGATAGACCTGACTGTAAAATCTGTTGACGAATCTGACTGGTCGAGAGCTCTTTTTTAAATTTTGCGGTATCAATACAGCGGATAAAATGCTGTGCCCGATTGTAAGCAATGCCCATACGCTTTAGTTGATCGATATGAATCTGCCCAAAACGCCGAGCTTGCACAATTTTTTTAGCCGATTGAACACCTATACCCGGAACGCGTAAAATCATACGATAGTCTGCATATTGAATATCGACAGGGAAATGCTCAGGGTTACGCAGTGCCCAGCTTAATTTTGGATCAACTTCTAAATCCAAATTTGGATACTCATCGCTCACTATTTCCTGCGCATCAAAACCATAAAAACGCATAAGCCAATCCGACTGGTACAGCCGATTTTCTCTTAATAATGGTGGCGTAGAACCCACGACAGGAAGCATTTTCTCCTGTTCATTGATTGGGATATAACCTGAAAAATATACTCGTTTGAGCTGATACACTTTGTAATGGTGATCTGCCATTAAAATAATATCTTTGTCTGTTTCTTGATGTGCACCTACCACCATCTGTGTAGTTTGACCTGCAGGTACAAACTTCGGTACGTGCCGAATCAAACGTCGTTCATCACTCAACTGAATTAAGCGATCGCGTACAATAGCTAAATCCTTTTGTACTTCAGCATGTGACTTCTCGGGTGCAAACTGCTTTAGACCAACTTCCGTTGGCATTTCCAAGTTAATACTCATGCGGTCTACATATAAACCAGCCTCGGTAATAATCTCTTGGGAAGCGCCTGGTATCGTTTTTAAATGAATATAACCATTAAAGTTTTCTTCAAGGCGTAACTTTTTCACCACTTGTAGCATTCGCTCCATGGTGAAATCAGCTGATTTGAAAATACCTGAACTGAGAAATAACCCTTCAATATAATTGCGGCGGTAAAAGTTGATGGTTAAATCCACTACTTCTTGTACGGTAAAAGCGGCCCGTTTGACATCGTTAGAGCGTCTAGAAACACAATACGAACAATCAAAAATACATACATTTGAAAATAGAATTTTAAGTAATGAAACACAACGTCCGTCTTCCGTATAACTATGACAGATGCCATTTCCTGTATTACCCAACCCTTTCGCTTTGTTTTTACGATTGCTTCCACTAGAGGAGCAGGACACATCATATTTAGCTGCATCAGCTAAAATTTGTAACTTTTCACGAATACGATCGCTCATGACTCACTTCGGTAAAATCAAAAACAAAAGTATAAAAAATTTCGGTCCTAAAACATGTAGAAGGACTGCTTTCAACGACACTGTTTGTCGCTATACAATAAAATGTGATACTCAAGGTTTCTGTATTTTTCGATAAAATAATGAATATTATTTGCCAATTCTGCTGTGCTTGGGCAAAGTGTTGATATGAAAAAGGAGCAAGCACATGTCTTTATTATTAGAACGCCTTGGAATTAAGCATCCTATCTTTCTCGCACCTATGGCAGGTGTCTCTACTCCAGAACTTGCAGCAGAGGTTTCAAATCAAGGTGGACTCGGCTCACTAGGCTTAGGTGCCAACACCATAGAAACAGCTCATGCACAAATTTTAAAAACTCAAGAACTGACTGAGCAACCGTTTCAGGTCAACTTTTTCTGCCATCAAAGTGTTGAACTTGAACCCATAGCATCACAGGCATGGATTGATTTTCTAAGACCTCATTTTGAACAATACCATGCAGAACCCCCTACACAGTTGCACTGTATTTATCCAAGCTTTTTAGACAACGATGACTACTTAAATGTCGTACTCGAAACTCGCCCTAAAGCAGTAAGTTTTCATTTTGGAATCCCACACCCTCATCAAATACAAGCCCTAAAGGATGCGGGTATTTTAACCATGGTCTCTGCAACAAACTTAGCGGAAGCACGGGCAATTGAAGCTGCAGGTATAGATATTATCATTGCGCAAGGCACTGAAGCTGGTGGTCACCGCGGAATATTTAATGAACTTTTTGATAGCGCAATTCGGACTGTCGATCTGGTTCAGCTTTTGGTAGAGCACTGTCAATGTCCAATTATTGCCGCTGGCGGCATCATGAATGGTGCGCAATCTCAACAAATGTTAAACCTAGGGGCGAGTGCAGTCCAATTGGGTACAGCATTTGTACAGTGTAAAAGTTCAAATGCAAATGATGCCTATCGTCATGCGTTATTTCATGAGCAAATTACGCAAATTAGCGCCAGCATCTCAGGTCGTCCCGCACGAGGACTTCTAGGTCACTGGCATACGCAAGTCGACTTACCAAACCGCCCTGCAGTCGCTGCTTATCCATATGCTTATGATCTTGGAAAACAATTACATGCTGCTGCCAGTCAACAAGGTGATCACGGCTTTGGTGCTTTTTGGGCTGGAAGCAATGTTTCTCAGATTCGTGAACTTGAAGCTCGTGATTTAATCAATCAACTCTTAGTCGAAATGCAACAAGCCAATTATTAAGTCATTCTATCTTTTAGCTAAGCTCCAATAATGGAGCTTTTTTTATTTGGTTTCCAATAGATTAACTTGTTCCACCTGCACATCACTCATTGTTTCACCATGTGCAAGCAACTGATCAAAGTAGTCTGCAACCACTTTAAATTGCTCAGTTGTGCTTTCAACTTTATACATGTTTTGGCGGAACTCATTACTTGAGCGTAAGCCTTTGGTGTACCAAGCAATATGTTTACGTGCAATTCGACAGCCAGAGTATTCACCATAAAAACTATACAATTCAGAAAGATGCCCCTGCAACACCTCTTTAACTTCCTGAATATTAGGTGCAGCCAAATGCTCCCCTGTGTCCAAATAATGTGCTATTTCACGGAAGATCCATGGACGCCCTTGCGCTGCACGACCAATCATAATCGCATCTGCGCCAGTATAATCAAGTACATATTTAGCCTTTTCAGGACTATCAATATCTCCGTTGGCAATGACTGGGATTGACAATATTTGTTTGACTTCTTTAATCAGACTATAACGTGCGGTATTCAAATACATATCTTCCCGAGTACGACCATGCAGTGCTAATGCTGCAATACCCGCCTCTTCTGCGCGCTTCGCCACCCGTAAAATATTTTCATGGCCATTTAAAAAACCTAAACGCGTTTTGAGCGTCACAGGAACATCAACCGCAGCAACAACTTCATCTAAAATACGAGCCACCAAGTCTTCATCTTTTAAAAGTGCAGAGCCTGCCAATTTATTACAGACCTTTTTTGCAGGGCAACCCATATTAATATCTACTATTTGCGCACCATTTGAAACTTGATAGCGCGCGGCTTCAGCAAGCTCTTTGGGATCTGATCCTGCAATTTGTGCAGAAATCGGTGCTAGTTCACCATCAAAATTTGCACGGTATAAACTCTTCTTACTCATGCGAAGTGTCTGATCTGCAGTCATCATTTCGCTGACCGCATGCCCTGCACCAAAATATTTGCATAATGTGCGGAATGGACGATCAGTAACACCTGCCATCGGTGCAACAATCAAATTATTTGAAAGTTGGTATGGGCCAATATACATATAGATTCATCATATTTTCGACCGAAACAGTATACTGCATCTATTCTTTCGGCTCATCTTTTATGATGTGATGTCTATTTATAAGTATAGAATCTTTATATAAGCTTTAACTACATGACCAGTTTGTAAAAGTCTGCAAATACAATATTATAAGTCTTAGTCAACTATTGTCGCCCATGGAAGAAGCTCTATAGGAGCACAATAAAATAGAAACTTTATTCAGTTTGCTGAAAGGGGCGTACAATCTAGTGACGACTAGACGAGAAGCATTGCAGGCTATTTGACGAGATTCATACTTCTTTATGTGCTTATCAAATATGTCATCAAAATAAGCCGATGATTCGTATTATGGAAATATCGACTTAAATAGGTTGCGGGTTCTTTAATATTCTATGAAGTCTAACAATTAATAAATACATGATGTGAATTTTCGAAAATACCAAAATTCACCTTTAAATTGCATTTCCATCTAAACGATAAATTCATTTAGAAGTTTAAAACTCCTAGATAAATTTACCTAAAATATAAATAATTAAAGTTAAAAATATTCATCATAATTATATAAATAACTCTCAAATATACCTTGCCCATTTAACAGACACTGTTTCGGTTTCATCACTACTTTCTGAATCATTATTACCTGTATTCGGAACAGTAATTGTATTCTGATCACTCGTTGTTCCATTAAAATCAATAGTTGTACTACCACCTAAAGTAGAACCAGTATTTTTTCCTAATGCTGCGGCGAGAATTGAACCTTTTACAATAGTTTGCCCACCAGTAATAAGCCTATTACCTGCAATAACATTTCCCTCAATTGTTGCTTGAGATGTTAAAGTTATATCTCCGCCTATATATGTTGCAGAACATTGTGCTGTGGAACTGGTATCCGTACAAGAGCCTGCAATTAAGGCGATGTTAGCAATACTAGCCAAACTCAATGTATCTTTTGATGCACACAAATTTGTAGGCATTGGAAAATACGATGATCCACACACAACAGAAGCACCCGCATAGTTTGGTGCTTTCATAGATATGCTACCACCATAATTAATATTACCTGTTGAAATAATTGTGTTTGCATAGTTCCCCATTTCTAAGTTTACAGATGTGCCCTTAAAAAATATTACACCACTAGCAATCGAACTTTCTGAATTTTGCGTATCTCTTAATGTCCAAATACCATTAGAATAACTTATGATCTCGTTCACCCAGCCATATTTTTTGGCAAAGTTTGCCACAATACTGCTTGTACAAAAGTTATCCGAATCTACCTCTTTACATAAATACCCCCATGACTGAGAATAATTTATTTTTGTTTTGCCTAAATGATAACTACCTTCGGCTACGCCATTTACATTTCTAACATAAACTAAAATTTGATTCTGACTATTTACACTAAATACATAATTTGCCTGTTCCTCATAAGCAGACGCATTGATAAGGGGTTTCTCATCCATGGTCACCGTAACGAGTGCTCCTGTTGGAAAAGCAACTTTTGTGCCCGTAGCTACTTGTGTTAATTTATCAGCCGCATTCGTAGGGCATGACATAAAGTTTACGGCAGCGATATTTGTAAAATTATTCCAGTAAGGACTTACACAGGTAAAAACACCACCACTTTTTGCAGTATTAAGCTGATTCCAAACATTATATTTAATATCGGAATTTGCTAATGAATTCAAAATAGTTCCATTGTTAACGGTTATTTTATTTCCCGCTGTCGCCTTAGTAATGGTTGGGTTTGTGTCAACAGTGATGGAACCCTTGGTATCAATACTATTAAAATTACCACTACTTTTGATATTTACATCACCATCAGCATAAATATCTTTTACAGCAACACCGCCTGTTGTCGTAACACTCCCTTTTGCGGAAACCAGTGATGCTGTCCCGCTAGCATTTAAATTTACATTCCCATTTGAATAAATATTTTCCAGACCTGTAATCCCCCCTCCACCAATGTTCACATCTCCGAGTACTTTGAGCTCTTTAATTCCAGTTAAACCTGAACTAGTCGAAAAATTGCCAGAAACATTAACAATAGCCCGATCTCCAACATTAGAAAATGTAATGCCACCATTAGCATTAAGATCACCATAGAAGTTCATCGCACTTGGTAACTTTGTTGTATTTCCAGAACTTTGATGGTCCGAACCTGAACCCTCTGAAAACAAAATTTCATAAACGACTTGTATAGTTGATGATGATTCGGATTTATCGCTAATATTCTGAATGTTCGCAGTGACTTGATATATTTCGGGTGTTGTTCCCTGCGCTTTTACTTTGACATTATTTACATTTAATGTACGACCTTCTGGAATATTTAAGGTAAATGTTTGGGGAGATTTTTCCAAGTTTGAAAAATCATCCTGACTCAACGTTTTTAGATATTTGCGGAATATTTCGACGCCAGACCACGCACCAGATTGGGCATTAGTCAATGCATGACTCGATACTAATGTACGTTGCGAGATATTTATATAATATGCTGTCCCTAAAGCTGATACCGCAACAGCTAATCCTACAAGTAAAACGATTAAAACTGTTGCAAAGCCATGCTGTGACATTGGGCGCTGTTTATTCCTGATTATCATTTCTTTTCCTAAGACACAATATTGACAATACAAACAGGTACTTTTACTTGGCCTAATCCTGCAATTTTTTGTGTGCTAGTTTGTGCTGAAATCATTATAAGTGGGTGAGAAACACTATCACTTGAACCACCAACACCAAATGGCGTGCAAGTTGATACCGTTTGTTCAAAGCTAATTTGATTCGGGTTCGACTGATCTGAAGAGTAATCATCAAGTTCAGCCAAATTTGTCTGAATCTTCCATTTAAATGAACCTAAATTCGCTGTTTCATTACAGTCAGCTCCAGCATCATCTAAAAGTCCTTTTAACAATACAAACCTACGCTTTTTATTGTTAGAATTCTCTACATCTGCTAAACCTTGGCAGGAAATTTTTGTTCCCAATTTTAACCGCCAAAGAACAACCTTTACACTTTTTGACTCCATCTGAAGAGTCGTTGACAGTAAGTTTGATGCCCCATCAAGACCAAATCCTGCATTTTGTAAAAGCATTTGGGCTGTCGTTAAACCACTTTGCAACTGAGTATCATGCGTCGATGCTTTGCGAGACTCAACACCTGCTTTTACGATAGTCCTGTAAGCACTTAATACAGCCAAAATACATAAGATACCTATGAGCAATCCAACCAAAAGGCTAATTAAAGTAACACCTGATTGATTATTCACTACAAAGACTCCCCTACAGTGACCTTGCCACCAAGTAAAGTACTTTCAATTTCAAATTTAACTGGTTGCCGCTCAGAAACCGTTCCATTAAGACTTACATTGGTACTATTTACAGTAACATTCATTGCCTCACATATTACTGTGACTTCTAACGCATTCTTTTCATTGGGCAAATTAATGGTTGGATGAGCACTACCACTGCACCAATCTTCCTTTTCACTAACAGATGCATTTTGAAGTTTTGTACGTAGCTCATTAATTACAATATATTGAAGATTATTTTGTTGCTGGCTGACCAGCATTCGCCCCGTACTATATACTGCTCCCAAAATAACGATACTAGATAATGCTACTGCAATGAGTGCTTCTAACAAACCAACGCCTTTTTGCACTTTTTTAACTAAGATCATATGCTTCACTAAGGGATCCACTACTTACCACCAAAGATAAATTTGTCTTACAATTTTCCGTGACTTCAGTAATGACTTGCCCTAGATTATTAAAGGCGAAGCATTTGAAATCAGTCGAACTAACATTCTTAATTTCTATTGCTTGGTTTAATGCATAAGCAAAAACTATAGGGCTAGTACAACTTGCAGATTCTGTTGAAGTTGCTTTATGGACTGATAATTTCTTAGCACTTAAATCAAAACAAATTTGGCTAGCAGCCAAATCAGCTGTTTGAGCATATTCATTTCTGATCGCTGTTGCTCTTGCTAACCCCATAGCACTTTTCAATGACATTGTTGCCTTATCTAATTCAGCTTGTTTAGACCACAATCCAGTTAAGGACGCTGCTCCCATAACCAGAATCGCTAAAATAGTAATAGCAATCATTAACTCAATCAGGCTAACTCCTGACTGCCTAGATCGCTGAATTACCATGTGCTTGTACCATTACAACTCGTAGTAGCTGTTCTTTCATTCGTATTTTTGATTTTTAAAGTACAACCAACTAAGTTACTCGAATCTTTAGCTGTAGCTATTAATTCATATCCTTTACCGCTATCCACTTTTTTGCTAGAAAACTCAAAAATATCTGTTTTACTGGCTGACCACTGAGGAAAAGCTGAAGTAGCAATCAATGCATTCGTATTTGCATAATCCTGATCAGGATAAGATAAATTACGTTGATAATAATTTTCAAAAACCAAACTTAATGAAACAAGATCTGTCTGAGCAGCTCTAATATTTGTTTTCTTAATATAGCTTTGGTAGGAAGGAAGTGCTATTGCAGCCAAAATAGCGACTATAACAACAGTTATCATTAACTCTATTAGGGTAAAACCAGAGATTTTAGGCAGATTAGCACTAAATTTAGGATGCATACGAAGTAGACATATGATTTATAACAAAGAATTTAAATTATCACATTAACCAATCATTTTTTCAACAAATTAAACAATAAAATATTTTATTAAGTTAAGCTTAATAAAATATTAATAATAAAGTGCATTTTGTCTAACTGGATATTAATTGTAATAATAGTCTATGTTCTTTTAAATATAACACTTTCTGTTTAATATATTTACTTATTTCCTACAGAAAAATCATTAAGAAAATAAACCCAATATAAAGTTATATTTAATTATCTAGCCGTAATAAAATTAAATTTTAAACAAAAAAGTAACAATTACATTTGATATTATTATAATTTTCACTAAAACATAAAAAACCAGTGACTATAAGGTGTCTATCGACGTCCAAGAGCAACATTAATTATAAAAAACTTTATAAAATACCAACTAAAAAAGTCAGGATTTAAAATTAAACCTAGACTATAAAACAAACTCCTTATTCTGATTCATTGATACCTATATATTCAAAAAAGTGTATAAATCCTATTTTAATACAAAAAATTATGACTAAATGATAGTTAATATTTTCATCAGAATTAGCGCGTATCAAATGCTATTTTTAAAAATAAATCCACCTGAAAATCACTTAGATTACCAATGAAGATTTGAACTCTCTATACTTATAAAAATCATATTTTCACAACAATCAAAGAACAAAAAACATGTTCCAAAACCCTATTGGTATTACCATTGTAACTAATAAAGAATATGCATAAATCATTACATTCACATCTCTCTCACAAAAAAAAGAATATCTCCCCATTACCAGAACCGAAGGCCTAAATAGTTAGAAAATCAATATCAAAAACAATTAACTAATAAATTATAATAAAATCAATAAATTAAACAAAAAATTAATTAAAAACTGTAAATGAAATGCTTCTCAGCTTTTAAGACTTATACAAGAACATCTAAATCAGCCTAAAAAATACTCACCCATAGAAGAAAAATCATGCAAATCATCTACACCAATTGAATCCAAATTCATGATTGTGTTATTAATATCTTCTACTTTTATTATAAAGAAATATAGAGGCTAACTCTAATATGTCTCAAGATTTTGAATATAAAAAACCCAGCCTAACTGAGCTAAATAGTTTAATGACTATGGCAATCCAACAATCATTTAATGCAATTGTCATAACAGATGCCTCTTTTGAAAAAGAAGGTCCAAATATTATTTTCTGCAACCCTGCTTTTTGTAAAATGACAGGCTACAGTGAAAATGAACTAATTGGCCAATCACCTCGTATTTTACAAGGTCATGATACAGACCCTGCTGTAATTCATGAGCTGAAACGTTGCTTAATCGAGGGGAAATTTTTTCATAACAATACAATTAATTATCGTAAAGACAAAACTGCATACCATGTAGAATGGAATATTTCTCCTATAAAAAATGAGTTTGGAAAAATCACTCATTTTGTATCTGTTCAACGGGATATTAGTGAAAAGAATGAAAATCTGAAGTATCAAACAATGCTGATTGCGGCAATAAATACAACTCCAGATACAATAGTAATCACAGATGATCAAGCTAAAATCCAATTTATTAATCATGCAACAGAAACACTTTCAGGATACACCTTTGCTGACCTAAAAGATGAACCTATAACAAAACTATACCCTAGTAATCAACAACTTATAGAAATAAGCAAAATAAAAAAGCAGAAAGTTGAGAATACATGTGATGCCGAAGATAAAAATGATCATTCTGAAAAGCACTTTTTAGATCTGATTTCCTCTCCTCTAAAAGATCATAATGGAAAAATCACCCACTATGTCAGTATCGGTAGAAACATTAATCATCATATTCAGCTTAAGAGCCAACTGGAAGAATGGGCCAATTATGATAGTCTGACCAATATTTTCAACCGTCGATATGGTGAACGTTTATTAGATACTCTTCAAAAAGATATGTGTGCTGAAGATAATTCTTGTTGTGTACTACTGGCTGATATTGATTATTTTAAAACGATCAATGACTCATACGGACATGCCCTCGGTGATACAGTATTACAACAAGTAATCAATGAACTCTCCAAAAATTTGCGTAGCAGAGACACCCTCATTCGTTGGGGTGGAGATGAAATCTTGATAGTACTATCAGATATAAAACTGGTTTTAGCGTTAAAAATGGCAGAACGCTTACGGACAGTTATTGCTTCTTGCACATTTCCAGTTGTCCAAAAAGTTACGATGTCTTTTGGAGTTGTTGCTTGGAAAAGGAAAGAATTGAAAAAGAGTGTTTTGCATAGAGCTGATGAACAATTATATATATCGAAAAGAAATGGGCGTAATTGCATATCACCAAAATTTCCACCCTAGTCTCAAATTAAATATACAAGCAAATGCATCTGAATTTTCGTAGTCCTACCCCTCTAAATCCTGAAGCTCAATACATGTCCAAAGCTTTAAAGGAGTTTTATGATCCACGCTTAAATTCAAAAAAAAACCCTCACCATGTTGAAAGTCGACTGCTGAGGATAAAAATTTTCCTTTAGGCATATTTTTTTGCCCCAACAACACAAAGTACAGCAGCCAAAGTTACAACTAACATCATCCAACTTACTGTTTCGTGTAACAACCATCCTGCCAATGCAAGCCCAATAAAAGGCTGAAATAATTGCAGTTGCCCCACAGCTGCAATTCCACCCTGTGCCAATCCACGATACCAAAAGACAAAACCCAACAACATGCTAAAAAATGAAACATATCCCAATGCAATCCATGCAGATGTACTAATAGCATGAAAAGATGCTGGCATCGTAAATAGTGTTAAAAATAACATCGGCGGCAAAGATAAAACCAAAGACCAACTTATTACTTGCCAACCGCCTAAATTTCGAGATAATTTCGCACCTTCTGCATAACCCAATCCACACAGAATAATTGCTATAAGCATGAGAACATCCCCCTTCCAAGAAACTCCCATATCCCCAGTAGCCGCATAACCTGCGACAAAAGATGCTCCAGCAAGTGCAAATAACCAAAAATATGGTTTGGGACGCTCCCCACCACGTATAACAGCAAATATTGCGGTACAAATAGGTAAAAGACCTAAAAAAACAATTGAATGTGCAGATGTAACAGACTGTAGTGCAAAAGCTGTTAACAATGGAAAACCTATCACTACACCTATTGCAGTGACCACAAGTGAAGGAATCTCCTTTTTCTGTGGATGTGGCTGACGGAATAATAGGAGTAAGGCTAACCCAAATACTCCTGCAATTGTGGCACGGGCACTCGTCAAAAAAATCGGTGTAAAGTCTGCAATCGCTACGCGTGTTGCAGGTAGAGATCCAGCAAAAATTACAACACCAATCAATCCATTGATCCAACCATTTTTCAGTACTTTCATTTAACAGGTCTCAAATATTCAACCACTCAAATTGAACATGAATCCCTCTTTTTAAACCAGAAACAATTCAGTACAATTATTAGAAACTGTTATGTATATAAATCCAATACAGCTTAGAGTGAAGTCATGCGAAGCCATACCCGTATTAATGCAGTCATGCAAGAAATTAAGCTAAAAATTACTTCTCGTACTTATTTACCAGGTCATCGGCTCCCTTCTGTCCGGCTCCAAGCTCGAACAATGCATGTGTCAATTTCTACCGTTGTTGAGGCTTATGAACGTTTAATTGCGGAAGGCATAATTATTTCCAAAGCTGGTTCTGGCTTTTATGTCTCAGGACCAATCGCTCCCCTTTCGTTGACTCAAATTGAACCTCAGCTTGATCGGGAGGTCGATCCTTTATGGGTCTCTAGACAAGCTCTTGAAACAGGCGTTAATGTTTTAAAACCAGGATGTGGGTGGCTCCCGCCAGACTGGTTATATGGAACAGGGGTGAGACGTGCACTTCGGACTATGGCAAAAGCAGATTCACTAGCGTTAGTCGAATACGCAACACCACTGGGGCACCCAGAATTAAGACAATTTATTTCTCGTCGCTTAAGTTCAGTTAAAATTGATGCATGTTCCAATCAAATCATGCTCACGGAATCAGGGACTCAAGCAATTGATTTAATATGCCGGCTGTTATTAGAAGCAGGCGATACTGTTATTGTCGATGACCCATGTTATTTTAACTTTCATGCTCTGCTAAAAGCCCATCGTATTAAAATTATCAGTGTGCCTTACACCCCCATAGGCCCTGATCTAAAAGTGTTTGAATCCATTCTAGAAGAACACTCCCCGCGACTGTATATTACAAATTCAGGTATTCATAACCCTACAGGTGCAGTGCTTTCCCCAGTAATCGCTCATCGTTTGTTAAAGCTAATTGATCAGACTAATTTAGTCATTGTTGAAGATGACATCTTCGCAGACTTCGAACAAAGTCCCGCTCCTCGTTTAGCCTCTTTTGATGGGCTAAATCGCGTCATACACATCAGTAGTTTTTCCAAAACAATTTCTGCATCTATACGTTGTGGCTACATTGCAGCCAAAGAATCTTGGATTGAAAATTTGATAGATTTAAAAATTGCCACTTCTTTTGGGGGAGGAAGGCTGGCTGCTGACATGGCGCTAATTGCATTAAAAGACAGCGGTTATCGAAAACATATGGAAAACATTCGCGCACGATTAGCGTATGAAATGCTGCAAGTAGCTACCAAACTTGAAGCATTGAAAATTCAGCCATGGATCATGCCACAATCAGGTATGTTTTTATGGTGTAAACTTCCCGATGGTTTGGATGCAGCCGTTATTGCTAGAGAATGTTTAAAAGATGGGGTGGTATTAGCCCCTGGAAATGCATTTAGCCAATCATTGAGTGCTCAAAACTTTTTAAGATTTAATGTTGCCCAATCTAGGGATGAACACATTTTTTCGACTTTAAAGAAAGTTCTTGTACAGTATTCTGTTGAGTTATAAATAAAACGAGAAAACCTAATCTCTTTATTTCCAACATATAACAAAGAACAGTCTTAATCCTTATTTTGGCTATAGACCTCACATGACAACCATACTCAATCAAATGATTTGACAGTTATCATCAACCAATATACATATAAAATTCATCACTTTTTCGACCAACATAGTATACTGCATCTGCTGTTCTAGCTTGTCTTTTATCATGTGTTCTCTATTTATGAATAAAAAGCTGTTTCTTTCTTCTGGTTTAAAAACATTAAGTGTCTTGGCCATATCTATAGGCTTAACCGCCTGTGGTGATCGCTCATGGTGGACAGATGATGAACCAAAGCTCAATGCCGAGCAAATTGCCCGTATCATTCCAGGACGTGTCAATGATCGAAGCTCATGGGCAAAAGACATCTACGAAATTTCAGAACAGTTAGGTATTCCTCAAAACAAAGAGAATATGTGTTCAATTATTGCTGTAGTCGATCAAGAGTCGAATTTTGTGGCTGACCCAGAGGTCTATGGTCTAGGCGAGAAAGCAGTAAAAGAAGTTCAAGAACGCTTGGATGAAAAATTTAAAGATAAACTGGGTGATGCCATTGGTGGCACCATTGCAGGCTATTTTCAGCAGGTACTAAAAGAACAGCCAAGCCCTGAAGATAACTATTTAAGCCAAATGCGTCGTGTCAAAACAGAACGTCAGTTGGATGAGCTTTACCGTGAAATTTTTGACTATATGTCTAATCATTATCACGTCAGTGCTTTGACTGGAGCCGCTAAACTTGTAGGGCAAGACGTTGGTGAAAAAATGAACCCCGTTACAACCCTTGGATCAATGCAAGTACACATTGGCTATGCTAAAGAACATAAACGCGAAGGTGGTAGTATGGCTGACTTGCGTACAGACCTTTATAGCCAGTATGGGGGGCTTTACTATGGTATCCATCGACTCATGATGTATCCTGCTGACTATGACAAACCCCTTTATCGCTTTGCTGACTATAACTCAGGCATGTACTCTAGCCGAAATGCTGCGTTCCAAAGCATGCTAAATGACTTAACTGAAGCAGAACTTGATTTAGATGGCGACTTGTTACTTTATGGCAAAGATGGCTCTCCTAAGTCGGCAAAAAGCCAGTCTGAACGTGAATTGATTACGGTGTTTGCTCAACATAACATTTTGGTTACACCCCGTCAGATTCGCTCAGATTTAAAGAAAGAAAAAGAGAAAAAGTTTGAAGATACTGCAACTTATCGTGCAGTAACCAAACTTTATCAAGAGGTCACAAAAAAGGAACCTTTCTATGCCATGATGCCTGAAGTCGTGATTTCTGGTCCAAAATTGAGTCGTGATTACAATACAAATTGGTTTGCAACCCGTGTCAATGGACGTTACCAATCATGCATGCAACGCTCAAAGCGCATAAAAATTTAGCTTTATTTGACTTTGATGGCACCCTGTATGGAAAAGACAGTTTTACAGGGTTCATTTTCTATGTGCATTCAAAGCGGCATATTGCTTTACAAGGGCTAAAAGTCCTCCCCTATATTCAAAGCTATTATTTAGGTTTTTATCCTGCACATCAAATGCGCCCGAAACTTTTTCAGGCCATGTTTAAACAGGCCGAAATTAAGGAAATTGATATGCATGCAAAGCTCTATGCAGAGCGCCTCATGCAAGGTCTTAATCCTGCGTTGTATAGCCAACTTAAACAACACCAAAACTTAGGCGATGATGTTGTCTTAGTCTCCGCTTCAATTGATATTTATTTAAAATATGTTTGTGAAATACTCTCGATTGATTTGATCTGCACGCAGGTAGAACAAAATCAACAGCGTTATACGGGACGCTATCTAACTCCTGATTGTAGCTGTGAGCAAAAGGCTGTCCGTATCCAAGAAAAATATGAGCTTGATCGCTACCATGCTGTTTATGCTTATGGCAACAGTGTTGAAGATATGCAAATGTTGTCCTTAGCCGATTTCACTTATTTTGCTGGAACAGATGCACAGCTTCCTGACCTCTCTAATCACCCCAATCATCGGCAAATTAGTTAATTATTAAGGACTGCTTAATATTTAAGCATATTAAAATTTCAAATATATTTATTATTAAAATTCAGCCATCTTTATTTACCAAAAAATATATTTATGATAAATTTTTACGAATAAAAATATTTTTGAAAACCATCCCACTTTATTATAAAAAGGCATCAATATGGATCAGTTTTCTCCACCAAAGTATGTCAAGGGTCTTTCTATCAAATTTGGTGAGAGCCCTTTTGTGCTATTGGCGCAGTTTGCTTTTAATGCATCTAAACAAAAATGGTTAAAACATGAAATTGAGCATGTACTCCACATCGCAAAACAAGGTGATTACGATCATTTAGTAAAAACCTTACGTCAATTTAGTAAATAGCATAAAAAAGCCACTTCATATGAAGTGGCTTTTAAACTTACTTTTTAAAAGGAAATGCGTATTTAACAATACGTTTTATCACACTGCCATATTGTTTTACCAAGCTGGCATTATTGTAATTTAAACCATATTTTTCACATACTGCTTGTACTTTTGGCGCCATTTTACGGTAGCGACGTGCAGGAACATCAGGATACAAATGGTGTTCAATTTGGTGACTTAAATGTCCAGTCAAAATATGGAACGCTTCTGATCCAGTTAAATTTGATGATCCACGAATTTGACGCATATACCAGTGACCACGACTTTCATTTTCCAGTACTTTTTTCGGGAAAACTTCGACATCCTTAGTAAAGTGCCCACAGAAAATGACACTAAAAGTCCAAATATTACGGATGCCATTTGCTACCATATTCCCCGCAAATACAGGCAATGCAGCAGGACCTGCAATCAGTGGGAAAAATACATAGTCTTTAAACAGTTGCTTACCAATCTTACGTTGCATCGGTTTCCATTCAGCTAAAGTTTGCGCTTTACTCTTACGACCTTTGAAATATTTACCCAACTCCAAATTTTGAATCGCAACTCCCCATTGGAACAATAAACAAAATGGAATGCTGTAAAGGGGTTGTAATAAAAAGCCAGGTTTCCAACGCTGTTCGGGGAATAAGCGAAGCAGTCCATAACCAATATCATCATCCATTCCTTTAATATTGGTATAGGTATGATGCTTATAATTATGGGTTTGACGCCAATTATCAGATGTGCCTACGATATCCCATTCATAGTTTGGACCATTAAATTTAGGGTCATTCATCCAGTCATATTGACCATGCATTACGTTATGACCCAACTCCATGTTTTCCATAATTTTGGAAAAACCAAGTAGCCCCGTACCTAGAACCCATGCTGGCGGAAACCACCCAGCAAATAAACAGGCGCGGCCTGCAATTGATGAGTAACGCACTGCTGCATACACACGACGAATATATTGCGCATCTTTTTCACCAATATCATCGAGCACTTCTTGTTTAATGGCATCAAGCTCACGTGCAAGCTCGTCCAACTCAAATGAAGTCAACTCACGATTCTTTGGATTTTTAAAGTATTCAACTTTTACTGGCATATTCATTGTATTTATTCCCCTTATAAATCAACAATAAGATCAGTTTGTGCTGTATTCACACAGATTTTAAGAAAATTTCCAGGCTCAGAGTTTTGCGTACCATTAACCAAACTTTGAGTTGAACCTTCTACTTTATTACATGCACATTTATTACAAATTCCCATACGGCAACCATGTTGCGGTTTGACATTTTGCTGTTCTAAACTAGCAAGAATAGATTGCCCTTTTGGAATACTTAAAATCTTCTTCGACTTGGTTAATGTGATATTGACAAAACCGACTTCATCATTTGTAAACTGGCTCATGCTAAATGCTTCGGTTTTTAGGATTTTTGCTTCACCGAAAAGTGCATCAACCGTGGCAACAAAACCAGAAGGACCACATGCATAAACCGTAGCCTGATCAATCTGAGTCAATCCAGTTAAGTGATCCGCATTTAAGCGCTGATCTGCATCTGGTTCTTGGGTGTAGAAAATACTGAACTGAAAACTTGGATATTGTGTAGCCAATTGTTCAAAATAAGTCTTGAATGCTGCATCTGCATGCTGTTTCACCCAATACATCAAATGTACAGGCTGTGTTTTAAGTTGAGTAGTATGATCCAAACGTTTAAGTAAGCTCAACATGGGTGTAATACCACTACCAGCAGCCAACAGGATCAATTCTGGATCATTTACAGTCAACTTCATGTCACCATAAGGCTGGCCAAACTCTAAAATATCGCCAATTTGAGTCTGTTCACACAGCCAATGACTCACTTTACCTTGATCCACTTTTTTCACGCTAAGCAACACATGCTGAGCATCTAGTTGAGTCAAACTGTAAGTTCGTTCGTAACGAATGCCCTGTACATCAACATAAACGGGATGATGCTGTCCCGCTTGGCCCATTTGAAAATGACGGTTAATTTGGATCGTCAAACTCACCATGTCATGTGCTGCTTCTTCTTTTTTCACCACTTTGCCTAATGCTTGGTGGATTGACCATAGTGGGTTAATTTTCTGGAGCCAAAAGTTTGCTGTATGTCTATCTACAACACTCTCAGCAAATTCAGTTAAAGGAGATTTTGTTCTTTCAAGGATATGCATAGTAAACGACCACGCCATAGATTTTGAATTATTATACACATGTATATATATTTGTATATATATTCCAATTGTTTCGTTTCGTTTCACAATGCCGACCAGTGGGGCTATAATAAAAGTCTTGATTTAATTGCTTGATAAATATGACACCGACCACCATTCAAACTCATACAACCAACACCGAGCATGAAGCTTCAAAACCCCATGCACCAGTGCTTGCACGTAGTGTCGGTCGAAAAGCAACAATCACAAAAGACGAACTGTTCCAAGCTGCTTTAAATTTAATTGGTCCTGAAAAAAGTATTGCATCTCTAAGTTTGCGTGAAGTTGCACGTGAAGCAGGCATTGCACCGAACAGTTTCTATCGTCACTTTAAGGACACAGACGAACTTGCAATTGAGTTAATTCAGCGTGCAGGTGTGGTACTACGTCAGATTTTGCATGAAGCACGCATTAAGGCGATTCGCCAAGAAAGTATTATTCGTAGTTCTGTTGAAGTATTTATTGAACAGTTAGATGCTGACGATGGCAATTTGAGTCTGTTATTACGTGAAGGTTATACAGGTTCCACTTCGTACAAAAGTGCAGTAGAGCGACAGTTAAACTATTTCCAGCAAGAACTTAAAGACGACTTAATTCGTTTAGAACGTTTAAACAACAGTAAACTCTTCCACCCTGAATTAGTCGCAATGGCAATCACCCAATTGGTATTCAATATGGGCGCCAAAGTGATTGATATGCCAAGTGTAGAGCGCAAGAAAATGGCTGAACAAACCATGATCATGATCCGCATGATTTTAGAAGGTTCACGTCATCTTGACGAAGCCATGATTCGTTGATGGCTTAACGCGAACATTCTTTACTCAGGGGTTTAGTTAACTTGGCCTTGTTTTTCAATCAATTGCTGTACAAAATCTGCAGTCTGTTCAGGTTTCTCAAGTGGAAACATGTGGCTACCTTCTAGCACACTATAGTTGATGCCATAGGTTTTTTTCATCCCTTGTGGCAAACCCTGCTTATAAAAATGACTATTTTTTGCAGTAATAAGATGTATTGGCATCTTAGGTGCTTTGCATGGGGTACGCCACCACCATGCAGGGACTGTTCTAAAAATTTTGGCTTCAGTCTGTTTAGGAACAGCAAGTGTCACGCCACTTCGTATTGGATCAACTTTCAAACCGCACTCAATAAAATCAGCAAAACACTGTTCATCAAAGTCCTTAAAAATACGATTCGGTCTCAGTGTTTGACTGGCTTGTTCAAGGCTTTCCCAATGATCTCGACGCTTAACGGTGACTGCCGCTGGGGTCAATTTATCAACCGACTTTGAACCCAGTTTTTGCAAAGCTTCAAATAAAAATGCTTTAGGCCCAATCACAAATGGTGGGTCCATGATAATCACTTGCGAAAACAGCTGTGGTTTTTTATAGGCCGCCATCAAAGTGAGTAAGGAACCAAAAGAATGCCCTAAACCAATCACTTGTTGCTGGGGGAACTGCTGTTCTATATCTAAAATGACTTGATCCACCAACGCTTCCCAACGATATTCCACAGGATAGTGCGGATCTAGACCAATCATCGGAATGGCTTTAACATTAAAATCGTTGCTTAAAAAACGGAATAACTTTTGATAACTAGCAGATGGAATACCATTTGCATGGGTAAAGTGTAAGGCAGGTTTGCTCATATCTCTTTAAATCTATTTTTTCATACCGTGTTTACCATAGTCATTTTTGAAAATGAACGGAATGGCAAGACATGAAACATACGTCCCAACATTTGAGCATTTATGCCAGTTTCATGACTAGCAATAGAAGCATTCTAAATGACATCACTTGGCTGAAACTGTTAAGTTCTGATTACCTAGAAAAGTAGCGCCACAATTAGTTTTGTCTCCTGCAATCACCACAGCACGCCCCAAGACTGTTGTGCTCTGGTCTGTTGCAATCGCAGAAACCACCATTCGGCACTTCGGACAAAAGTGTTTCATTCCATTTAAGTGCACAGCGATACCATTAATTACGAAACTGTTTTCGCACTCAATGACTACACCACCATGTGTTGTTTTTGAACCCATTGTGATTAAAGCTTTAGGCATAATTTATTATTCGATAAGTTAGAGTTTTAATGCTGAAAATTCTAGCATAAGCAAGCGCTTAAAATTTCAATAGATTACTTTTCAAATACAACGTAGACATCCCTTTTTGAAGTTCATTAAAAAAGCACCCGAAGGTGCTTTTCATACAGCAATTGCGATTATGGTTTAACTACAACCATCACTTGAATGGCTTCTGGTGTGACCGATAGGCCATCGAGTAAACCAAGACCTTCTTTTTGCAGTTTTTGTAGACGCAAAATTTCATCTTCACGAATACTCGGATTAAACTGCTTTAAGTAAGTCAGACGGTCAATTTCGTATTGCCACTTACTACCGTAGACTTCTTTCGCTTGTTGCACAAAATTCGGTAAAGCCGAACGTGCAAGCTCTAATGCTTGCACATAACGCTGTTCAATCACTTCACGGCGTGCTTTCACCACTTGGCGACAGCTATTACCATCCAAATGATGCAAATACGGTTTTAAAATTTCAGGCGCAATTTTCTGCGACAGGTCTTGACCTTTTTCACTCAGCAAGACGCGAACCAATTGTTGCGGTAAGCTTGAAGGTAAATTCAATGCTTTCGGTGCCACCACATCGACCTTAAACCAAACTTCTAACAGCACCGAACCTTGCGGTAAAGCAGCTGACTTCAACACTGCAACGTTAGTACTACCAAAACCTTGAGTGTTGATCATTTCCATCACACTTTCAGTAAATGGATGCTCAAGGGTTAAATACTGAGCATCTTCACGTACCTGAGCCTGATCACGATAGAAAGTCGCTGTCATACCTTCTTCATCCAAGGTTAAACCTTGAACTTGCATTTGATCGGTTGGTTTAATGATGACTGTACCATTGCTTTGCTCGTCAAAATCAATATTTGTCGACGCCATAAAGCGCTTCATAAACATTGGCAAAGTGGTATTGTCATCATATTCTTCAAGCGCTTGCACGATTTCTTGCGCCACAATTGGGCGGCATGAGTTGTATTCAAGCAAACGGTCACGACCTGATTGTAACTCAGCCTCTAATGCTTCGCGTTGTACGCTGACCGCTTCGAGTAAATCATCAAACTGCTGACCTTTATCTGCCAGTAAGCAATCTTTCAATTCAACAATAAAGTTTTCTTGTAAAGTTTGCGCAGTTGGAGAGATATTACTGAAAATATTTAATGCTTCGTTATACCAACGGAACATGCGTTCTTGCGCTGTGCCAATTAGATATGGCACATGAATTTGAATGCGGTTTTCTTGACCAATACGATCCAAACGACCAATACGTTGTTCAAGTACATCTGGGTTTGCAGGCAAATCAAATAAAATCAGATCTGATGCAAACTGGAAGTTACGACCTTCAGAACCAATTTCAGAGCACAGTAAAATTTGTGCACCATAAGACTCTTCGGCAAAGTAAGCCGAGGCTTGGTCACGCTCAAGTAAACTCATGCCTTCATGGAACATCGCGGTACGAATACCTGCATGTAAGCGGAGTACATTTTCAAGTGCTTCAACCACTGGACCACTACGTGCAATCAGCAACACTTTTTTGTGTTTTAAGTCTGTACGTAGTTTTTCCATGAGCCACATGACACGTGGGTCAGCTTCCATCCAAGCACCGTCAAGTTGTGCTTCTTCTGGCCACATTTGTTCACGTAATTTACCGTCTTTAGACCAGTTTTCTGGGGCAGGCAAAGGTGCAGGCTGACAATCACGACCTGGGAAGCCTTGAATAGCTTCACGAGTGTTGCGGAACAAAATACGCCCTGTACCATGACGGTCTAAAAGCTCATGAATGGCACGGAAGCGTTGTTCAGGTGCATCTTCAATGCGGTGCCCCAACAAACCTTCAAGCGCTGTCAAATGCCCTTCTTCAAGTGGCATATCTGACATGAGCACTTCAGCAATTTTTGCAGTTTGCTGATACTGGGTTTCTTCATCCAAGAAGCGATCTAAAGAACTAAAACGCTGTGGGTCAAGTAAACGTAAACGTGCAAAATGGCTTTCTACACCCAGCTGTTCTGGGGTTGCAGTTAACAGCAAAACACCCGGTGTTTTTTCTGCTAACTCTTCGATCAAGTCATAGCGGTCATTGCCACCGTCTTCCTCATTCCACATCAAGTGATGTGCCTCATCGACCACCAACAGATCAAAACCAGCTTCTAGGGCTTGTTCACGTAAGTCATCATGGTCAATCATTAAATCAATTGAGGCAATGATGCATTGTTCTGTTAAAAATGGATTGAGATCAGGGTCATGCTCTTTGATTGAAGCTGTACGGGTTAAATCAAATAACGAGAAGTTCAAATTGAAACGGCGGCGCATTTCAATCATCCACTGATACTGCAGTGAATCGGGTACCAAAATTAGGATGCGTTCTGAACGGCCCGTTTTAAGCTGTTGATGGATGATCAACCCAGCTTCAATGGTTTTCCCTAAGCCGACTTCATCGGCTAAAAGAACACGGGGAGCAAAACGCTGACCCACTTCGTGTGCAATATATAACTGGTGTGGAATCAGGCCGACACGTGAACCAACCATGCCACGTAAAGGACTCGACTTCATATTGGCTTGCATCAACATCGCTTCAATACGTAAGTCGTACCATTCTTTATAGTCAATTTGACTTGCCAATAAGCGATCAAGCGGTTTAGACAACTGAATTTGAGCACCAATGCGAGTTTCATTCAGTGATTTACGCTCTTCTGTGCCATCTTCTAAACGACGTACAACGTTATAACGCACAACGCCGTGACGGTCTTCTTGAGACTCAACGATCCACTTCGTCCCTTCTTGATCTTGCAGCTCATCGTTCACGTTGAAGATGATACGGGATAAAGGTGCATTATTTCGTGCATAAACACGCGTTTCATCACTTTTAGGGAATAAGATGCTGACAGATCGCTCATCTACATCAATAAGAACTCCTAGACCTAGTTCCGTTTCAGTATCTGATAACCAACGTTGACCAATAGCAAACTGCTGCAATTTTTCCACCTTTATCTACAAGTATAGGACTGCAAATTTAATGCTCAAACACTGTTTGATATTTGAGCAAAATTATACACCTTTAAGCAATATATTTTGACATAAAGCTCACTAAAAAAGTGAGCAAATTTGATGATTCCAATGACTTAAAACGGTACTGGACAAATAAATTCGACACGTTCATCCGTTTGAGGATGGTGAAAGCTCAGACGCTCTGCATGTAAACACAATCTTGGCATGATTACTTGCTGTTCAGGAGAAGCATAAAGCGTATCTCCAACGATAGGATGACCTAAAAACTGCATGTGCACACGAAGTTGATGTGAGCGCCCTGTAATTGGGGTGAGTGCTACGCGGGTCACGGACTGGCCCTGTATTTCAAAATGCTCTAAGGCCTTCCACTCCGTCACAGCAGGCTTGTTATGACTGGGCTCTGCAATATGTAACGGTGGACGTGCAGGATCATAAATAACAGGTACATCAACAATACCCTGACCCTCTAAATAACCAGCCACAATCGCTTGATAGGTTTTATCGGTTTGACGTTCTTGAAACTGACGAGAAATGGATTTTTGTCCCCAACGACTGAGAGCAAAAACCAAGATACCAGAAGTATCACGGTCAAGACGGTGGATCAGTAGGGTTTTTGGTTCAAGTCTGACTAAACGATTGATCATGCAATCTTGTAAGTCTTCTGTCTTCCCCGGAACGGTGAGTATACCTGCAGGCTTATGGATGACCATGAAGTCTTCATCTCGATGAATCAGGTGTTCGGTTAGAAAATTACTCAAGGTTCCATTCCAAGCTGATCGCGAAAACAAGCGGGCAATAATAAAAAGCTTAAGCTAGAAATACAATGCAAAAATCGTTTTTTTTGATGCTTAAGCAACATTGAATGCGTTATTTAACGACAAACACATGAACTTCCTCGTATCACATAAAATATGTATCACCCATATTTCCGCTATGACAAACGATTTTTAAATAACCATGCAGCCAAAGGCAAGGTGATCAACGCCAAAATTAGCATTGGCAAAAAGTCCCATTTCACCTGACTAAAGCCTGCACCTTCTAAATATACCCGTTGTACCAAGTCAATACCGAAACGAAGCGGATTGGCATAAGTCAGCCAATTCAACACATTTGGCATATTTTGAACTGGCGTTAATAGACCTGATAAAAGCGTCAAAGGCATAATCAGAAAAAAAGTATACAGCATGGCTTGTTGCATATTCAGCGCAATCGCCGAAATAGACAACCCAACACCAACGACTGCAATATTAAAAGCAAACAATCCAAAATAAATCAGCAACAATGAGCCATTCATCGGGATCTGAAACCAAAACAGGATGATCGCTAAAATAATCGAAGACTGAATCACACCAATCAGTATAGGTGGAATTGCCTTACCAATCATAATCTGCGTCGGTGTGTAAGGCGTCACCAAGAGCTGATCAAACGTTCCCTGCTCCCGCTCCCGCGCCACAGATAAAGCGGAAAGTAAAAGTGTCTGCATCATACTTAATGTTGCAATCAAAGATGGCATCATGCCCCATCTGGACTCTAAATTTGGGTTATACCATGTGCGTGACTGAACGGTAACTGCAGACGTTGAACCCAACCGCTCTTGATTGACCTGAGTCACTATACTGCTGATATAAGAGCCCGCCATGCTTGCCGTAGACGAGTTCCTACCATCCAAGACCACTTGAATTGCTGAAGATTCATTATTATTGAGCTTATCCTCAAAATCTGCGGGAATCGTAATCACTGCAAGTGCTGAACGGTCATTAATGACCTGTTGAATCTGGGCCGTATTCTGCAAATCTGCTGTGCGTTTAAATACACCCGAACCATCCAAATGCGATAGTATTTGCTGCGAAGCCTGACTATGACTTTGGTCCAGCACAGCATAATCTACATGATTGACATCATAACTGGCAGCATAACCAAAGAGCAGAGCTTGCAGAAATATAGGAATAATCAATGTTATCCGATTGGCAGGATCAACCAAAATAGTCAAAAATTCTTTTTTGGTTAGCACCACAAGATAATGAAACCAGCGCTGAAATGTCGCCATGAATTGTTGCATGATGTTCTTACCTCAGACGCTTTTTCAATGTACGCGCTGTAATCACAGTGAGCACGACAATATAAATCAACAAAATGCCACATTCTTTGAGCCATAAAGACCAGTCATCTCCACCTAAAAATAAGGTTTTGACCAATGTCATATAATGTGTTGCAGGCAATACATTGCTAATAATCTGCACCACTAAAGGCAGATTTCGTGTATCAAACACAAAACCTGACAGCATCATGGCAGGCATGAAACTCGCTAAAAGTGCCATTTGACTGGCTTGGAACTGACTTTGCGATACCCCTGAAATCATTAACCCTAGTAATAAAGACACCATTAAATATAAAAATGATGCACTGATCACCGATAAAAGTGATGCGCGAATAGGAACTTCAAATAAGTAATGTGCCGCCAACAGACAGACCACAATATCGACCATACCAATCACGATATAAGGGGCTAACTTGGATAAAACAATTTCCAAAGGGCGAATGGGCGTTACAAACATTGCTTCTAAAGTGCCACGTTCTCGCTCACGTGCAATCAGTAACCCCGTTAAAAATGCACCGACCAAAGTCAAAATCAACACAATCAAACCAGGCACTAAAAACCAGGTACTATTGCCCGACTCATTGAACCACATGCGCTGATCTACACTGATTACACCTGTAGTTGAACTGCTGTTAGTACGGTCAGCTTGTATTGAACTCACCGTATTTAAAGCACTGGCAATATAGCCCTGTAGTGAAGACGCTATACTGGTGGAACGACCATTATTGATAATCTGCACCGTGGCAGAACCATTGGCATATTGCGCTGCAAAATCACTGGGCATATTGAGAATGGCATCAATATCATCATTCCCCATTGCCGCTTGCGCTTGTGCAAAACTTGGATAATGGATCACTGTGATATATTTCGAGCCGTTTAAACCACTGAGGACTTGGCTACTTTGTGGTGTCGGATTTTGATCGACCACACCGACACGACCATTGGTCAAGTCAAAAGACAGGCCGTATCCAAAAAGCAATATCAAAATAATGGGTAAAATAAAACCGATCGCCATGCTACTTTTATCACGCAATAACTGCTTCGTCTCCTTGCGTGTCAGTGCAATGAGCCTTGTCCAAAATGCTGAGCGATGACTCATACAGCTCTCCTCATTTGATCTCGTCTCATACGCTCGCCTCTTTTACTTGCTGACTCGCACGAGATTGCTCCACAATGGCAATAAAAGCACTGTTCATATCATTGACACCTTCACCATGCACCATACTTCGGATGTCTTTGGGTGTACCAAGTGCCAACATTTTCCCTGCATCCTGAATCGCGATACGATCGCAATATTCTGCTTCTTCCATAAAATGTGTGGTGATAATAATAGTAATGCCTTGATTGGCGAGCTCACCAATGGTGTACCAGAACGCACGTCGCGCCAATGGGTCGATACCACTGGTCGGTTCATCTAAAAACACAATTTCAGGCTGATGTAACAGTGCTGCTGCCATCGACAAACGCTGCTTAAAGCCATTGGGTAAATCACCACTTTTAGCATGTGGCTTGAGTTCAAACTGATGTAATGCCTGATCAATTTGTTGCTTTAGATGTTTGCCTGATAATCCATACGCACCGCCAAAAAACTTTAAGTTATCCAAAACACTTAAGTTGCCATATAGGGCGAATTTCTGAGATACATAACCAATTTTGGCTCTCGCTTGTGCACGTGCTGTACGCAGATTCATCCCCGCTACTTCGAGTACACCACTACTGGCAGGAAGCAGACCACACAGCATACGAAACGTCGTGGTTTTGCCGGCACCATTTGGCCCGAGCAATCCGAAAATTTCCCCGCGTGATACATCAAACGAGGTACTGGCCACGGCTGTAAAATCACCAAATGTACGCACGAGATCCTGAACCACAATGACAGGTGCTTCTGCGTTACTATCTAAATCTGCGTTGCTGTCTAAACGCACTTTCGTATTGGGGACTTTTTCAGCATTGATCGGCTTGGTCTGAACGATATTCGCATTAATGCTCTGCTCATTGCTTTGGGCATAGCTTTGATCTGTGTTTAATCCTGTTATCGCCAGTTCGTTATTCTCAGCCACACCTGAGTCTACGGTGTTTTTTTCTACATGCTTTGCTTCATGCAAAAGCAACATAAATGCATCTTCAAGTTCTGCTGCTCTCGCTTCTGCAACAACACCTTGTGGCAGTTGATCAGGCGGAAGAATCGGATGTTCAGTTCGGGTAATAAAACGTACCACATCGCCTTTAGGCACTGCATCTGCAATGTATTTGTGATTATCCAGTAGATGTGCTTGTAACACCCTCGCCTTCATCCCTTGACTCGGTTTCACTTGCCATGTTTGACCTTTGGCATAGTCTGTCAGTGCTTCAGGTGAACCCTGTTTGAGGACTTGCCCCTCCAACATGACATACACATCATGACAACGTTCCGCTTCATCCATATACGCTGTGCTGATAATGACACTCAAGTTCTCATCTTTCACTAACTGTTCAATGATGATCCACAAATCACGGCGTGATAGCGGGTCAACCCCAACACTGGGTTCATCGAGGAGTAATAACTCTGGTGAACGAACTAAAGTACAAGCCAAGCCCAACTTTTGCTTCATCCCTCCAGATAACTTCCCCGCAGGTCGCTCTGAAAATCGTGCTAAATCGGTAATTTTAAGCAAGCGATCAAAGCGTTCTTTACGTACATCCGCAGGTACACCATGTAGGTCGGCATATAAATCTAAATTTTCTTGAATGCTTAAATCTTCATATAAACCAAATTTCTGAGGCATATAGCTGATACGATCTTGTACAGACTGAGGGTCTTTGGCCACATCAATCCCAAGAACTTCCAAGCTTCCAGCAGTAGGCTCATACAAACCTGCAATCAATCTCAGCAATGTGGTTTTCCCCGCGCCATCAGGCCCAACCAAAGCAGCCAATTGTCCTGCCTTGATTTGCATATTCAGTCCTTGCAGCGCGTACACATCTTCAGCGCCTTTTTGCTCAGCTTTGAAAACTTGCTTTAAATCCTGAGCGATCATCACGCAATCTGAAGACATCGACTTACTCGCTTGTTTTTGCTTTGGAAGATTTATCAATATTGACCGTCACAGGTTGTCCCATTTTCAACTGGTCATTCGGATCATTGACATAAATACGAACTTCATAGACCAACGTGGTACGAATGTCCTCGGTCTGAACGGTTTTCGGGGTAAATTCAGCAACAGACGAGATATAACCAATTTTTCCAGTGATCGGCTGATCTGGTTGTGAATCACGCAGAATGGTGGCCGTTGACCCCATTTTGATTTGTCCAAGCTCTGTCTCACTGGCATAGACGCGTACCCATTTTGGATCAGTTAAAGCAATGGTATAAACCGATTTGCTAGATGTCGTCATATCGCCCACCTCTTGTAAGCGTGCCCGTACAACACCATCCACAGGTGAGCGTAATTCACTTTGTGCAATTTGATATTTGATCAAATCCAAACTCGCTTTAGTCGAATCATATTGTGCTTTTGCCGCTTCGCGATCTTCTTTGCGCACCCCTTTTAACAGCAACTGCAAATTGGCTTCACTTTCACGCAAAGCTGCTTCGGCTGTTTTCATAGTGCTTTTAGCTGTATCAACTTCTTGCTTACTCACCGCTTGGCCTAGCGAACTATTGTTTAACACCGCTAGACGTTGATATTGTTTATCGGCATTTTCGAGTTGTGCTTTAGCTGATCCAACTTGTGCCTTTGCTTGGGCAATCTCTTCAGGTCGATTGCCCGCGGCTTGCTCATTTAAAGTTTGCTGTTGAACCTGCAATTGCGCATCCGCTTGTTGGGCTTGGATACTTAAAGATTCAGTATTTAAATGCGCTAGCACTTGGCCTTTTTTGACACGATCACCTTCCTGAACAGTCATATTTTTAATACGCCCTGCGGTTTCAAAAGCAAGAGAGACTTGTCGAATATCAACATTGCCATACAACACGATGTGCTGTGCATCGTCCTTATCTCGATTCAACCACCAATATGCGACTGCCGATCCAAGCAAGACCAATCCAATCAGCACCGCGACGTGACTCTTTTTCATGCACACCAGACCTTTGCTTATTTTTAATACAAGTTTAAATTTAAATTAAATTTAAACTACAATAATTAAGTAAAAAAAGATATACTCCTCTCATAATTTTTTACGCAGAGTAAACAATGTCTAGAGCTGGACGTAGCGATGGTGACTTAACCAAGTCGAAAATTTTGGATGCAGCAGGTCGTTTAATTGCTCAGAATGGTTTTGCAAAAACCACCAGCAAAGCGATTGCGAAGCTTGCCGAAGTCGATTTGGCTGCCATTAACTATCACTTCGACGGTCGTGATGGTCTATATCGTGCCGTATTAGCCGAAGCACATACGCATTATATTGATGAAGAAAAGCTATTGGCTTTATTAAACAGCTCCCGCACCCCAACTGAAAAACTAGAAGTTTTTTTTGAAACCCTGATCAGCAAATTGGTTGAAACGGATGTGTGGCACAGCAAAGTATTTATTCGTGAACTTTTTTCGCCCACCACACATTTATACGATTTTATGCAAACTGAGGGCGCAAGAAAATTTTTATTAATCAAAAAGATCATTAGCCAAGTCTCAGGTATTGATGAAAACCACCCTGCATTATTAGCCTGCGTTTTGAGCACAGTTGCACCGTGCATGATGCTGATTCTCGCTGATTCAAACTTACCTGGACCACTTAAAAATGTTTCGAAAGTTGAACCTGCGCTTTTGGTCAAACATCTCATGACCTTTTCAGTCGCAGGTTTAGCCGCCGCTAAACAACTTTATCTTTGATAAACCAACTGTCCTTGCTTATAAGTTGCAAGGACTTTGATGTCTTTGATTTTAGACGGTTCAATAGTGATTGGATTGGCGCTTAAAATAACAAAGTCACCGTATTTCCCTGTACTTAATGTGCCTTTAATATCTTCTTCAAAATACTGATATGCAGCCCAGTCTGTCATCGTTTTAAGTCCGATATACGGGCTGACTTTCTGCGCCTCACCCAAAACTTTGCCTGTTCGTGTAGTGCGATTAACCGTTGCATCCAGTACCATCATGCTTTTCGGTGGGATGACAGGAGCATCATGATGCTCGGTGAAAATTATGCCTTTTCTTAAAGCCGAACCTGTCGGTGAAATATGTTCAGCACGCTTTTCACCTAATGTTTGTGCCACATGCCAATCCCCCCAGTAGTAGGTATGCAAAGAAAAAAATGAGGGAATTAGGTGAAGCTGTTTCGCCCGATCCAGTTGATCTTCACGCATGGTTTGCGCATGAATAATCACATCACGTCGCTTTGAAGCATCATACTTCTTTTGCGCATTGGCAATCACATTGAGGTATTGATCAATCGTGGCATCACCATTGGCATGTGCCAAAATAGGCCATTGTTTCTCGAAAGCCAAATCAATCATTTGCTGAACTGTTTTTTGTTCTGGAAATGCAGGATAACCACGATAGTTTTTATCTTTCCCTTCAGGTGGAACTACATAAGGTTCGGTTAACCATGCTGTTTTACCTTGGGGTGAACCATCTAAACTAATTTTCACGCCACCAATTCTAAAGTGATTCACATAATTTTTACTTACTCCTTTTTCAAGCATATATGCCTGTTCAGAACTAATATCGGGATAAGAGACAACATCAATCGCTAATTTGTTTTGATTGGCCAAACTACGCCAAAGCTCTGAAGTGCCACGATCAGCTCGTCCCTCTTGTACCGTGGTATAGCCATTTGCCATATAGGTCTGTACTGCAGTCAATGCCATCTGTTGCATGATTTCAGGTGGTACGGTTTTAAAAGCTTGCATCATTGCCTCAATCACGACACTTTCTTCCAGTACACCATTTGGAATATTTGTCCCGACCACGCGTCGAATCACCCCACCACTAGGATTGCTACTTTTTTCATTAATGCCTAACAATTCGAGTGCCTTGTGATTTGCAGAAGCCAAATGTCCAGACTGATGCAAAATCAGCACGGGTTGAGTCGTTGAAATCTGATCTAAGTCCGAGGCTGTCGGATGGGCTTTCTCTTGTAGCTGGGCGTCATCATAACCATTGCCAATCATCCAACCAGAAGTGGCTTTTATAAACTGTGGATTTTGCTTTGCCCACGCCTTCATTTCTTGAACCAATGTGGCAATACTCACCACCTTGCCATCTGGTGGCGGATATAAATTAGCCACGGTTTGCTGCATACCGACAGAGTTTAAATGGCTATGTGCATCAATAATGCCTGGGATGACTGTCTTGTGATTCAAATTCAAACGTTTCGCATGTGGCGCAAGCTTTTCAGCCGTGGACAATGCGCCTGTATAACGGATCTTTCCATCTTGAATTAACATGGCATCGACATAGCTGGGCTGCATGCCTTGCATGGTTAAAATGGGGCCACCATAGACCAACAAGGCATTTTTCATTTGTTGTTGTGTATTTGAAACCGTGCTAGACGGACTGGATGTACAACCGCTTGTCAACAACACAGAGGAAGAAAGCACAGTTATGAGTGCAAAAGAAACTTTATTAAAAAACATGGGCTAAACACCTCATATCACTAAATATTATATTTTTACTCTGTACGAGCATTCGTTATATCTATAAAACTTGGATACATCACATCATTACTCTACCTTAGCACTTTAGGTCAGCGCTTGTCAGGCAGAATAAAGTGCTAGATATACAACAGATTATTGTAATAATTTTAAAATGTGCTGCAAACGGATGTGATCTATATTTTCTTTATACACCGCATAAATCGGTGCAATACACGGATTATTGGCCTTGAGCGCTTTATAAACAATCTGCTTATTCCAAAAGTCACGGATGGCTTCAGGCACAATGGATAAACCAATTCCGGCAGCAATCAAATTTAAACTTGAAGTTAAGCGTGGCGCTTCTTGTACGATTTTTGGACTAAATCCAGCTTGATAACAACTGGCCAAAATATTATCAAATAAATCTTGCCCAGCTAAACGTCGGTATAGCACAAAATCATGCGGTTCAAGATCCAGCAAATGAATCGGTTCGGCTTGTTCAGCCAAAGGATGATTGTTGGGTAGAGCCACAATGAGCGGCTCATCCAGTACATGCAAACTGGTTAAACCGAGGCCAATCGGTGCCGGTTTGCGTAAGAACACAATGTCATTTTTTTCATTGCTAATGGAATCAATCAGCGAGCTACTGCCATCTTCTTCCAAATGAATTGAAACACGTGGAAAAGTTTCCCGAAAGTTACGCAGCAACGCTGGTAAAAATGGATGTAAGCCAACCGAGTTGGTAAAGCCAATATTAATCTGACCTTCGACCCCTAAAGAAATATCCTGCACACGTTTGGGAATTAACTGTGCATGCGCCAATATCGCAAGGGCTTCTTTGTACAAAACCTTGCCCGCTTCTGTCACTTCAACACCACGTGGCAAACGCTTTAATAGCTGCGCATTCAGTTCTTCTTCCAAGCTTTTGATAATCCGTGTCAACGGTGGTTGTTGCATATTCAAACGAACAGCGGCATGCGAAATATTACTTTCTTCTACCACTGCAACAAATGCTCTGAGTTTATGGATATCAATCATGTCTGCCCCATCAAACATACTTTTTCAGTATATATAACGTCAAAAATAGCATTTTTCAATATATCTCTACAGGTTCATACTGAGCTCATTCAACAAAAGGTGAAAGACATGAACACTGAAGTGCTCCCTGCTGAACAAATAACCCACCCGACTTCTCGGGAACTATTTGCAGGCTTTATGAAGCTGGGACTCATGGGCTTTGGTGGTGTATTGCCACTTGCACACCAAATGGTTGTAGAAGACCAAAAATGGCTCAACACGGAAGAGTTCACACACTTATTGGGTGTCTGTCAAATCCTCCCTGGTGGAAACATCATCAATATGGCTGTTGCGATTGGCTATGAATTTCAGGGAGTTAAAGGTGCGATTAGTGCCGTTCTCGGATTAATTTTTGCACCGACGGTGATTGTGATTTTGCTGTATGAACTCTATGCACAATTTCAAAGTATCCCCGTGATTCAGCACATGATTCAGGGGCTGGCAGCAGCGGCAGCAGGTTTACTGTTTGCCATGGGTTTAAAGATGTTGAAACCTATTCTGAAAAGTTACCTCACGATCTTTACTATCGCGCTAACCATCGTCTTTATGTTGATCATTAAAATTCCACTGGCACTGACTTTACTGATTTTAGTAGGCATCAATGTCGCGGTCTTAAGCTTGAAAAAAAGAGGAAAAAACGCATGATTTTACTCACCTTAGCCATCGTTTTTACCCAACTTTCTATATTGGCCTTTGGTGGCGGCAATGCCATTTTGCCTGAGATGCAACATCAGGTGGTTGAAGTGCATCGCTGGCTCACTGCTACAGAGTTCAGCACCATGTTTGCCATGGCTCAAGCGGCTCCTGGCCCCAATATGATGATTGTACCTTTGGTCGGCTGGCATGTGGCTGGGCCTGCTGGACTGTTCGTGACTTCACTGGCGAAGTTTGGTCCCTCTTCTGTACTGACTGTATTTGCACTCAAATTTTGGAATCAGTTTAAGGATCACCCACTACGTAGCATGTTTGAAAAGGCATTGAAACCAATTACCGTCGGCTTGGTTTTGGTTAGTGCCTATATTATTGCCACTGCATCTGCTCAGAACTGGTTACTCATCGCAATCGTTATCGTCGCTACTGGTTTAAGCTTAGTGAAAAAAATTCATCCACTGTGGGTCATGCTCTTTGGAGCAGTGTCAGGCGCACTGTTTTTATAAACAGTCTGTTTATTATAATCAGTATCCAATTACACATACTTTCTATTTCACTGTTACTTTCAAATAAATAGTTAAGCCTTGCATCTGAAAACCAAGATGCAAGGCTTTGCCATTTTAGTCAATAAACATGTGAAAAAAGCAAGGGTTAGGAAATATTTCCACCCAATGCAGTGATTAATTGCGCTGTATTTTTTAATTGGATTTTTTGCAACTCTAATGTGCTCTGTTCAGCTTGTAGCCTTAAATTCTGCGCCGTGACCACTTCCAAATAACTCACTAAACCTGCGTTATAACGTCGCATCACCACTTGTTCATTTTCTTTGCTCAGTTGTAGCAACTGAGCTTGTTCCAATTGTTGTTGCTTCAAACTTGAAGTCTGCATTAAGGCATCATCGACTTCCTTCCAACCCGTAAGTACAGCTTGCTTATAGGCTGCTAATTTTTCGTCATAGCTTGCCTGCGCTTGGGCAATTTCAGCTTGACGTTTTCCACCATCAAAAATAACCGAAGCCGCTTCTAATCCCGTAGACCATAAGTATGCAGGGGCTTGGAACAATTGGCCCAACACTTGACTATTTAAACTCGCATTAAGACTAATACTAAGATCTGGTAACCAAGCCGTTTGCGCTAAACCCAACTGCGCATGTGTGCTCGCAAGCTCCCGCTCTGCACGAATCACGTCGGGACGTTGCATGAGTAAACGACTGGGTAGCTGCGCAGGTACAGCAGGAATACTCAAACGTTGCTGACGTTTTGCCAATTGAAACTGAGCCACACTTTTACCCTGTAAGACTGACAGCACATTTTCCTGTAAATTGCGTTCACGCTGCGTTTCGATTTGCTGTATTTGCACTTGTTTCAACTGCGTTTCTGCCTGTATCACATCTGCCCGCGCAATCATCCCTGCTGTATATTGATTTTTTAAAATTTGCACCGAACGTAGGTAACTTTTTTGGGTTTGCTGTAATACATCAAGCTGCGCATCCAAAACACGAATGTTCCAATAAGCCTCAGTCGCCAATAATTGCTGATTTAACTTGACTGCGGCTAAGTCAGCCTGCACCGCTTCTAAATTTGCCTGTTGTTCCTCTATCGCTTTTGCTACACGTCCCCACACATCGGGAATCCAACTGGCCTGAACCCCTGTACTAAACTGGCTATTTGGAGAAACATGCTTTGCACCATTACGGTTGGCAGCGCCTTCTAAGCTTAGATTGACAGAACGACTGGCTTTTTGCTGCTCAAGTAAAGCATTGGCTTGTCTATAGCGTGCTTCGGCCTGTTTTAGATTTAAGTTTTCTGCATTTAACTGTTGCAACAGTTGACTTAAAATAGGGTCTTGATAAATGTCCCACCATGCAACTGCCTTACCTTTTAACTTTGCGGTTTCTGTCCAATTAAGCATCGCATATTTGTATTGATCAGCCACTTGAATTATCGGTGTTTTATATTCAGGAGGACGTACGACCGCCGTAGAACTACATGCAGTCAACAACAATACACAACTTAGGCTGAAGACATTTTTATAAACCAAACCTGACATTCTATTTTCCTATTTCTTTATCTATTTGCCTAAGCTTTGCAGCATAAATTTACGTTTAAATCTTGAACAAGATACAGCCCATTTCTCAAAGAGCAGATACAAAACAGGCGTTGTATACAAAGTTAAAAGCTGTCCAAGCGCCAAACCACCCACAATGACTACACCTAAAGGTTGACGTAACTCTGCCCCTTCACCCCAACTACAAGCCAGCGGAATCGCACCCAATAATGCTGCGGTATTGGTCATTAAAATCGGACGAAAACGTAGAGCCGCAGCAGACAACACAGCTTGATATGCTGACTTTCCTGCACGCCGTTCATATAAAGTAAAATCAATCAATAAAATGGCATTTTTCACCACGATACCAATAAGTAAAAACATGCCCAATAATGCAATCAGGGTAAACTCAAAGTTAAATATCCATAAGGTCAACAGTGCACCCAAAGCCACAGCAGGTATAGTCGATAAAATCGTTAATGGATGCACCACACTTTCATAGGTCACCCCAAGCACGATATAAATCAGCACAATCACCGCAAGAATCAGTAAGGGGGTGCTTAATCCCGCTTGTAAACTTTCTGCCTCGACATCTTTATCTGTGGTCATAAAAACGTTGTTTGGCAACATCACTTCAGTGAGGACAGATCGGATCGCGGCATCAGCCTGTTCATAGCTATAGCCCTGTTTCACCACATAACCAATACCCATCGCGGCGTATTGATTACGTCGATACACCCGATCATTGGTAATTCCATAAGACCATGTCGCAAAGTTACGCAGTGGCACAGCCTGTCCATCTTTATTGGGAACCTATTGGCTAAGGATTCAGGATGTTCCGTGAAGTGTTTATCTACTTCCATGACCACATGAAACTGTTGGGTCTGATCATAAATGGTTGAAATCTGGCGCTGTGAAAATGAATTATTCAATACACTCGAAATGCTTTCAATATCAACGCCCAAACGACGTGCTGCTTCACGGTCTACATCTAGGGTGACATGCTGTGCACCTTCATCCCCCATGGTTTCCACCTCCTCAAGTTCAGGCAGTTTTTGCATGGCCTGTGCAACTTTCGGCACCCATTTGCGTAGCTGTGCAACCTCGTCTGACTGTAGTAACAGCATATAATCTTGACCACTGCCACTTGAAAAAGGATCATCCAGTTCTAACTCCTGTTCCACACGCGCTGAGAAAATTGCTCCAGCCTGCCACGGCGCATTTTTTTTCATACGCTCGACAATGGCATGTGAGCTTTGCCCCTCACGTTCCGATTTGGGTTTTAAACTCACCATGAAAAAGGAATTGGTGGTTCCGCCTGCTCCCCCTGAAGTTCCAACCACATCTTTTACAGCAGGATCACTCAACAAGCTTTGGCTAAAGGCTGCAATTTTGGGTTGCATAATTTGAAAAGAAAACCCGTCATCACCACGAATAAAAGCCTCAACTCGTCCTGTATCTTGCTCAGGCAATACTCGTTTAGGGAGGTGCTGATAGACATAGAATGAGGCCCCAATCGCACCTAGCCAAAATAAAATCACGACATAGCCATGTGCTAGCATCCATTTTAAAGATATTAAATAAGCATGATTGAACTGCTGCATGCAACGATGGCTAAATTGATATAAAGGCTGATGTTGGTCGCTCTCTAACGGTTTTAAACAACGTGCAGATAAGCTTGGTGTTAGTACCAAGGACACCAAAACGGATAACACTACAATAAAAACTAAGGTCAGTGAAAACTCACGGAACAGCCGCTCAATCACACCGCCCATAAACAGCACTGAAATGAAAATCACCACCAATGCCAAATTCATGGCCACTAAAGTCAGCCCCACCTCCTGAATCCCTTTAATGGCGGCCTGTACAGGAGAATCTCCCTGCTCAATATGACGCTCAATGTTTTCTAGCACCACAATCGCATCATCCACCACCAATCCAATAGCGACAATCACCGCCATAATAGAGAGGTTGTTTAACGAAAAGCCTGCCAAATACACCAAACTACACGCCCCGACCAAAGTCACCAGCATGGCAATACTTGGTACAAGGGCGCTTTGTACACGCCCTAACATTAAAGCAACGACAATAATCACCAACAGCATGGAAAACAACAGCGTATCTCGGGCTTCCGCTAAGCCTGCGCGAATGATTTCAGAACCATCCATTACCGTAGTCAATTGTGCGTCTGCGGGTATGAGTGATTTTAGTTCAGGCAGTTTTTCTTTGATTTGATCAATGGTCGCCACGGTATTGGCATTGGGTTGACGGCTGATTTTGATAATCACCGCGGGTTTACCATTATGAAAACCACTGACATAGCGGTTTTCAACAGAATCTTGCACCTCCGCCACATCTTTTAAACGCACAATTGCTTGAGCATTACGATGAATCACCAAGTTGGCAAAATCTTGCGCTTGTTTTAAATCATGCGACAGTGCAACTTGCCAACGAAGTTGATCGCTTTCAACCACACCTAAAGCTTGTACCGTATTACTTTTTTCAATTGCAGTACGAACTTGTTCCAATGAAACACCCTGTGCAATGAGTGCATTCGGATTTAAGGTGATCCGCACCGCAGGCATAGACGCGCCATCAATTTCAACCTCACCAACTCCACTTATCTGCGCAAGATTGGGCTGAAGTTGATTGCTGGCAATTTCATATAATTTACCCGCAGATAAATGCTCTGAACTCAATGCCAAATAAAAAATTGGGCTTTGGCTGGGATTAACCTTGAAATATTCAGGTGGGCTAGGCATCCCTGATGGAAGTTGCGACATTGCAGCATTAATCGCAGCCTGTACTTCTCTCGCCGCTTCATTAATGTCCGTATCTAAGTCAAAGTGCAAAGTGACTTGCGTTGCATTTTGACTACTGGAAGAGTTAATCGCTTTTACCCCAGAAACGCCCATCATAGCCCGTTCTAAAGGTGTTGCAACGGTCGCCGACATACTTTCAGGACTTGCCCCAGGTAAACTGGCCCGCACCACAATGGTCGGAATATCTGCCTGAGGTAAAGACGCCACGGGTAAGCGGAAATACGCCAATACACCAAGCAACACAATTGCAATGCCCAATAACACACTGGCAACAGGACGATGAACCAAAGCAGAGAGCAGTTTCAAGACTCGCTCCTTGTTCCATCAAGTTCTAGTAAAGGCGGCTTCGTCTTTTGAAAAGCATGCTGTAAACGGTCAAAAAACAAATAAACCACAGGCGTAGTAAATAGGGTCAGCACCTGACTTAAAATCAAACCACCAACCATGACAATTCCTAGAGGCTGGCGTAATTCAGCCCCCGAACCAGATGCCAACATGAGTGGAATAGCACCGACCAATGCCGCCAATGTCGTCATTAAAATCGGGCGGAATCGCATCAACGCCGCCTGATAAATCGCTTGCTGAGGCGAAAGACCCTCTTGGCGCTGCGCTGCCAAAGCGAAGTCCACCATCATGATGCCATTTTTCTTCACCAAACCGATCAATAAAATAATGCCGATTAAAGCAATCATATCGAGTGGTCGACCTACCATAAACAGCGCCAATAAAGCACCGATTGCCGCAGATGGTAAGGTTGAAAGAATAGTGATGGGATGAATAAAGCTTTCATACAACATTCCAAGCACGATATACATGGTCACAATCGCTGCAATCACCAACCAAAAGGTATGCTGTTGCGAGTTTTCAAATGCAGCAGCAGCCCCTTGTAGCTGAAGCTTAACTTCAGCAGGTAAATTGAGCTGCTGTTCTACACGTTGAATGGCTTGGATGGCATCTCCCAAAGCGACGCCGGTTGCAAGGTTAAAAGAGATACCGTTGGCAGGAAATTGAGCTTGCTGCTGTAAAATAATTGGGACACGTTTTTGCACAATACTGGCCACAGAACTGAGTAAAATCGGCTCTCCGCTGGCATTATGGATATAGCTTTGTTCTAAAGCTTGTATACCTTGAGTTAATTCTGGCGCCAGCTCGAGCACAATGCGGTACTGATTCGACTGGGTATATAAAGTTGCAATTTGTCGCTGTGCAAATAGATTTTGCAAAGCCAAACTAATGTCTTCTACTGTTAAGCCGAATCTCGCTGCTGCATCTCGATTGACATCAATATACGCCTGTAAACCTTGCCCAGCATTTTCACTGCTCACTTCTGCAAACTCAGGTTGTTGGCGTAAAGCATCTACCAAGACAGGTGTCCATAACGCTAACTCTGTGTTTTTTGCTGCTGTCAAACTGAGCTGATATTGGGTTCGACTAATTTTATCTTCAATACTTAACTCCTGCACAGGTTGCATCCAAGCTTGAATACCCTGAACATGAACCAACTCTTCACGCAGACGTGCCATCACTTGATCTGCACCCGCTCGTTCTGCATGGGACTTTAAGTTAATAAGAATTCGGCCATTACTGAGTTTCGGGTTATTGGCATCAATACCAATAAATGAAGACAGGCTTTCAACAGCGGGATCTTTTAAAATTTTAGCCACTAGTGCTTGCTGGCGCTCACTCATGGCTTGAAATGAAATATCGTCTGGGGCTTCGGTCACTACTTGGATAACGCCACTGTCCTGCACAGGGAAAAAGCCTTTCGGAATCATCCAATACAAGAACCCTGCGAATAACACTGTACTGAGCATAACTGTCAGTGTCAGGGTTTGATGCCGAAATACCCATTGTAAAGCTTTTCCATACTGCTGAATGATGCCATCCAAACTCCATCTATTCGCTGAAGTTTGATGCTCTGCTTCTTTTAGTGAAGCTTTGCCTTTGAGCAAATAAGCACACATCATCGGCGTTAAGGTTAAAGAGACCACTAGAGAAATCGCAATTGCAGCTGCCAAAGTCACCGCAAACTCATGGAACAAACGTCCGACGACATCACCCATAAACAGTAGCGGGATGAGAACTGCGATCAATGAAATGGTTAAAGAAATGAGCGTAAAACCAATTTCCTTCGACCCTTTAAATGCCGCTTGCATCAGGCTTTCACCCGCTTCACGATGTCGTGCAATATTTTCCAACATCACAATCGCATCATCCACCACAAAACCTGTGGCAATGGTCAGCGCCATTAAAGTCAGGTTGTTGACTGAAAAACCTAAAAAATACATCAGTACAAACGTACCAATGATTGAAAGTGGAACGGCAATACTCGGAATAATGGTGGCAGATAAATTTCTCAAAAAGAGAAAAGTCACCATGACGACTAAACAGACTGCAAAAACCAATTCCTTTTGTACATCGTGGATTGAACTACGAATACTCTCGGTACGATCGGTCAGTACACGAATTTTGACGTTTTCGGGCAGGTTCTTTTGCAGCTCAGGCAACAACTGCTTAATCTGATCGGCCACTTGAATCACGTTGGCATTCGGTTGGCGCTGTACATTCACCAAAATGGCGGCTTGACTGTCTGCCCATGCCGCCATATAGCGGTCTTCACTGCCTTCAATCACCTGTGCCACATCTTTTAATCGAATTGGGGCACCGTTATTCCAGCGTAAAATAAGGCTTTCATAGTCTCCAATTGAACGAATTTGATCATTGGCATCCAGCATCGTACTGCGATATGGCCCATCAAAACTGCCTTTGGGTTGACTGGCATTGGCGGCATTAATTGCCGTGCGGACATCTTCGGCACTTATTTTATAAGCGGCAAGTGCAGCAGGATTCATTTGCACCCGTATTGCTGGTCGTTGCCCACCAGCAAGGCTCACCATACCCACACCGGTCAGTTGAGATAGCTTTTGTGCCACCCGAGTATCCACCATGTCATAAACCGTGGTGAGGGGTAAAGTTTCTGAACTAATTGCTAAGGTAATGACCGGCACATCGGCCGGATTGACCTTTCGATATACAGGTGGTGTTGGCAAATCACTTGGCAATTTACTGCTGGCAGTGCTTAGTGCAGATTGTACTTCTTGCTCCACTACACCCAGTTCAGCACTTAACTCAAACTGTAAGGTAATGACAGATGCCCCGACAGAACTCTGCGAAGACATTTGTTTTAAGCCCGCAATTTTGCCCATTTCCCGTTCAAGCGGTGCGGTGATAGTCCGTTGTACCGTGTCGGGGTTTGCCCCAGGCTGAAAGGTATACACCTGAATAATGGGATAATCGACCTGTGGTAGGGCTGATACGGGTAAAAGTCGCCAAACCAATAGTCCACTAAACAGCAATGCCAACATCAACAACGTGGTTGCGACTGGACGGACAATAAAGAACTTTGAAATATTCATGTCTTATCCAACAGCAGGTTTTGATGTTTCCATCACTTGAGGTTGATCCGAGACAATTTGAACTTCTTTACCTTCTGCAAGACGATCAATCCCTTCTAAAACCACCTGCTCCGTACCATTTAAGCCTGTTAAAACTTGAATCTGACCGTTAGAACTCAAACCCAAAGTGAGCATACGAATTTCTGCTTTTTTCTTCGGATTGATGATATACACATAAGTCCCTTTGGCCCCATGTTGCACGGCGTCACTTGGAATGCTAACAGCGTTTCGAATGGTGTGTGCATTTAAACGAACATTGACAAACTGATTGGGAAATAAGACATCATCACGATTATCAAAAATGGCCTTGATCTTTAATGTGCCTGTATTGGCATCAATCTGGTTATCCAACGCCTGTACATGACCAACCGCAAGCTGCTTTTGTTCTGCTTTATCCCATGCATTGACTGGGACTTGATGTCCCTGTTTCATGTTGTTACGCAAATGAACCAAATCATGTTCAGCAACTGAAAACTGTACATAAATAGGATGAACTTGAGTGATGCTGACCAAACCTGTCGTGTCATTGGCCTGTATTAAATTACCTGTATCTTTCTGCTGAAAACCAACTCGACCATTAATCGGCGAATAAATTTTGGTATAAGACAATTGTAATTTGGCTGCATCAACCTCAGCTTGATTGGCCTGTATTTGCCCTTTCAACTGATTGACTAAAGCTTGCTGTTGCTCTACTTGTTGTTTAGCAATTGAGTCTTGCTTAAAAAGCAGTTGATAACGTGCTAACTCCGTTTCTGCATTTCGGAGTTGCGCTAAGTTTTGCTGTTGTGTTCCTTCTGCCTGTGCCAAAGCCACTTGAAATGGTGCAGGGTCAACTTGAGCAAGAAGTTGTCCTTTTTGAACCGTCTGACCTTCTTTAAAATAAATCTGCTTGAGAACACCAGAAACCTGAGTTTGCACATTCACTGTATGGGTCGGAACAACTGTACCGATGGCTTTAATTTCCACCTGCAAGTCTTGTCGCTGTACAGACACGATACGTACAGGCACAGGTTTATCCCATTGACTATATTCTTCGCTAGGCTGCGACATAGTTTTTTTCCAATACAGCCCTCCCATGCCTAACAACAAAATGACAATAATCAATCCAATATAATATGTTCGACGATGAAGAAAATGCTTTGCTGGGTCGTTATTGTTCAATGGCTCACTCATTACATTTCCTATTCATTACAAAAAATTCTCGCCCAACACGTACTGTTCAAAACGATAAGACCCATACAATTTTTTAAAATTTGATCAAATTAAGTATTTAAAAAATTGACACTTCTTATTACAAATCACGCATATCTATTTATAAGACGGATGAAAACCTAAAAAAGCTCACAGTAAATGTTGCGTTTTGTAATTGCATTTAATAATGATTATCATTAATATTCAACCATTCATTTACTTATTCCACTTTTACTGCTGAGATTCAGGATATTTTTCTAGGGTCATGAGTTGAAAATATGAACTTAAATGTCCAAAAAAAAATGTGGTTTAGCCAGATATACAGCACACACCAAACCACGCTGTTGTCATGGTTTAAACATAAATTGCAACATCATCATCAGTCTGAAGACCTGAGTCAGGAGGTGTTTTATCGTGCACTTAAAAGTGAATACTGTTTTGAAAAAATTAAAGAGCCTCAAGCATGGCTCTTGGGTATTGCAAAACATGTGATTATTGATCACTGGCGACATCAACATGTTGAAAGGTTGTATTTAGATGCTTTGGCTCAGTTACCTGAAAACTACTACCCTTCGGCAGAGCATGAGGTGTGCATTCGAGAAACGCTTTATCAAGTACATCGCATGCTTGAGAAGCTACCGACGCGTACAGCACAGGTCTTTCTAATGTCCCAGTTAGATGGTCTCACCTATCGGGTGATTAGTGAGAAATTGAATATTTCTGAAGCAACGGTAAAAAGAGATATGAAACAGGCTTTTTTAGCTTGTATAAGTCTTTATAATCCTGTTGATTAATTCATCTTATTATAACACTTATGCCACAGCACTCTTCTTTACCTAATCATATCCTAGATGAAGCAGCCGATTGGTTGGTACTGATTCATTCTGGAGAGGTAACCGAGGAACAACGAGAGCAATTTGAGCAGTGGAAGTCAAAAAATAAAGAACATGCTTTGGCTATTTCACAGATTGAACGTTTTACACAAGGATTGTCTGATTTACCCAATTCTTTCCAACCAGATACCTTAGTTAAGTCTAAACATACATTTAGCACCTCTTTAAAGCACAATATGCTGTTTGGATTATCAGGGTTCTGCATTATTGGCTTAAGCCTTTATTGTATCCCTTGGGCAAAGCTACAAGCTGATTACCATAGCCAAGTGGGTGAAATTAAAACTGTGCCTTTAGCGGATGGCACAGAATTGATTTTAGCCAGTAATAGTTATGTCAATATCGACTTTTCAAAACAAACCAGACAAGTTGAATTGGTTGAAGGTGAGATTTATATTCAGACGGCAAAAGATCCGAAGCATCGCCCATTTATAGTCACAACCAAAGATGGAAAGATTGAAGCCTTAGGTACACAGTTTACAGTTCGCCAAGAAGATGAATATCGCACTAAAGTCAAAGTTTATGAGCATGCGGTAGCCTTATATCCTGCCAAAACAGATACACGCAAACTTTTACAACAAGGCCAACGTACCAGTTTTGATGCCGATACAATTTCAGCCATCAATCCACTGAAGAATGAGCAACCGTATTGGACGCAACATCTACTGGTTGTGGAGCAATGGCCACTTAAAAAAGTACTAGATGAATTGTACCGTTATCAAAATGGAACCTATTTTCTCGCTCCTGAGCTTGAAAATGTGCATGTTTCAGGCGTATTTTCATTAAAAAACCCAAAACAAAGCCTAGAGAACTTGGCCTATACCCATCAGCTTGAGCTGGATTATTACAGTTCATATCTATTAAAAATAAAAAAAAGATAAAAATATGACCCTTTTTTTGAGCTGACTCGACTTATACAGAAATACACTCCCAGTCGAGAACACCGCATGAAGGATTATCAGGCAAAAAGTAGATTAGCAATGGCTATTCGGGCAGTTTTATGGGGCATGCCACTAATGGCAGGAAGCCTTACCACTACTGCTATTTATGCTGCCACAACTTATCCTGTGAATATTACAAAACTCCCTTTGGATCAGGCATTGAAGCAACTCGCAATCCAAACGGGTACCACGATCAGCTATGACGCAAAGACACTCTCAAGTTTGCAAGCCAAAGCACTAAAAGGTAATTATGCAGTCGATGAGGCTCTGGCTGTATTATTACAGCCTTATGCTTTGGTTGCAGTAAAAGTAAATCATGGTGGTTACAGCATTCAAGCGAAACAACGAGTTCAAGCTGAAACACGAGATGTTCAACTCGAAGCTATTCATAGCCAAGCCAATAAAAATGCTCAAAGTAGTCAGGCGACGAATCCAGATGGATCAGCTCAACTTGCAACTATTTCCCTTAAAGCAGATCAAGGCAATAATTTAACAACCGAAGGTTCTGGCCTTTATACAGCTAAAGCAACCACTGCATCTACAGGTTTAGCACTATCACTAAAAGAAACGCCACAATTGGTGAGTGTCATTACCCGCCAACAAATGGAAGATCAAAACCTGACGCAACTGACCGATGTTGTTTCACAAGCCGCAGGTTTAACCATTAGCCAAAATGGTAATATCGGCAGTGATAACTCACCTATTTATGCACGCGGTCAAACAGTTGATAACTATTTGCTTGATGGCGTAAAGCTGATGAGTTCATATACCAGTATCTTTCAAAGCCAAGACACTGCTTTATTTGACCGTGTTGAAGTGGTGCGTGGCGCCAATGGTTTAATGACTGGTGCAGGCTCTGCCAGTGCCAGTATTAATATGGTGCGGAAAAAACCTTTGCAAGATTTCAAAGCTTCCGTCAGCACCAGTGCAGGTTCTTGGGACACCTATCGTACCGATATTGATGTCTCTGCACCATTAAACCAAGCAGGCACGATCCGTGGACGTACTGTTCTAGCCTACCAAACGGGTGATTCTTATATTGACCGTTATAGTGAGGAACGTAAAATTGCCTATGGAGTGGTTGAAGCAGACCTTACAGAAAAAACCAAAGCCAGTTTAGGGGTCAGCTACCAACAAATAGATATTTCAGGCATTGCTCGTGGTGGTTTACCTTCATTTTATACCGATGGTAGTCTCATCAACTGGTCACGTTCAGATTCAAATGCTGCAAGTTGGAGTAGTTCTGACCGAACAACAACTGCATATTTTGCAGATATTGAGCACCAATTTAACGAACGTTGGAAACTGAAAGGCACTGCATCTCGAACAATTACCGCTTCTGATGAAATTGTCGGTTATGGGTACTCACGCTCAGGAATTAATAAAGAAACAGGGGCTGGTACTTTACTTTATGGATCTCATTGGGACTATGAACCAACTCAGGACTTATTTAACTTAACCTTAAATGGTTCATTTGACTTACTCAACCAAACCCATGATGTGGTTTTAGGTACAACCTATGCCAGAAGTAAAAATAAACGCCCAACCTATTCGGGTTGGAGTGTAAATACTTTAGATAATATTTTCGAGTGGGATGGAAATACACCTACACGCCCTGAAATGCCGATTGGAGGATGGTACAGTAATGATGAGAAAAGCCTATCTGTATTTGGTGCAGTACGTCTAAAACTAGCAGATCCCCTAGCTGTGATTTTAGGAACACGTGTTGAAAATTGGCAACGTACAGATAATGAGTACACGTACTCAAGTCAAACTCTGGATGCTTCAAAACGCGAAGAAAAAGGTAAAGTCATTCCTTATGTGGGCATTACTTATGATTTCACAGAGCAATGGACAGGTTATGCAAGTTATACCAATATTTTCTTACCACAAGACAAGAAATCAGTCTCAGGTGGCTATGTTGATCCACTGGTAGGAAATAGTACGGAACTTGGTATCAAAGGTGAATTCTTTGATAACCAATTAAACATTGGTGCCGCACTCTATCAAACCCAAGAAGATAATAAAGCCATTGCTTTAGATGAACCAGATTCAGATGGCAATACGGTTTACCGTACCGAATCTGGCACAAAAAGTCGTGGTTTTGAAATAGAAGGCACAGGCAAGTTAACAGATACATGGCAAGTTTCTGCAAGTTTTTCACGAAATATCTCTCAGGACAAAGATGGTAATAATTTAAATACCAACATTCCAAATAATACCGCTAAATTATTTAGCACTTATACCCTGCCTTATCTCAACGAAGCTTTAACAGTAGGCGGTGGACTACGCTGGCAAAGTGAGATTTATCAAGATAATGGGCCAAACGGTACTCGTTTCACACAAGACAGCTATGCATTGGTTGACTTGATGGCGCGTTATAAGATCAATGAAAACCTACTGCTGAACTTCAATTTAAATAACTTATTTAATGAAAAATATCATCTATCAACCACCAACAGCTATTATGGTGCACCTACCAACTTTAGAGTAGGTCTGAAATACGACTGGTAAACTTAAATCTAAGAAATAAGTTATACCAATCTTTCACTCATCATTGAGTTCTATATCTGCGGCATTATTTTTGTATGAAAGTAATGCCGCTTTTTTATGTATTATTTTTCTCTAATGAAACGCGTCAGCTAGACAAAACGTTATCTCTTGTTCAAAAGTGCCTTCAAATGTTGTTGTACTGCAGGCCATTCAGTTTTTAAAATACTGTACACATACGTATCTCTTAAAATATCGTTTTGTACAATTTGATGACTTCTAAGCACCCCATCTAATTTTGCCCCCAAACGCTCAATTGCCGTCCGACTTTTAAAATTAAAAGAGGATGTACGGAACTCAACCGCAATACAATTCAAAATATCAAATGCATGCGTAAGCAGCAGATTTTTACACTCCGTATTGACATAACTGCGCTGCGCGGACTGGCTATACCATGTTGAACCAATTTCAACACGGCGGTGCTCGGCTTCTATATTCATAAAAGTCGTCATCCCTAACAGCCTCCCACTGTTTCGTTCTTCCACCGTAAATGGCAACATACTCCCCAACTGCTGTAAATCTAGGCGGCGTTGGATTTCCGCCGTCATCTGCTCAGGTGAAGGAATGCGGGTATACCACAGTTTCCATAGCTCGCCATCACGCACTGCATCACACAGTGCTGGTGCATGTTCCAACTTAAGCGGTTTTAATGTAATTCGTTCACCCTGTAAAACTACAGGTTTGAAGCACTGCATGGCTCACTCCTTATATTTCAATTATTTAACACAGCTCAAAATATTGTTATATGGACGTATTTTTTGCTGCTGCAATCAGATGCATCGCACCTGCAATCTCAACCTGCCCGGTTTCTTTCAGTGCATTTGCCACACCTAGAACATCTCGCTGATCTTTGTTTTGTCCAAGTTTCAATTTGCCCTGCAAACGCGTAATTTCAATTTCAATCCCTACAATTGCTTTTAACATGGGTTCAAGATAATCCTTAGGTGCATCCGACATTTTCCATGGCTCTGGCTGTGTTGCTTCATGAGTTCGTGTCAAACGTGCCACCACACCACGCACATAACGCTCATCATCTCGAATAGTTACTCGACCATAAGCATGTACCACTCGATAGTTCCATGTCGGCACTTGCTGATGATGCTCTTGTTTGCTGGGATACCACTGCGGTGAGATATAAGCATCTCCCGCTCGAAAGACCACCATCACTTCATCACCATTATTCACATCCTGCCAAACAAGATTATGTCGAGAAACATGAGCATGTAATATCCCAAGTTCAGTATGATCGACTTGTAACTCAAAAGGTAAATGGTTTGCATCTAAACCACTTCGTCCATGGGTAAACAAAATACCCAATGGATAATTCTGTATGAGCTGATGTAGCTCTTCAACTTGGGTTACTTCAAATTCTGCAGGGATATACACAGCTTTGCCTCCTTGAGCTCATTATTGCTGTATTTGTTGTTGTAAATTCTCTGGTTTAATTGGATTATTCAAAAGTACCAGTATGTATTACTTTGAGTAGACCAGAATTATGGCAAGAATGGCAAAAGTCGTAGAACTTCCTTCTATCACAAAGCTTAATAAAATACAGGGAAAAATAGCCGCTCAACTGATTCAAGCCTTACGACAGGCAGTACAAAATGGCGATTTACAAGCGGGCGACCCTTTACCCTCGTCACGTGAATTGGCGATGACATTAAGTGTCTCGCGGGGCACCATAATTGAAGTATATGATCAGCTCTTGGCTGAGGGCGTTTTAGAGGCACGTGCGCGTCAAGGTACTTTTGTTTCAGATAACTTGGCACGTTCAAAGCGTCAGCAAACTCAGAAGTGGACAAACACACACGCTACTCAAATTCAGCTAACACCAGCAGCTCAGGCCTATGCTGAAGTATTGAAAGAATTTAAACCGCTTCCCCATCTTCCCTTTGCAGTCTCTGTACCTGTTGGTCGCACCCAACCAAATGATATTTGGAGAAAATTTGGCAATCGCTACCGCGCACGGGGCGTCGCAGCACCCTCTGGGTATGATGACCCACAAGGTGTATTTTCCTTACGTGTTGCAATTGCTGACTATGTACGACGCTCTCGTTCTGTACACTGTGAAGCTGAACAAATAGTCATTACTAGTGGCATCCAACAGGCACTCTATATCTGTAGTCAGATTCTATTTAAAGCACAAGATCAGGTCTGGGTCGAAGACCCTGCTTACAGAGGGACAACTGCCCTATTAGAAAACTCAATACAACCCTTACATATTGTTCGTGTGCCCGTAGATGAAGAAGGAATTCAAGTCGATACAGGTATAAACCTTGCGCCAAATGCCCGTGCAGCCTTTGTCACCCCATCTCACCAATATCCAATTGGGATGCCCATGAGTTTAGCCAGAAGAACCGCATTACTCGCTTGGGCCAAACAGCAAAGCGCTTGGATTATTGAGGATGATTATGACAGTGAACTGCGCTACAGTGGTCAGCCTTTTCCAGCCTTGCAAGGGTTAGCACCTGAACAAGTCATCTATTTAGGGACATTTAGCAAAGTACTGTTCCCATCACTACGCCTCGGCTATGCCGTACTGCCCAAAGCTTTGGTGTCCCCTTTTTGTGGATTACGTGTTCTGATCGACCGTCATCCTCCCTCTGCTGATCAGCATGTTCTGGCTGCCTTTATTCAAGAAGGTTATTTAGAACGCCACATTCGACGAATTCGCAATGTCTATGCTGAAAACCGTCGATATTTGATTGGCATGATTGAGCGTTATATTCCAAAACACTTAGGCTATTTACAAGCTGGAGATCAAGGCATGCATATGGTGCTATGGCTTGCAGATTACATGGATGATCGGGAAATCGTTCAAGCGGCACTAGATGCTGGCATTGCAATTAAAGCGGTTTCCCCGACCTTTTCGTTGGAACGTAAACGCTCTGGATTAGTGCTTGGTTTAGGAGATTTTGAGCTGATGCAAATGGAACGTGCTGTACAAAGCTTGGCAAATATTCTCAAGCAGCATGAACGGCCCCTTGAGATGAAGTAAATTCACGTGATTCTTCATCAGGTTTATAAGCGACTAGCCCCCATTTTTTCGTATAATATCGGCGACACTCAGTAGCCCTAAAATTGCTCTGTAAATCTGTATTTAAACCAGACAATGGAAATACTCACCAGAATTTACAAATTAAATGAATATGTTAAAGACTACAAACAAAATGAACTCGACGAAAGCAACATGGATTGGTCTGGCTGCCATTGTATTATGGAGTTTAATTATTGCTCTGATTAAAGAGGTGAGCAACAGCTTTGGAGCGATTGGTGGAGCCGCCCTCATTTATTCATTGGCTTCTGTTTTTTTGCTGCTCTCCTTTGGTTGGACTCGGTTAAAAGAATTTCCTCTTCCTTATCTGATATGGGGAAGTTTACTGTTTGTCTCTTATGAAATTTGCCTTGCCCTGTCCATTGGTTACTCAACCAGTAGTCGACAAGCCATCGAGGTTGGGATGGTGAACTACCTGTGGCCGACCTTTACCATTATCTTTGCGATTGTATTTAATAAACAAAAAGCCAATTTTCTCATCGTACCCGGCTTTTTTATCTCGCTAATAGGAATTTGTTGGGTATTAGGCGGTGATCAAGGATTAAGCCTTAAGGGCATGCTAAGCAACGTTCAAAATAACCCTCTAAGTTATGGCTTAGCATTACTCGGCACCGTACTTTGGGCGTCTTATTGCACCATCACCGCAAAAATGGCAAATGGTAAAAATGGGGTGACGCTCTTTTTCATTTTAGTTTCAATTGTGCTGTGGGTTAAATGGTTGTTGTTAGGTGAAGGCACTTTGATTTTTGAACTGCAACCCACCATTTATTTAGTCCTTGCAGCCTTTGCGATGGGTATGGGCTATGGTGCATGGAATATTGGTATATTGCATGGCAATGTCACCCTATTGGCCGCAGCATCGTATTTTATTCCTGTGTTTTCCGCTGTGGTTTCCGCCGTCATTTTAAGTACGCATTTAACTTTCAGTTTTTGGCAAGGTGCTTTGATGGTCTGTCTCGGCGCTTTATTATGTTGGGTTTCAACCAAAACCAAAGCTTAAATTATTAACAATAGAGTCTATTTCAGGAAAATTTTCAGCTCTAACGCTTATCCTTAAAACCCGTAACTTAATAAAAAGCCAACGATGACATTACATGCGTTGGCTTTTTTATTGTTTCAAAACAGTGGATGGATATTAGCGTTCACGCAGTGCTTCTTTGGCTTTGTTAAACGGTTTAATTAAATAGTCCAGCACCGTCTTGTGCCCTGTTTTAATATCCACAACTGCCACCATTCCTGGTGTAATGTTAAATTGTTTACCCTGCTTATTCATCAATTTATCGGAGCCTGCGTTTTACACTCATCTTAGTATTCCATAAATATTCCTCAGATTGGTCATATTACAATCTGTAGAAAACCAAAATAATTGAGTAAACAACGAATACACTCATTCATACTCAAGAATTGAGACGATGCCTCTTTATATTAGGGGTATTTTAACACCGCCTATCGTTTGCAACTCATCAAAACTTCGATGTTTTAAACAGCTGATAATTGAACACAGAAATCTTTAGAATTTATAGCAAATTGGACTTTATATAATATTGTTTCTATATGCTCATCTGTCGTATAGGCTCCAAAGCTAAAGCGCACCGTATGTGCAGCCAGTTCCTCATTCAGTCCTAAAGCATTTAATACATGAGACTGAGTTGCATGATGTGAATTACAGGCCGATCCACTCGAAACCGCAGCAACCTGTTTAACCGCTGAAAGAATAGAATTGGCCTGCTCACCAAAAAAACTGACATTCAAATAATTGGCAACATGTTTGTTCGGATGACCATTCAGTTTTATGGGAGTTAACTCTTCTAAACTCGTTAAAAATTGATTCCTTAATTTTTGAATACGTTGTTGTTCTTCAACTAAGTTTATTTTAGCCAGTCTACAGGCTTCCCCCATACCCACAATTTGATGTGTCGCTAAAGTTCCTGAACGCAAACCCTGTTCATGCCCACCGCCATGAATTTGGGTCTTGATGTGTTTTTGAATGCCTTGACGCACATAGAGCGCACCAATGCCTTTGGGGCCATATATTTTGTGGGCGGATAGGCTGAGTAAATCAATATGCATCGCATGAACATCAATCTCTGTCTTTCCTGCAGCTTGAGCCGCATCAACATGAAATAAAATTTGATGCTGATGCGCAAATAGTCCAATGGCTTGAATATCAGTTAATGTACCAATTTCGTTATTGACCATCATCAGTGAAATTAAAACCGTATTGGGTTGAATAGCCTGTTCTACCTGTTCTGGGTGAATCACGCCTGTACCTAATTCAGGTTGTAAATAAGTCACCTGAAAACCGAGGTTTTCGAGCTCTGCACAGGTATCCAAAACGGCTTTATGTTCTATTCTGCTGGTAATAATGTGTTTATTTTGATTTTTATAACGATCTAAAGTTCCTTTGATCGCGAGGTTATTTGACTCTGTTGCACCAGAAGTCCAAATAATTTCTTGCGGATTAGCACGAATTAAATCAGCCACATGCTGCCTAGATGTGGCGATATGTTTTGCAGCATCCCAACCATAATGATGCGATTGTGAAGCAGGATTTCCAAAATCACCTTCTACAGACAAACATCGAATCATTGCTTGAGAGATTTCAGGGAGAATAGGTGTTGTTGCTGCATAATCCAAATAAATTAATCTGCTCATTTTAATCACTATTAAAAATAAATTTAGAATGATTATAAAGGATGAAATTTATTCTATTTATATGGATTTAATCATACCTTATCAACAATATTATACTTATAAAAAAATCGTCAGCTCTAACATTCACTAACGATTTTAATATAGAAAATTACCTGATTTATATTTAAAAAAATAAGATTTAAAATTATAAAACCCGAGACAAGAAGTTTTGAGTACGCTCTTCTTTGGGATGCTCAAGAACCTGTTGAACGCTACCTTGTTCAACTATTCTCCCCTGATCCATAAACACCACATGGTCGGCAACTTCTCGTGCAAAAGCAATTTCATGCGTTACAATTACCATGGTTTTACCTAATTTCGCCAAGCTTTTGATTACATTTAAGACTTCTCCTACCAACTCAGGATCCAAGGCGGACGTTGGCTCATCAAATAAGATCACTTTGGGGTCTAATGCTAAAGCTCTGGCAATCGCAACACGCTGCTGCTGACCACCAGAAAGTTGTTTGGGCCATGCTTCAACTTTATCTCTTAGCCCCACTAAACCTAATAATTGATTGGCTTTTAAAATGGCTTGATCTTTACTGAGTTTTTTATGGGCCAAGGGTGCTTCAATAATATTTTGCAAAACATTTAAATGTGGAAATAAATTAAAATTCTGAAACACATAACCGACAGATTTACGCTGTTTTAAAATATCTCGTTCTTTTAATTCATAAAGTTTATCACCTTTTTTACGATAGCCGATAAACTCATCATCAATTTGAATAAATCCTGCATCCACACGTTCTAAATGATTTATCGTTCGTAATAATGTTGATTTACCTGACCCTGAAGGACCAATAATTACCGTGACAGAGCCCGCAGGAATATCAAGGCTAATATCCTGTAATGCCGCATGTCCTGCATAGTTTTTAAATACATGGCTCACTTGAATATGACCATTTGCAGGAGATGTTGCTTGATTAATGATCATAACTAGCTCCTATACGCGGTTGAGTCGTGTGTGGCTGCGTTTTCTTGAAAAAAGCAAAACTATTAATGGCTGATTTCCGCTCGCCTTTTGCCAATATTTTTTCGATATACCATTGGACGATGGAAAAAACACTGGTGACGATGACATACCAAACGGCAGCAACCATCAACAATGGAATCACTTCTTGGTTACGGTTATAGATCATTTGTACGGTGTAAAAGAGTTCAGGCATTGCTAAAACATACACAATTGATGTGCCTTTAGATAAACCGACACATTCGTTGATAATCGCTGGAATGATACTGCGAATAGATTGCGGTAAAATAATCCGTGTTGTACGACGCCACCATGACAAACCCAACGCTGCCGCTGCTTCAAATTGACCATGATCGACCGACAAAATCCCACCACGGATGACTTCCGCGGTATAAGCGCTTTGTACAATCACCAAACCGACTAAAGCCGTTGAAAATTGATCCAATGCATTGATGGTTTTAAACTGGGCAAAGACCGTGTCGGTAAACGGTACACCGACATTGATATATTCATATAAATAAGAAAAGTTATAGAGAATAATCAATACCAACAGCAGTGGTAATGATCTGAACATCCAGATATACACCCATGCCAATGAGCGAATTAACCATGAGGAAGACAGTCTCATCATGGCTACAATGGTGCCCAAAATTAAACTAAACACGATTGACCAAAAGGTCAGTTTCAGAGTCATCAACAAACCCTGAAGAATCGCAGGGTCAAAGAACCACTGTCTAAAAACAGGCCATCCCCAGTTTTTGTTGGAAAAAATCGACTCAGCAACCACTGCAATAATTAATACTGAAAATGCAACACCAATGTAGCGTAGCGGATGACGTGCTGGAACGATTTTATAGTGCTCTAAACTCATGCGACCTCCTTTTGCAGTAACGTCTTTCTAAAAGGAAGCCCACCGTGTAAAGGTGCGCCGATATAGCGATCAAAATTAAAATCTGGGGTGAGTTCAAACTGCGGTTCATAGCCTAGGCTCAAATACAATTTCACGGCTGGAATTTGTTTAAACCCCGTGGTAAGAAAAATCTTGCTATACCCCGCAGCAAGCGCACTTCGTTCCAACTCTTTGACTATTTTTGCAGCCAGCCCTTGTTTACGTAAGTTTTGATGTGACCAAATCCGTTTCAGCTCTGCGGTTTCTGCGTCATAGCGTTTATAGGCACCCATTGCAATCACTTCATCATCACGTTTCAGTACCACAAACAATCCATGTGGCGGTAAAAAATCTTCCGCCCCTTCATAGCGTTCCCGATGTGTGGCTTTTTTACGTTCATCAATGACTTGAGCATCTTGACGTGAAAAAAAATCACCATAAATTTCTTCATATTCAGCAAATAACTGATCCAGTAAAGGCTGTGCTTCAGGCACATCAACAGGCATTTGGATAAATTTTTCTTGCATAATGACCTCTTATTTATCCTGAATCAGTGGGTTAATCACTGATTGTGGAATTCCTTCATTTTGTAAATTCCAACGTGATAGGGCTTGGGCATATGTCCCATTCGCAATGACCCCGTTTATAGATGATTGAACAGCATTCACTAAGCCTGTACCCTTTTTCACAGCAACAGCAACCGACCACGTCCCATCTAATGCGCCCACGGCTTTAATATTGGCACCATTGGCCTGTTGCCATACCCCCATTACATTGGGAATGAGGTAGGCATCGACACGGCCAGATTGCAATGCCAAAGCCGCAGCTGCACCATCTTCCAAATAAATGGGCTGTGCTGGGTTCAACCCTTTTTGTCGATTGTTTTCAATCCAGTTCAACAGTAGCCGTTCTTGATTGGTGCCAGAACCAACCACAATTTTGAGTCCAGCAATATCATCAGGCATTCTAATTGCTTGGATTTTGCTGCCTTTGGTCACATAAAAAGCCAACATATCCTGACGATAGGTTGCAAAGTCGTATTTCTGCTTACGTTGTTCTGTGACCGCAATATTACTGAATACAGCATCGAATTTTCCCGACGCCAAACCAAGTGGCCAGTTTTCCCACGAGGTTGGAATCACTCGGAGCTTGAGACCTAAACTGTCGGCAATTAACTGTGCAATATCAATTTCACTACCTATACGGGTCTGGTTATCTTCGGCCAGAACATGGAGGGGTGGAAAACTGTTGGTTCCCACAGCAACAGTAAAATAACCCTCATTTACAAACTTAAAACCTTGAGGCAATTGAGCAATTGCCTCTAGATTTTTAGTCGTATGAATAGCCACCGTGTTATTTCTTAAAGTCTGTTGCTCTTTTTCCGAAAAAGCAGTTTTCAAATGATTTTCTTGCACATGAGTTGCTGTCTCATTGTTATAGCAACCCATCACACTTAAAGTCGCCAGTGTCAGACCAAAAGCCACCGCTGTCTGGGCGTTATACATTTTAGTCTCCCAGCCCTGGCGGGTTAATGACAGAATGTTGAATCGCTTCTGCCTGTGCTCCCCACCGTTCTAAGACTTTTTGATATTCTCCCGTTTGAATTACCCCGTTTAAAGCCGTCTGTACCGCATCAACCAAACCACTGCCTTTTTTGAGCGTGACACCCAATTCGGCAGATCGTGTTCCTCCCCCAAGTGCTGTCCCTGCCAAACGGATTTTTGCACCATTTGCCGCTTGCCATGCATAGGCAACATTAGGACCAAATAAAGCATCAACTCGCCCAGACTGGAGCGCCAAACTTGCGGATGCACCATCATCGTAATAAAGAGCCTGCCCTGGTGGCAGCCCTTTCTTTTTATTGTCCTCAATCCAGTCCAGCAGTACTTTTTCCTGATTGGTACCAGAACCAACGATCACTTTTAAACCAGAAATATCATCAGAGCCTTTGATCGTTTTAACTTTACTTTTCTCTGCGACGTAAAAAGCCAGTACATCTTGGCGATAAGTCGCAAAATCAAATTTCTCTTTACGTTCTTTGGTCACGGTGACATTGGCAATGGCAGCATCATATTTGCCACTAATCACCCCGAGTGGCCAGTCCTCCCAAGACGTTCGAACTAATTTCAGCTTTAAACCCAAACTGTCTGCAATCAAACGGGCAATATCAATTTCAGTACCAATATAGGTTTGATTATCAGGCCCCAATACACTTAAAGGTGGCGCTCCTGAAATAGCCGCAACGGTAAAATAACCCGTATTTACAAACTTAAAATCTTTTGGAATTTTTTGACTGGCTTCCGCATTGTGAGCAACATGAATCGGCGTCATATTCTCTTTCAACTTTGCAAGCTCACGGCTATAAAAATCGGTTTTATCGGTCGATTTTGTAGACTCGGCTGTTGAGCTAGCTGTTTGATTAGATGTTTGTTCTTTACCACATCCAACCAGAGAAATGCCTAGAAACAGTGCCAAAGCAATTGTCAAAGGTGTTTTATTCAACCGCATGAATCTGTTCCTTTTCTGATGATTCAAATTGATTTTCTGGTCGCTTTAAACCAAAACTAGAGCGTAAAGTGGTCCCTGGATATTCGGTACGATATAGCCCGCGCTGTTGTAGCAATGGCACAACTTTTTCGATGAAGGTATCTAAAGTTTTAGGGGTTGCACCCGCAATGATGAAGCCATCTGTCGCCTCTTCTTTTACCCACAGTTCTAACTGATCTGCGACTTCTTCTACCGTTCCAGCAAAAGGTGGACGTGGTGTGGCAGATTGAAGTGCGACCTGACGTAGGGTTAAACTCTCTGCTTTGGCTTTGCGTTTAATTTCATCAGTACCACTTTTGAAGCTGTTTTCACCCAGTGTGCCTAGTTCTGGAAATGGTGCATCGAGTTCATACTGAGAAAAATCATGGTGTTCAAAGAAGCGCCCCAAATAATTCAGTGCGTCCTCTATCGTCACCAAAGCAGCAGTTTCAAGATATTGACGCTCTACGTCCTCAGCAGAATCTCCAATCAAAACTCCAATGCCTTGGAAAATCAGCAAATCATCTGCCTCACGACCATTCTTAATCACTTGTTGTTTCACATCTAAGTAAAATGCTTGTGCTTCTTCCAAAGAGGCTTGATGGGTAAAAATCGCATCGGCATGTTTCGCGGCTAATGCACGACCTGCACCTGATGCCCCTGCTTGGAATAGAATCGGGCGGTCTTGTGGCGAACGCTCTACATTGAGTGGCCCTGCCACTTCAAAGTGTTTACCTTTATGATTTAACGTATGTAATTTACTGCGTTCAAAGAATTGCCCTGTTCCTTTATTGCGAACGAAAGCACCCTCACCCCACGAGTCCCAAAGCCCTTTGGCCACTTGCAAATATTCATCTGCAATTTCATAACGTTGACTGTGCTCAGGATGCTGTTTGCGGGTATGATTTTTTGCAGTACCTTCAAGTGGTGTCGTTACGACATTCCATCCCGCACGTCCGCCACTTAAATGATCCAGACTGGCAAACTGACGCGCAATGGTAAACGGCTCGCTATACGAGGTCGACACCGTACCCACCAAACCAATATTTTGCGTCACACTGGCTAGGGCTGAAAGCAACGTAATCGGTTCAAAACGATTGAGAAAATGAGGAATTGATTTTTCATTGATATATAGACCATCAGCCACAAAGACAAAATCAAACTTTGCCTGTTCTGCCTGAAGCGCTACATTTTTGGCAAATTCAAAATTAATACTAGCATCGACCACCGCTTCAGGATGGCGCCATGCAGACATATTTCCGTTTGCACCGTGTAAGATAGTTCCAAGGCGAATTTGTTTGTTATTACTCATGTTAGACCTCTGCGTTTTTATGAATAGACTCAAGTGCTTGTGTTGCTAAGGCAGCAAAGTACTGAGCAGCTGGATAAATTAAGGATTCATTGGGTTGATATTGTGGGTGATGCAAACCGAAGTGACTGGCACTGCCGATACTGACAAATGCACCGGGGATCTGTTCTAAATAGGCGCCAAAATCTTCACCGATCAAATAAAGCGGCGCCTCTTGCACCTCATAACCTTGCGCATGTGCAACGCTTTGACTCAGTTCAGCCCATGTTGCAGTGTTGATTAATGCAGCGGGGCCATTGTCCCAATCCACAGCAATCTCAACTGAATGAGCAAGTGCAATACCTTGTGCAATTTGTTTAAGTTTTTGTTCAACGGCTAGGCGAACCTCTGGAGAATGGGTTCGTACCGTGCCCTCCAAGTGCGCTTCTTCTGGCAAGATGTTCCAACTGGTGCCTGCATGCACTTGGGTGATACTGATCACACAGGTATCCAAATTATTTATGCTGCGACTGGCAATGGTTTGCGCTGCACTAATCAACTGTGCTGCGACAACGATTGGATCTTTGGTTTCATGCGGACGCCCTGCATGACCGCCCTTGCCTTTAATCACAATTTTGAAGCGGTCAACGTTGGCATAAAATCCACCAGCACGTGTCGCAAAAGTGCCTAGAGGCAACTCAGGGACATTATGAAAACCGAAAATGGCGGATACATCTTCCAAGGCGCCACTATTGATTACCTCATAAGCACCACTATAGGTTTCTTCAGCGGGCTGAAAAATAACGCGCACCGTACCTTTTAGTTCAGACCCTTGCGCTTTAAGTAAAATCGCAGCGCCTAAAATGGTCGAGCTATGTAAATCATGTCCGCAGGCATGCATAACCCCATCGTGAGTCGAACGAAAGTCTTGTTCGATTTCTTCATGAATGGGTAAAGCGTCGATGTCTGCTCGAATAGCGACAATTGGATGACCCGTGCCAATATCCGCAATCAGTCCCGTTTTTAAACCCCAAGTTGAGGTTTCAATGCCATATTCAGACAACCATTGTTTTAACTTATCGGTGGTTCGAAACTCTTGCCCAGATAATTCTGGATGACGATGTAATTCATGTCTCCAACGGAGCAACTGCTGTTCCAGTAATGATCTATTTGGCATCAATTTCCCCAACTCAGGCTGCAAGCACAGCATGCTGTGCCAGTAAAGTTAGAGATTTCAAACGTGTTGCATGATCCAACAGTGGCGATTCCACAATAAATTCATGGATACCAAATTGTTGATGCAAAGCATGTAATTGCTGATGAACATCATCGACCGTCCCTTTGATAATATTCAGTTGCTCTTTTTTAAGGCTTTTAATTGCAGATTGAGCTTGTCTCGAAAACTCTTGCCCGCTTTGTTCATTCGGTATCTTTACGCGTTGACCATTCTCAAGCTCCAACGTCCAAACAGATAGTCCTGCTGCCAGTTCTTCCGCTTGATCGCGGCTATCTGCCACAATAATTTGTGCAGCAACAATCGCCTTTTTCCCAGAGGAGTAGCTTGAGTAAGTTTGCAAAGCATCTTGAAGCAAGTTGGCATCGCCATTCAAATGCGCAGCAAATACGAAATTCCAGCCTAAATCTGCTGCAAGTCGAGCACTTTCAATGCTCGCACCCAATAAGAACTTTTCTGCAAGTTGCTGAGGTGCTGGTGTTGCAGCAACCTGATCAGGCTGATTTCGATCTAACTTTGCATGTAAATAATGATCTAATGCTTGTAACTGCGCCTTAAAGTCGCCCTTTTGTGTCTGATCTAAACCCAGCTGTAATGCTTGAGTTGAAACAGGAAAACCACCAGGTGCTTTGCCTACACCCAAGTCCACGCGGTTATGCGCAAGACTGGCCAAAACATTAAAATTTTCCGCAACTTTATAAGGACTGTAGTGCTGCAACATCACCCCACCCGAGCCAATTCGAATACTTTTAGTCTGTGCCAACAACCATGCAATCAAGATTTCAGGTGATGGACTAGATAACACAGCCGTGGAATGGTGCTCAGCAACCCAATAACGATAAAAACCTAATGCTTCTGCTGTTTGAGCAATTTGCAATGCATTTTTAAATGACTGTTCCGCACTGATGCCTTCAGCTTTTGGGCATTTATCCAGTATGCTTAATTTATAACTCAGCCCCATTTTCTATTTTCCAGAAGATTTAAAGTTGGAACCTATTAAACAAATTTACGGTTTGAAAATTAAATATTAAATAAACTTAAAGTTATATAAAAAAGAGCAAAAACTAATTTTAAATAAAAAAATAATCTATTATAAAAAATAATGAATTACTTATTTAAAAACACAAAAAAAACTTTTAATTAAAAATGATATTAAAATGACTATTTAATATTTAACAATAAAAAAACAGTCTATATATTGACTCACAGAATATACACATTCTTTCGTTTATTGATTCAAACAAAGCCATCCAAATCACATCAGTGGAAAACATAATGCTGCAATTCAAGTTAAAACAGCCTCTGCCTGAAAAGCCGGGTTTTAAAATATCCCCTCTCTATCAATCCATTTTTTTTGCATTAACTTGCGGAGTGACAGGTTCTCTCTATGCTGAAGATATTCAGCAAAAAGATGTAACACCTGTTGAAAAAGAAGATGTTCAACAACTCGAAAGTGTGGTGGTGGTAGGTAACCGTGGTGGTATTCGTACCATCACTGAAAGTCCCGCACCTGTGGACATCATTAGTGGTGAACAACTCGTCAAACAAGGTAACACCCTTGCTTTAAGAGATATTTTGGCAAAAGTGATTCCCTCTTTTAGTGTGGCTACCGTACCTAGCCAACCCGATGGTTATGGGGCTGTTGCACGTTCTGCGGGTTTACGTGGCTTGGGTGGTGGGCATACACTCGTGCTGGTCAACGGTAAACGTCGCCATGTCGGTGCTTTGGCCATTAACAAATATGGTTTTGGCGAGGGCTACCAAGCAGCGGACTTAGATCTGATTCCAATTGGTGCTATTGCACGAGTTGAAGTTTTACGTGATGGAGCAGCCGCTCAATATGGCTCCGATGCGATTGCAGGGGTAATCAATATTGTGCTCAAATCAGCAGATCATGGTGGCAATATTAGTGCCACCTATGGTGGTCGTGAGCATTATTCAGGCACTGACCGCAATGGAGAAACCTTCCAACTGAATGCCAACGTTGGTGCACCATTGGGTCAAGACGGATTTATTAATTTTGGTTTTGACCTAAAAAATCAGGATGCTACCACCCGTGCAGGGGCCGTTTCGGGCAACATTTATTCAAAAGTAAATGGTCAAGATGACCCACGTGAAGCAACTGTAGATCGTAATTTAAATAAATTAGGTCTGCCATCAGTTGAACAGTTTAATGTTTCTGCAAATGCTGAGCTTCCTCTAAGCGATGCAGCCACGTTATATAGTTACACCACCGCGGGCTGGCGTGATGCCTCGACTGGTGCATCTTACCGTCGTCCAAATTCCAGATCAGGCATTGTTGAAATCTTTCCAAATGGTACAACCCCCGATGTCATTTTAAGTGAAACGGATGTGCAAACCGTTTGGGGACTAAAAGGAGATAACGTGCTCGGTTGGGCATGGGATGTGAGTAGTTCATATGGTAAAAATACACAAGACCACTCCACTGAAAACAATTTAAATCCATCTCTTGGTCCGTCTAGCCCAACATCATTTGGCTTACAAAAATACGATGCCTATCAATGGGTCAGCAATCTTGATTTTAAAAAGACCTTTGATATTGGAATTGGTGCAACGCCACTAAATGTTGCTTGGGGACTAGACTATCGTAAAGAAGGTTGGTCTTCTAAAGCCACCGACCCTTTAGCCTATAAAAATGGCGGTTATATTATTCCTACAGGTGATAATGCGGGTTTAACTGCGACTGTGGGAACTTTTGGTGCTCGTGTACTGTTACCTGAAGATGAAGCCGATATTAGCCGTAGTAACACCGCCGCCTATTTAGACTTAGGTTTAGATGTGACTGACAACTGGTTTGTGGGTTTAGCGGGTCGTTTTGAGCATTATGATGACAGTTCAGGCGATACCTTTAACGGTAAAATTAACAGCCGTTATGAGTTCAATCCTCAACTGGCGATACGTGGGACAGCCAGTACAGGCTTCATTGCACCCTCTTTATACCAACAAGGTTTTGCCAGTACAGGTATTGTCAGTACTGTAAACAATGGTGTTCGCTCCGATGTCTACAGTAAGTCGGTACGTACCGACTCTGCGTTAGGTCAAGCTCTCGGTGCAGAAGCACTGGATCCAACCAAATCGACCAACTTTTCACTAGGCCTAACCTATAGCCCATTTAAAAACTTTAATCTTGCAGTCGATGCTTATCGTATAGAGCTGAAAGATCGTATTGCGTCTACGGCAGGTCTTACAGGAACGGGCATCAATAACATCTTGGCAGCAAACGGTTTTTCCAACGTTAACTATGTCACCTATTATGCCAACTTATTTGATACAGAAACCAATGGTGTCGATGTTATTGCAGACTACACCCAACAATTAGAGAAATATGGTCGTATCCGCTGGAGCTTAGGTTTCAACTGGAATGAAACAGATATTACAGCCATCGCGGATAATCCAAGTCAATTGGACGGTATCAATATTGATCGTATCACCCGTCGTACCAAGGGCATGATTACCGATGCAGATCCGAAAACCAAATTCACGTTGGCTGCAAATTGGCAATACGCAAAACTGGATTTAAATACTCGCCTATCACGCTATGGTAGTTACATTGCACGCAGTGAAACAGCAGCTACAGATCAAACTTTTGGTGCCAAATGGATTGTGGATCTAGATGCCACATATAACTTTACAGACAGTCTATCCTTTACTTTAGGTGCAGACAATTTGTTCAACACTTACCCTGAAAAATCGAACATTGTTGATGGCTTAGGTGAGAATTACTATGCACAGCTTTCACCTTTTGGACTCTATGGTGGTTATTACTACGGACGTGTTAATTACCGCTTCTAAAATCTTTTAAATCTAAATACTTTGGTGAAATTGCAATATCGCTTAGGTCTTTTGACTGTTCAGAATGACGATTGCTTAAATGCTAGATTCCACCAAAGTAACGCACTTTTACATTCTAAAATTTCTGAGAAAAATATATGAGCATCACTATTTGGGGTAGACCTAACTCTTTAAATGTCCACAAAGTACTATGGCTAGCAGCCGAACTTGGACTTGAGTTTGAACACATTCCTGCGGGTCAGCAGTATGGCCTGACGGATACAGCTGAATTTTTAACGCTCAATCCCAATGGCCTGATTCCTGTCATTCAAGACGGTGACACAGTTCTGTGGGAGTCCAACACTATTTTACGTTATCTAACTGAAGTGTATGGAAAAAATTTATTATGGATTGAAGATCCACGCTTACGCTTTAGCGCAGAGAAATGGATTGACTGGTACACCACCACCGTCCTGCCTGTGTTTGGGATTGTATTTTTTAATTTGGTTCGTCAAGCACCAGACAAAAGAGATTTAGCCGCGGTCAAAGTCGCAGCAGAAAAACTAGAAAAGATTTTGGATGTTGCCAATGCTGAGTTGGCTAAACAGCCCTATCTGTCTGGCTCTAATTTTGGTGTTGCCGATATTCCTTTGGCCTTAGCACTTAATCACTGGTTCAATTTAGATGTTGAACGTCAGCATGATCATACACACTTAAAAGCATGGATTGAACGTATTAGAGCGCGTGAGCACTTTTTAAAAGTGGCTAATGTTCTTTAGTTAAGCATTATTGCTCTATTTTAAAAAATTTTAGCTTTAAATAGAATAAGGCTGTTCTATATGGACAGTCTTATTTCATTTAAATAGATTTATTTAGTAAATATATTTAAATGAAATCCAAAAATAGACATTGCGTAATTTCAACTTTATAAGCAGATATCATCAATACAAAATAGATTATATTTAATTATTATAAGAAATAAAAAAATCTATCTTTTATCATTTTTTATAAAAATACTAATCTAAAAAAATTCTTTCTATATTTTTCAAAAATCACTCATTATGCTTTCAATGTTTTATTTAACCAAATTAATTCACTCACCTGTGAATTAATAAAAAACTTAAAATTGAAAGAATATTTTATTATTCAAATTAAACCAATTTAATTGGTGAAATAAAAAATATTCTGCAATGAAAATTAAATCTTATTGAATGGTGCCTTACTGATATGAGTGAAGTCAGTCGAAGTCCTTATAAAAAGGCAATTTTGTTTGAACAACTTCAAAATGTTCAGTCCAATGTATTTCCAGCTGCAGATCCATTTGTTGCCCATTTGGCAAGTCCGATCGCAGCAGAAAAACCCGTTCAAACCCATAAGATCTTTTGGGCAATTGGTGCTGTTCTAGCATTGCATTACAGCATTTTTTATCTTGCAGAGCATCTTCCAACACCGCCGTTAGTGGTGAAAAAGCCTGAACCAATTGCGGTTGTAATTGAAAAACCCAAGGAAGAGCCACCTAAGGTGATTGAACCCAAACTTAAACAGGAAATACAAAAACCGATTATTCCTCCTGTGTCAGCAAAGCCTCAACCTGTACAAAAGCCTGTGGTTGAAAAATCCATTCAGAAGCCTGTCGAGCAGAAGCCAATTGAGCAACCTAGACCAGTCGCTAAATCAACGCCTCAAGCTGTACCACAGGCTGAACCCGCAGAAAATGTCGCACCGACCCAAAAAGTCGCTGAAGCTGTGAGTAAGCCTGCTCAAGAAAACTTGCCCGTCACGGCAGCCAAAGGTTATGCCGGTTATTTGAGTAATCCTGCCCCTGAATACCCAGAAGTGGCATTAGACCGAGGTTGGGAAGGCGTTGTGATGTTACGTGTGAAAGTCTCACCCACAGGCAGTCCTTTAGAAATCAACCTGAAAAATAGCAGCGGTAAAAAAGCACTGGATGATGCTGCTGTCAAAACTGTGAAGCGTTGGAAATTCTCGCCTGCAATGCGTGGCAATACCCCGATAGAAGGCTGGGTCGATGTTCCGATTCACTTCAAATTACCCAATTAAACTGTAAAATTTTATCTTAGGAAAATTCGATATGTCTGATATTAATACGATTATTCATGATGCAACCATTTGGCTATTGATCGGTTTTTCGATCGTAACGTGGGTGTTGATTGTGGTGAAAGCCATACAAACCTCAAAAGCCACCAAAGAAAGTAAACGCTTTGTCGACAGTTTTTGGTCAGCCCAAAACTTAGCAGAGGCGATTAACCAATCTGAAAATGCACAGGGACCTACAGCACGTATTGCTCAAACTGGTTTTAAAACTTTGACTGATGCCAATGAAAAAACCCATCAAGACTTACAACAAACGTGGAGCCGTCAGGATTTATTAGAACGACACTTACGCAAGCAAATTCTTGCTGAACGTCGCCAACTGGCGAAAGGCTCGGCTGTTCTTGCATCCATTGGTAATAATGCCCCATTTATTGGTTTATTTGGCACCGTGTTTGGGATTATTCACGCCTTACAAGCGATTGCTCAATCAGGCAGTGCCAGCATGGATGTAGTCGCAGGTCCAATTGGTCAGGCATTAGTTGCAACAGGTATTGGTATTGCTGTGGCTGTTCCTGCTGTACTTGCCTATAACTATTTTGTTCGTAAAGTAAAAGGCATTGGTGCAGATTTAGATGACTTTGCAACAGACTTTGTCAGCCTCACTCAAAAAGTAGGTTTCCAACTTCCAACCAAAACCCAAAGTACACATGTTGCGGCAAAACCAGTGACGGCACATCAACTGTCATCTCAAGAAAAGGAGGCTTTGGCTTAATATGGCTATTTCAACCTCTCAAGATGACGATGTCGTCAGTGACATTAACATTACCCCACTGGTCGACGTGATGTTGGTGTTATTGATCGTGTTTATCGTCACGGCGCCTTTATTAACCAATAGTGTGAAGGTCAACTTACCCAAAGCTGCACCAACACAATCTACAGATCAAAACAAAGCGCTGGTGATTAGCGTAAAACCTGATGGTGCAATCTTTTTGGATAAAGACCCAGTCAAACTCGAAAATTTTGAGCAAGAAATCACACAGCGTAAAAATACCAATGCGAAGTTAGCATTAAACTTAAATGCCGATGAAACTGTCCCTTATGGTACGGTGGCTAAACTCTTAGCCAGCATAGAGCGTGTTGGTGTAGAGAAATTATCGGTGATTACTGAACCGAAATAGTGGATTACTCACTGAAACCCAAGACATCTTCAACATTTCGATCTGTATTGATCCCAATGTTGTAGGTGTCTTTTTTATTGAACCTAAAAATTCGGGGTTGCAGAACTACTCTGTCCTTCGCCATTTGCCATGGTAACAACATAAACAGATCACGAAAATCTTAAATAAAAAAAGCACCCTTTGAATTAGACACAATGATCCAACTTCTGGGGTGCATTTCGTACTGGTACGGTTTATTCAGTTTAAGCCAATACGATGTTAAGAGACTTAGCGACTCACTCGCTGAATGGCTTCCTCATAGGTCGCACTTGGCTTGTATTGATTTGCCAATTGGTAATGTTGTTTAGCTTGAGTATAGTCCTGATTATTTTCATAAATTTTACCAATATTGTAATGTGAATACGCTTTGGTATTGTCATTGGACGCTAAAGCAATCGCCTTTTGATTTGCCCATAATGCCTCAGATGAACGACTCAACTTTTGATAAGCAACAGCAAGATTGCTATAGGTCTGCCCGACATTCGGATTGTAGTCAATGGATTGTTGATAAATCAGTGCAGCTTGTTCAAATTGATTGTTTTTATACGCCTTATCCGCTCTCAAATTCAGTGCCTTAGCCCTTGCCTGTGCATTGGCTGAAACAGGAACATAATGCACCTGCATCGCTTGGCTTTGATAACTCGATACAGTTGAACCCACTTGGCTTGCCCCAATGGTTGTCCCCGAAATACGGTTAATATCTTGGATTTCACCCTCTGGACTAATGCGGAACACAGTCCATAAGTTCCCTGTCAAACCCGTTGGAATATAGTAAGAGCGGATCAAAGACTCGCCTACATAAACCATAACTTTAGCTTGGCTATTCGACAGGTTCGCAGTATTGGGTTTCGCGCGGTCTGAATAATCATGCACTGAATAAACATAATATTGCCCATCTAAACGTTTATCAATCGTCACCGTTTCAGGGCCATAAGCGTCTGTGTCGTCAACATCTAAATTGGCATCTTGCCCTTGTTTATTGTCCCAATACACATGTTGATTTTTATAACTTAAATGTGAGTCCAGATCTGAAGGACTCTGCCCCCAGTTTAAAACGATTCGCATACTGTTTAAGTCTTTCAATACAGGGCTTAAAGCATAGGTCATACCATCACAAGGACATTTTGCCACCAGTGTAGAATAGCCTGATTTTTTGATAATCAATAAATTGTCTGCGCCATTTGCACTGCTACTGTTCACCGTTGCCCGACCGTCTGCGTTGGTTGAGGTTGATGCAGACTGTTCACCATTTTTTTGTAATATGACTTGTGCATCGGCAATATTTTGATCTTTTACCGTTGCACTTAAAACATGAATATTGGTTGTATCTGCATAGCTCAAAACAGGTATGCTTAAACCCAAGATAGAAGAATAAAGTAGATGTTTTTTCATTGCGTATCTCTTATTAAGATGCTTATCTCTTTTCAAAGTCTTTTTAAGACTAGGACTTAAACGTTACATTATACAAATTATGCGATACATTGGATGTATAGACGATGGCTTAAATCTTGATCTTCCGCTTAGGCTATTTTAAAAAATACTCTGCCCATTTTTATTGTTCAGCAACACTCTAGGTCAACACGAGTATTTATCATGCTCTCGCCATCTTTAAATAATCGTATATTAACAAATTAACTCCGTGTCTCTTCATTTTTCAAAACAGGTTCTAGGCTTAGTTTCTTTGCAATAAACTGGATAAAAACCTCAATTTTCGGTGCTAAGTAGCGTGTAGGCGGATAAAGCAACCAAGCATCCCCACTATAATAGGTCTTGAAATGCCAATCTGGTAATACTTGGATCAGTGCTTGGCTATTCAAAGCATGTCTCGCCATAAAATACGGCAAACTTGCAACGCCCATATGTTTTAAAGCTGCATCTAGACGGATACCCGTATGATTTGCTGAATAACGTCCTTTTACAGTTACACTGGTGGTTTTATTGCCTTTTTGAAATTTCCACTTTGAATCGCTGACTTGTTCACCTAAAAAAATACATTGATGTTGATTTAAATCACTCGGTTGCTGAGGCGTTCCATTCTTTTTTAAATACTCGGCTGTCGCCACTAAGACATGATCAATACGAATCAACTGTCGGCCCTTTAAGCCCAACGGCGGTTCATTGGTAATACGTATAGCTAGGTCAATTTCATCGTCAATAAAATCTATCAACCGATCTTCCAGTAACAGTTGAATATCTATTTGCGGATACAGTTCAAGAAACTCGGGGATATAGGGATGAATCAGATAATGCCCTACGGCTTTTGGGACACTAATCCGAACGGTGCCACTCGGTTCAGTATTGAATTTGCCTGAATGCTCAATCACTGCTTGGGCGGCTCTGACCATCTCTAGACAATGATCATAAGTTTGTTTCCCACTCTCACTTAAACGTAGTTTTCGTGTTGTTCTTTCAAGTAGCCGTGTTCCTAAAGCCCGTTCCAATCGGCTAATGGCTTTACTCACTGCGGACGGTGTATTTCCAAGCTGTCGGGCAGTTTCTGAAAAACTGCCTGTCTCCACAACTTTGACAAAAATAGCCATTTCTTGGAGTAAAGCTATACTTTGATTTGTGCTCATGAGGAAAAAGTAATTTAATTTTTTACTAGATTATCATCAATAATGAAGCCTCCTATAATCTTTTCTGCGAAATTTTGACAGAGATAATTATGACTCAAGCTTTATATCTATCCGACATCACTCAAGCTGAGGTAGAGGTTCTAAAGTGTGAACCCACTGAAGATGGTCGATTTGCCATTCAGCTCTCCAACACACCATTTCACCCGCAAGGTGGTGGCCAACCCAGTGATGTAGGTAAAATCAATGAAGTAGATGTACTTCATGTTGTCATGCAAAATGATCAAATTATTCATTATTCTAATCACGCCACTACATTAGGTCTGGCGCAAGCACGAGTTGACCTCAACCGACGACGTTATCACAGTCGCCTACACTCCGCAGGACACTTAATCGGGCATGTAATGCAAGCATTTGGCTGGGAACCTACCAAAGCACAGCACTGGCCAGAGGAATGCAAAGTCCAATTTGTCAAACAAGACCATTCTGAAGACCAAGATTTAGAAACTTTAGAGCTTCTATGTAATCAATATATTTCAAGCCAACTCGTCCGACTGACTCAACAAAATGCTGATGGCTACCGTGAAGTCAGTTTTGGCGATTTACCTGCATTTCCCTGTGGCGGAACCCATGTCCAAAATTTATCTGAAATTGGGACGCTCGAAATTACAAGCTATAAACTTAAAAAAGATAAATTAACCGTGAGCTATCGCGTTTCGGATGAGCATCAATAATATGTGGATGCAATATAGTTCAGAATTTTTAGCTTTGGCTTTGGTACATTTTCTTGCGGTCCTTTTACCCGGCCCCGACTTCGCCATTACGGTTAGAAATAGCGTGCGCTATGGCTATGCGATTGGTTGCATCACGGCTATTGGAATTGGTCTAGGAATTTCCGTTCATGTTTTATATACCCTTATAGGCTTGGGCATTGTTATTCAACAAAGTCCGTGGTTCATGCTTATTTTGAGAATAGCAGGCGCACTGTATTTAATTTATTTAGGTTGGAGCTTATTACGTGCCCCCTCTATCAATATTGATCCTTCATTTGAACAGGCATCCAATACCCCATTAAGTCGAAGCAAAGCCTTTATGACAGGCTTTATGACCAATGCACTTAACCCCAAAGCGACTATTTTTTTTCTGGCGATCTTTACTACACTGGTCAGCCCCACAACCCCGATGAAAGTGCAATTTGTTTATGGGGTATGGATGTGTAGCGTCAATGCACTTTGGTTCATGCTTGTTGCTGTTTTGTTTTCTCGCCCCATCGTTCGACAGCAGTTTTTAAAAATGGGCAAAAAATTTGAGCGAGTGATGGGACTCATATTAATCGCTCTGGCACTAAAGCTTTTATTTACTCATTTATGATGTTTTATAACTTCAACAACTATCTAATTATTCAGATTGCTTAACTACCGACATCCTGAATAATTAGATAAAAGATAAGCAGTAAAGTTTTAATCATTAAATACGAAGTCATCTCGCTAAAATTTGGCTTCACTTTAATTTCTTATATTTTGAAAATGCCTTTTAAAATAAAAATCATTAAAATAAATCTGTACTAAAAATGATCAAATCAGCCATACTGTATTTTTATATCACGTGGTAAAAAAATATACATAAAAAAGGGGCTGACATGAAATTTAAAACATATTTATTTCTTTCACTCGGTATTTCTCTAAGCCAAAGTACAATGGCAGAAAGCTTTACAGAGACCTTTCACGGCGCACCAAAACTAAATCTGAATCTATATGCCTTTGGTGCAGATGTCGATGGAAAAATAAGCCAAGGAAACTTGAGTTATGAGGTCGATCAACCTGCCAAAGAAACCATCAAGGAGCTAGATCATTCTTTTATGGCACACGTTGATCTGAGTAAAGGTCGCTGGGGACTTTTTCTCGACCACCAAACGGTTGAAACCTCTCAAGAAAAAAGTGCGATGTCTGTGCCTGTTGCTCTCAGCACCAAGTTGAATCAAGCCAGCTATGGGCTTTACTATCAAGCTTATATCTCTCCCGAAACCACTACTCAGAATTATCCAAAACTCGTAATAGAACCCACCATTGGGATAAATCACACCAAAGCAGAAGCAAACCTGAGTGCTTTAAACCAAACATTAAATATGGATACCTCATGGAACGAGTTTTTCTGGGGTTCTCGTTTTAAATACAACTTTGACTCAGCTTGGAACTTGGCATCAGAAATAACTTTTGGCGTTGAAAATACAATTTCTGCACATGCTTATTTGGGGTATCGCATTCCAATCATGAATCGAAACCTAAACATCCGAGCGGGTTATCGTTATTTTGACCAAGATTATAAAGCGAATAATTTTCATTGGGACATTCGACAACAAGGGCCAGTGATTGGCATTAATTTACCTATTTTCTAAGAGAGCATGATAATGAACAATGTATTAAAAAGAGTATTATTTGCCGCTGGAATATTTGTAGTAGCCGAAGCTGCTATGGCATGTACCCGTGTGGTTTATCTGGGCAATAATGATGTCATAACTGCGCGCTCGATGGACTGGAAAAGCGATGTTGGGACAAATTTGTGGATCTTACCCAATAATGTCAAACGTAATGGTATGGCAGGTCCAAAATCTATTCGATGGACATCAAAATATGGCAGTGTGGTTGCAACAGGTTATGACATTTCCACCACTGATGGCGTCAATGAAAAAGGGCTCATGGCAAACTTGTTGTGGCTAGTCGAGTCTGAATATCCAAATGTACAAACCGCTAAAAAGCCACCCTTAAGTATTTCACTTTGGGCACAATATGTTTTAGATAATTATGCCACAGTGAATGAAGCCATTCAGGCACTCGAAAAAGAGCCTTTCATCGTTGTGACTGACCAAGTTCCGGGTGAGAAACGTTTAGCGACACTGCACTTATCTATTTCCGATGCCACGGGTGATAGTGCCATTATTGAGTATATTAACGGTAAACAAGTGATTCATCATGGTCGACAGTACCAAGTGATGACCAACTCACCAACCTTTGATCAACAGCTCGCTTTAAATAGCTATTGGAAGCAAATTGGTGGCACAACCATGCTTCCAGGCACTAACCGCGCATCCGATCGTTTTGCCCGTGCTTCTTTTTATATCAATGCGATTCCAAAAAATGCGACCCCAGACCATTCGCTTGCCAGTGTATTTAGTGTCATCCGTAACACCTCAGTCCCTTTTGGCCTAAACACTGAAGAAGAGCCGAATATTTCCTCAACCCGTTGGCGTACGGTGGTCGATCATAAACGTGGTTTATATTTCTTTGAATCTGCCGTTTCACCAAATGTGTTTTGGGTCGATTTAAAAGAGATTAACTTTAAAGATGGTCAAACCAAAAAGTTAGAACTTGGCCCAGACCAAGCGATGACCTATGCAGGCAAAGCCAATGCTTCTTTTAAAGTCACCAAACCATTTGAGTTTTTAGGAACCAAGCCATAAGTTTTAGTTAAATCATAGACTTAAAGGTATAAACACTTCCCGTAATAGCCCTGCTCAAAGGGCTATTATTCACTCCAAATAAAGTTTCTTATGCTTATCTTTCACGACCAGATTTGACGTAGCCTTATTTATTAGCTGTTTTAAAATTTGAATTTTGACTCACATCAGCATATTCTAAACAGACCGATTTCACTTCCAAACACGCCTTGTTGCGTAGGAGTATTTATCATGTCAAAGAAGTTACCCATCTACTTCTCGGACGACGCATGGTCGTCTTTACAAGATCTCATGGGGCCCGAAGGTAAACCCAGCCCCACCATCAATAGTATGCTTGAGCAAATTGCGCAGCAAGCCGAATTTGTGGATCAACTTGGGCTGACACCTATTTTGCCTCAGTCCAAAGTCTCCCTTCCTGTCTCTTTAGAACGCATTCCCGCAGGTCCAGCCTTCAGCACAAAAGATGAGCAAGGCAAAGCCATTGATCTGAATGATTTTCTCATTCAAAACCCAATTGCGACGTTCATGGCTTATGTAGACAGTGAGTCAATGTTAGGTGTAGGTCTTGAAGTAAATGATCCGATTATTATTGATCGGAGTATTGAAGCCAAACACTACGACATCGTGGTGGCTTTAATTGATAATAAAGATTCCACCATTAAAAGGTTGATGATTACGAACAAAATGTCAAAGTCGGACATCAAAGACATTTTTGGGGATGAAAATTACCCTTTGCCTCAAATGTGGCTGAAAGCTGAAAACCCCGAGTATGAACATATTATTCCGACAGAGAATCAAACCTTTGTCATTTGGGGAGTAGTGACGTTTAACTTAAAACGTCTACACCACCGTTAAAAAAATAAGAAGAAGCAACATGAAAAATGAAACTGAAATATTCGCGCTCGTTGACGTGAATAATTGCTATGTCTCGTGTGAACGTGTATTTAACCCAAAACTGAATGACCATCCTGTCATTGTGTTAAGTAATAACGATGGTTGTGTCGTTGCTCGGAGTCAAGAAGCCAAGGATCTCGGCATTCGTATGGCGGTCCCTTTTTTCCAAATTCAAGAACTCGTCCAGCAGCACAATATTCAGGTATTTTCGAGCAACTACGCTTTATACGGTGCAATGTCTAGCCGCTTCATGCAGTTACTCGGGCAATATGTCGCAGCCGATGAACAAGAAATCTATTCTATTGATGAATGCTTTTTAAAGCTGACGGCCTATGAGCATTTATTCGATATCACGGATTATGCCAAAGACATGAAAGATAAAGCATGGCAATGGCTTGGACTTCCCTGCTGTGTTGGCATTGGTCGTTCCAAAACAGAAGCCAAAATAGCCAATCATCTAGCCAAAAAAAATAAGGCTCTAAATGGCGTGTGCAATTTGGCACACATGGACCCGTGTACGGCTGAATACATGCTTGCACATGTGGAGGTCGGTGAGGTCTGGGGCGTTGGTCGGCAGAACTGTAAAAAACTAAATGCCATGGGCATTCATACCGTTTTAGACTTGATTGAGTCTAATCCTAGTGAAATCAAAAAGCATTTTAGTATTGTCATGGAAAAGACTGTCCGTGAGCTTCAGGGAACATCTTGCATTAATATTGAGAGCGATAAGGTTGCCCATAAACAGATTATTAGTAGTCGCTCCTATGGACAGGCTGTTTATGATATTGATGACATTAAAGCCTCTGTACGCTTATATGTTGCCAGTGCAGTGAAACGTCTGCGTCATGATCGCTCTATTTGTAAAATGATCGGGGTGTATATTCAAACTGGCCGTTTTAATCAACAGGAACGTTACTCGCCCTATACCATTATACACATGCATGAACATACCGATGATTTGCTCAAAATCACACAGGCAGCGATGAAGGGCATTGATCAAATTTACAAGGCGGGGTTCAAATACAAAAAGGCTGGCATTGTCTTGTTGGAAATTATGGATAAGACTCAATTTGTACATGACCTTTTTACTGACTATAGCCATCAAAATGACCGTGAAATACTGTCCAATACGATAGATGCTATTACAGAGCGTTTTGGCAACAATCTAATCTCATTAGGGCTATGCCATGAGAAAAAAGAACCCTGGCAAATGAATCAATGCAATCGCTCCCCTGCCTATTTGACCAACTGGTCTGAGCTGTTTAGAGTTGGTTAAAATCACTCACTTAAAGAGCAAAGACTAACGAGCATTTTCAGCTCAACCCTAAACCGAGAAGGATTTGTGAATGAACATCATAATTCGAGACGAACAGCCAAAAGATATTGAAGCCATTGATACGTTGACTCGCGCTGCATTTTTAAATGCTGAACATACTAGCCACACCGAACAGTTCATTGTGAACAGCTTAAGAAAACATGGCCAACTCACAATTTCTTTGGTTGCTGTTGAAAATGGGGAAATAGTGGGTCATGTCGCTATTTCACCTGGATCTATCTCGACAGGTGCAACAGGTTGGTATGGTTTAGGCCCAATTTCTGTCTGTCCGACTAAACAAGGTTTAGGCATTGGGTCAAAGCTCATACAGACAGCACTTGAAAAATTAAAACAACTGGGTGCAAATGGCTGTGTGCTCTTGGGTGACCCAAATTATTATCATCACTTTGGTTTCCGTACCTCTCTAGAACTGACCCTTCCTGACGTCCCTAGCGAATACTTTCAAGCCCTGAGTTTCAATGGAGAAATACCTCAAGGTATTGTCCGTTACCATGAAGCATTTAATGCAACTATGTAAGGCAAATGTAAACGAAACTTTAAAACTTAAAATATAACAAATAGTATATATGTACACATGATTTATATAGAAAAAGGTAGACTTCATGAAAAATATATTAGCTGCGACACTCGTCACTTTGGCCCTAGTAGGCTGTACTTCTACACCAACCGAAAAAGTCACGCAAGAATCAATCGCTGCAGGCACATCAACACAAGTGATTCACTTTGTTGGCCCCATGGATTTAACCATTGAACTAAAATCATCCGATAACTTTGAAACAGCAATGATGACTGATAATTCTGATCGAACTTATATGCTTAAACATGTACCTGCTGCAAGTGGCATCCTGATGACAGATGGTAAAGGCGTATCTATTCACTTCAAAGGTGCTGAAGGTATTGTCGAGTTTGTCAAAGACAAACCGATCCAGATTACTGAATTCAAAAAATAAAAAAACAGTCTTCAACACTAAGATTGACCGCATAGACTTATGCACCGAAGCCCACTTTTAACGTGGGCTGTTTAAAAACAGTACAGTAGTACTTCATATAAATCTTTCACTTACTAAGTGTTATTTCAATTGAATATCAGACGGGAAATCTGGGAAAAAAACTTTAAAATCTTCTGCACTAACAGTCGCTAAATAAGTGAATGTTCGCCACTTGTTACTTTTTAGACTTCTCAAGAAGATCCAATCATTCGTACTTAACTCAATATCTCCAGAAATTCGCGTTTGAATTTCTACAGGAATCACACAAATCTCTCCCACCGAAATCAGCCTATTCGCCTTTATAGGCTGTAGTTTAAATCCAGTTACAGAGTAGTTTCCCTCCCTAACGAAATCCAACACATCGGCCAACCGCGATTCATATACCTCCCGTTCAATCCATTTACCATTCACATAATATTGGTCGTTATGCAGCCTATTAAAACGAGAAGAATAATTATATTTCTGATTTTATTTAATGAGTTGCTGAACATCACCATGCTTGAGAAGATCCAGTTCCTCTTGCATAAATTGTTTGAATAGCACTAAATGGTTTGGGCACTCTAAATCTTGTGCAAATGATGTTATCGAGATAAGTGCAAAAATGAGAGCACAGATTTTTTCATTTATAAAAACCTTATAATATTACAAAATTTGGAAGTGCATTTTTCAAACGATTGTGGGGTTTTTAACCCATGAAGAAAAATTTTACAATATTATTTATTAATCAATGCATTAAGTTTGAAATACAATAAAAAAACATATCAAATAATAGGCTTAATAATTCCCCTTAAAACAATGATTAATCTAAAAAATGGAGTATCTCAACTGATCTTCAATCCCCTCAATATTTCAGGCACAAGCATATAATTTTATTAAGTTCAGTGGTCTATCAATAATGATACCCAAGAGGGTCAGACCTATCCCAGTACTGATTCAGTTGAAGATTCAATTCTTCTTCACAGATACCCTCAAGAACATAAAAGAGTTTTAACACCCCTTCTCTTTCAAGAATCATGAGTTTGTATTTATCAAATTCTGCAAGCCCAGGTCGAGCAATGACTCTTTGAAATCCAGCACTGTAGATCACAGGAGCCGTGGGTTTTTCGTATTCACATGCCCATTCTAATTCTGTTGAATTAAAACCCACTGCAATACTTTCCCTTACTTTTCCAGCAGCAACTCCACCAATAACCCCAATTTTCACGGATATCACTTTTTATACGTTGTACTAAACCATCTATAACAGACCCATTTACATATACAAGCTTTTTATCTTAAGTAATTTCTCAACTAAGTTCTATTGCCTACTCATTTGATCTTATCAATCAAATACTTCTAGGCTATTAGCTCAACACTTTTATAGATAATTCCTCTTATCAAATGGAGCTAAAGAAGCACCTAATGCGCTTCTTTAGCTCATAACCGTTTAAATCAATACTTAAAATTAAACCCGACAAAAGCCGTTCGGCCCATTAAAATGTAATCAATGGAACGTGCGACATCATCGCGCTTGGTATTGGTTAAGTTTTTAATCCCCGCTTGCATAGTAAAACTTGGGTTAAATTGATACTGCCCACTTAGGCCTAAAACATGGTAATCATCTGATTTTTTACTCTTAGAAATGGCAGGCACATAAAGCATTTGACTTCCAATATATTGATAGTTGAGGTTCAATCCCAACGCATCATTCACACGCCAATCCAAAGCCATATTGCCTGTATGACGCGGGCTATAGTCGAGTTCTTTGTCTGTATCTTTATTTTTAGCATCTGAATAGGTGTAATTAAACTTCATACCTAAAGCATCATTCACATCATACTGGCTCTCAAGTTCTACACCTTTGACTGATGCTGAATGCACATTGGTATAAGTCATGACTTTAGGACGGTATCCTACTCTCCAACCATCGCTTACAATCATGTTTTTAATGTCATTATCGAAGTACATTAAACTTGCATAAAACTGGTCATTTTCATACACACCACCAAACTCATAACTTGTTGCCGTTTCTGGTTCCAAGTCCGGGTTCCCCACTACCTGACACATGCCACGGCAGGCCAATACTGAATATGTAGGATCGGATTGTGACAGACTCGGTGCTTTAAATGATTTACCAATTCCCCCTTTTAAATTAAATTGATCCGTGACTTGATAAACGCTATAAAAGCGTGGGCTGAACTCACTGCCAAAACTATCATAGTCATCAAAGCGTCCAGCAAAGGTCAGAGCGAGTCGGTCAAGTTTCCATTCATCTTGTAAATAAAATGCTGTTTGATTTACCGATGCAGATCCATTCAAGTTTTGATTATGCTCTAACTCTGTTTTACGGAACTCGGCTCCGCCAGTCACTAAGTGTTGTTCTCCAATATGACCGCTCAATTGGGCATCAACCGTATGATTGATCTGCTGAATATCTCCCGTCTTTTTATACAAATTGGTGATGATTTCTGAGTTATCCATCAAGTCTACGTTTTCATAGTAATAACGCAGTCTGCTGTTAATATCATTCCAATTTGCAGAATAAGTCAGCCCAACACTGGTACGGTCCATTTCTTGAATATTGGTCGGAAATGACAACCCGTAGTTGTTCCATACCGCTTTACGGTCATCTGAACGATGGGTTAAATCAACATCTAAAGTCTGGTTATCATTAATCAGCCAACTGACATTTGAAAGGATGCTAAAGCCTTTACGTTTTTCAGCAGCATCTGTATTTTTATAGATGCTTTGTTCAGAACGCCAAGCCTGCTGATCGACACCCTCAAGCACCAAATTTGCCAAGAGTTTGTTTTCTATCAGGCTGCCACCAATATAGGCACTTGCTTTATGAATTGCCCCATCATCCCCTTCAGTTGGTAGCTCATAACTATAGTTAAACGCGGTCTCTAATTGCTCACTTGGTTTCTTTAAAATAATGTTAACGACGCCGCCGAGGGCATCTGCACCATATATGGATGACATTGGACCACGCACCACTTCAATACGATCTACTGCAGCCAAAGGAATAGATGACAAATCAAAATCATTTGAATAATTAGGGGTTAATGCATCTCTAGAATTCACACGGCGTCCATTGACCAATATCAATGTGTAATCTGAGTCTAGACCACGAATTTTTATTTCTTTACGACCATACGCAGAGGACGTATTAATATGGATACCCGCACTCTGTTGTAAAGCATCTGCTAAGTCATAAACAGGACGTTTTGCTAAATCTTCTTGCGTGATAACACTAATCGTTGCTGGTGCACTTTTTTGGTCATGCTCTGTTTGACTGGCTGTGACTGTAATTGTAGCTAACTTCTCTGCGATCACTTCATCTGCAAAAGCCGTAGTAGAAAGAATGCTCACCCCTAAAATGCTTTGAATCGCAACACTCAAAACTTCCCGATTAAAAAAAATTTTATTTAACATATTATTAAGCTCATAATTATAAGTGATAATCGTTCGCAATTATATTGATTGGTAAATATTTTGCAATATTTTTGTATAAAAAAACCGCCTTTCCAGGCGGTTATTTTTACTAAATAAAATTTAAAATTTTGCGCGGACTGTAAACGTTACGTTTCTTGGCTCCCCCCAATATACGCCATTATAGAAGCCCACATTGAGATAGTATTTTTCATCAAACAAGTTATTAATATTTAAGCTTGCAGACAACTCATCACTAAACTTATAACTCGCAAAGGCATTTGCTAAATAATACGATTTTTGTACGACTGTTCCGCCATTATAAGCATTTTGTGGTGCGGTTCCCCAGTTTTGAAAAATTTCACTTTGCCAATTGACTCCGCCTCCAACAGTAAGTTTATTAGCCCCATTCCACCAATTTTCTGGCAATGTATAGCTGGTAAAAAACTTAACTTGGTTTTGTGGAATTGTGGTCGTTGAGTTTGATATTGCTGAACTCACACTATTCACATAGGTATAACCCGCACTTACATTCCAATTGTCTTGTAACTTACCAATAACTTCCGTTTCAAAACCATTTATTTTTAATCCTTTACCCGATGACATATAGGCTGTGTCTAAATCATCTATTTTCGGAACTTTGCCTTGGTCATATTCAACATCTGTAACGGCAAGATCTTTGACTGATGACCAAAATACTGCAGCGCTTGTTAATAATTGAGCATCAAAAAATTCAGCTTTAAGTCCAAGTTCTGTACTACTACCAATCTCTGGGTCCAAATAATTACCGTTTCTATCCCTTTTGCTTGAAGGTGTAAACATGTCGGTATAACTTGCATAAGCTGTGTAGCGATCATTGAAATCATAAAGTAACCCCACATAAGGAACAAACTGCTCAAAACTCCGAGGTTTTTCAGGTTTTTGGTTCATCAACCATGTCTTGGTTTTATAATCATAGGTATTAAAACGACCGCCTAGAATTAACTTGAGTGGATCGGCCAAATTTAAACGCAGGGTTGAATAATAACCAAATAGTTCAGTGGTGGTTTTACTCCCAGCCCCTGTTTTTACATAGGTCGGCTTTGGTAAATCCCCCGTCCAATCACGATAGTCTTGAATCACCGCTGGATAATCAATCTTTCGATCAACTTTTAGTGAGGTCGTCTCTGATTTAAAGCCACTGTAACCTACAATTAACTCATGTTCACGACCAAATAGCTGAAAAGGACCTGTTGCATATAAGTCTAAATTGAGTTTTTTACTCTCTGAGTAAGGTGCTACCTGTGTCCATATACTCAGACCTTTACCTGTTGAAGGATCTGGGAATCCACTTCCGCCGTAAGCAACTAACCAACTATTATCCGATGTACTATGTGCAGCAGCCGCTTTTACCATCCAGCCGTTGTCAAATTGATGCTGAATATCTGCAAAAATAGTTTCATCTTTATGCTTAATTGCACTCCAGTCTGTCGTTAAACTAAAGTTTCGTGGCAAGTGAGCAAGACTACCATCCGCATTAAAGTAAGGAACGGTTCCCCACGTCGATCCCTTAGGGTCATTGTCTTGATACTGAAATCCAAGCGATGCGGTTGTATTATCGGTTAAATCTGCTTCTACAATGGCCATGGCCGCAGTTGACTTTAGCTCATAGAAATCCATATAGGATTCTTTATCCGTATATGCAGCCATTACCCTACTACGTACACTGCCATCTTGAGTCAAGGGAATCGAGACATCAGCTGTTACACGAGTATTATTCCAGCTTCCATAAGTTGAACTTACACTCCCGGAAAAGTCTTTATCTGGGCGTTTACGTACCATATTAATCGTCGCTGACGGATTCCCTGTTGAACCCGTTAAGCCACTCGCCCCTTTAATTACCTCAACACGATCAAAGAAAAAACTGTCTGCCCTTGGGCTATTATCGCCCACTGGCATGCCATCAATTTGTCGGTTGGTAATAGAAAAACCACGAGCATAATAACTTGAACGCTCACTATCTTGTTTGCTAACAGTGACACCTGGTGTCGCAGCCAATACATCATCAATGCTCACAAGATTACGTTGCTCAATCTGTTCCTGCGTGACAATACTCACAGACTGCGGTGTTTCTTTTAAACTTAGATTTAACTTCGATGAAGATTTTGATTTATTTGCTTTAAAACTGCCTGTTCCTTCAGTTTGATCAGTGATTGTTGCCTTGGAACTAATCGTCGCAAGTGTTGCTGTATCTGTGACTTGATCCTGCTCAGTTGCCCAAGCAAAATGCATTACTCCTCCATAAATTAAGATGGATTGAACAGCAAAGCTAAGGGTCTTTATTCGAAATTGTGAATTCATAATGTAGATTGAGTTAACTTTTGTGAGAATAATAATTATTATCATTATAATTTGTGATGTAAACTGCTAATGCCACCTCACATGATTGATAAAAAAAATGATACTTTTTTTGATGTCATAAAAATACCGCCTACAAGGACGGTTTATCTATATATTTCAATCAACTATATGAAAAAAATAAAGTGAAAATGTATACCATAATGCGGATATAAATTATAGATTTCTCATAATTACAAAATAAAATATGGTATTGGTACTATTTTTTTACGTTGATATCTTATCTAAATAGCAATTCTAAAGTTCAACTTCCCTTTAAAATATACATATTAGACAATCAAATAAAAAACACATTATCTATATAAATAAGCTAATGAGTACTTCAATCATGATAATTACTCAACCCACCGTCTATTATTAAGAAATACCAAAACAACAAGAAAAGGCTCATGTAGAAAACATAAAAGAAGTTTCATTTATGAATAAATCGTTTTATTGCATGTACAATAAAACCAAGTTTAAACATTTTCTGTCTGTCCCACCTGATGATAAGCACGATTAAAATAAACCAAGCTTTGATCCTGTTGGCTTTGCTGAATAGCGACAATACGACACATAAACACCGTATGCGTCCCAACATCTTGAATGTCATCAATCTCACAATCAAAATTAACCAATGCATCCTTTAAAACAGGTGCCCCTGTTTCTAGCTCCGTCCAAATACCATGTTTAAAACGCTCTTCAGAAGTCATTTTGGATGCAAAGACGTTAGAAATATGCTGATGCTGTGCGCCTAAAACATTCACGGTTAAAATTTTATTATCTACAAAATGTACATGTGAACGAGAAGCTTTGTTCATACAAACCAATAATGTTGGTGGTGTATCAGTGACACTACACACAGCTGATGCGGTAAATCCATGACGATCAGACATACCTGCCGTGGTCACGACACTCACTGCACTGGTCAATAAAGACATCGCATTTCTAAAGTCTGTTGCTTCGATCATCATTTTACTCCTACACTGAACCGTACATTTTGTTTAGATTTGGCGATACCGTACTTCAATCAGATCGGCTATATCTAAAACTGCGACATAATGAAAATGAGGACTACCCGTTTGATCAACAAGGCAAGAGCCTATCCGACAAATCAAAGTAGCCCTTTTTATCACTCGGCCACTAATACTAAGCCGATAACTCTTTACGGATGATTTCCGCACCTGCACTTAACGCATTAAGCTTGCCTCTCGCCACTTCACGAGCCAAAGGTGCCATACCACAGTTAGTCGAAGGATAAAGTTTATCTGCATCAACAAATTGAAGTGCTTTGCGTAGCGTATCCGCAACTTCTTCTGGTGTTTCAATCGTATTGGTTGCCACATCAATCGCACCAACCATGACTTTTTTACCACGAATCAGTTCAATCAAGTCCATCGGCACACGCGAGTTTTGGCATTCAAGTGAGATAATATCAAGCTTAGATTTTTGCAGTTTAGGGAATGATTCTTCGTATTGACGCCATTCATTGCCTAAAGTTTGCTTCCAATCAGTATTGGCTTTAATACCATAACCGTAGCAAATGTGTACCGCAGTTTCACATTTCAAACCTTCAAGCGCACGTTCTAAAGTTGCAATACCCCAGTCATTCACTTCATCAAAGAATACATTAAATGCGGGTTCATCAAACTGGATAATGTCAACGCCTGCTGCTTCTAACTCTAGTGCTTCTTGATTCAGAATCTTGGCAAATTCCCAAGCCAATTTTTCACGGCTCTTATAATGACCATCATACAACGTGTCAATCATGGTCATTGGGCCAGGCAACGCCCACTTGATTGGTTGTGTAGTTTGGCTACGTAAAAACTTGGCATCATTAACAAATACAGGTTGCTTACGAGATACTTCACCCACAACAGATGGCACACTGGCATCGTAACGATTACGAATTCGCATTGTTTCACGTTTTTCGAAATCGACACCTTCAAGATGTTCAATAAAAGTGGTCACAAAGTGCTGACGCGTTTGCTCACCATCAGAAACAATATCAATACCTGCTTGCAACTGTTCATGTAACGATAAGCTTAAAGCATCGCGCTTGGCTTGAAGCAGTTCTTCACCTTCAAGTTTCCATGCGGACCACAGTTTCTCAGGCTCAGCAAGCCAAGAAGGTTTCGGTAAGCTGCCAGCGGTTGATGTTGGTAATAAAATTGCCATTCTAAATCTTCTATCTCTATTTCAGGTAAATTAAGCAGCGCTACTGTCTACAGTGTAATTCGAAGCCCATTGCTCAAGGATGTTTTGATAAGGCTTGATAAAGTTTTCTTCCGTCCATTTACCTTGTTTTACCGCTAACTGACTACGTTCAACACGATCATAGACAATTCGTGTTAATGAATAATCTGGGTATTCTAAACTTGCTTGATAGACCTGTGCTGCTGAAGAATTTGCATTGTAAATTTCAGGACGATAAATCTTTTGGAACGTTTCCATCGTACTAATCGCACTGATCAGCTCAAAATCGGTGTAATCACGTAATAAATCACCCGCAAAATAGAATGCTAAAGGTGCAACGCTACCTTTCGGCATGAAGAAGCGAACCTGTAAGCCCATTTTATGGAAATACTCATCGGTACGAGAATATTGGTCTTGCTTATATTCAACACCCAAAATAGGATGCTCATTGGTTGTACGCTGATAAGTTCTTGCTGTTGAGACACTCAAGCAAATCACAGGCTGTTGATTGAACGCTGCTTTAAAAGTATCTGAGTTGACGAGGTACTGATAAAGCTTGCCATGTAAATCACCAAAATTTTCAGGTGCGTACGAAGTTGAGTTTTCTTTATTATGTTCTTTAAGCACTACACTGAAATCATAGTCACGTACATAAGATGAGAAGCTATTACCAATCATGCCCTCAATACGTTGATTGGTGTGATGATCCGTAATTGTGCTTTTCAACATTTCAATAATCGGGAAAGCTTTACCATTACCTTCAATATCTAAATCGGCAGAAATGATATCAATTTCAAGTGAATAGCGATCACCATTTGGGTTATCTGTTTGTGCTAAAGCATTGAAACGATTATTAATCATACGAAGTGTATTGCGTAGGTTCTGCTCACGGCTTTCACCACGCGCTAAGTTAGCAAAGTTAGTTGTTAGACGTGTGCTATCTGCTGGTTGATAGTTTTCATCAAAACGAATGCGTTTAATTGAACATGCAAACTCTGTACTCATGGCGACCTTTACCCTATTTTTGCAATAAAACCTGAATTTCTTTCATGCTCTTTTCAAACAGTCCAATTTTCTTTTGGTACACTTCTCGTTAACCACTATCCAGTGTTATCTATAGTCTGGCTAGTAATTAACGATGAAGAATGTCTATCATTAAGAGCTTGGTGTAATTTATACCCGAAACTTCACATGAATAAAAATGATTTAATCTCACCCATAAGTGAGAAAAATTCATTTTCATAAATTTTATTACATCAAGAAAAAATTCCACCACTACTTCTGGTGCCATTTGTACTGATGAACTTCTTTATTTTTTTGCGATAAAAGTCATCTGAATGCACACGGTATGCAAGAATTTATCTTTCAAGAAACTGATAAATAAAAGAATATAATCATAATCCCACTACTTAGATGAGCGTAACCATGGGGTTACCGTTAAGCCTGTCAAAACACCCTCAGGACTTAAAAAGCGAGTGACAGATTGTCCCCAAGGTTCTATACGATTATTGACAAGTAATTGGTAACCTTTAGAAACCATATAAGCTGAAGCTACAACAATATCTTCTACCTCAAATTCAATCCAACTTTGAGGAATATTGAATTCCTCTGGCCACTCGTTTAGCCCAAAGCATGAATTCGCAGCTTGAGTCAAAGGCCAAAGTGCAAAATGTTTTACACCACCCAACTCACCATCATTCGTACTCATATAAGATTCATTTCCCTCCATCGCTTTAACTGGAAGATTAAGAATGTCGAGGTAGAAAGATTTACTTGCGTGATCTTCTTTGGTAATTGGTCCAAATCCAGCAACAAAAAGTATATGTACAGGATGCATTTCAATATCTCATTTTTTTTAAGCGATCTATACTTTTACACTTAGAATTGTTTACTTTTCAAGCATAAAATTAAAAATGTGAGTACGGTTAAATCCCCCCTATGTTGTTAGGCTCTACCATTTGCTGGGATCGTATTTAGCCATCGAAATATTTATGGAAAGAACTGTGTAGAAGCACTCGCTGGCTATGCAAATGTGAAGATGACGTATAGTATTTAGAAGGTCACGAAGTGCCTAAACCTGAGTAGATTAGTTCTCATTAATAATTGGTTTTAACTTTAAATGGGCGAGTTTTCCACATTGGGGAATTACGCCATTCCCCGAAAATACCCCGAATATCCCCCGAAAACAAAAAGCCCACTTTTTAAGTGGGCTTTAATGTGTTGAAATATCAACGAATTTTGGTAGGTATATCCAGACTCGAACTGGAGACCTCTACGATGTCAATGGGTGGTCACATATGAAAAATCAACAATTTAGGTACTATTGGCGCCCATGTTTCGCCCATTTTTTTTGTTACAATTTAGTTTGCCATTTACACAAAAATATCGATGTCTACTATCTATTGGTTCACTACTCGGCTTTGTTGTATAAAGCTATTCTTAAAGACTTCTTCAGTAATATAATTTCTAAATGAAGAAGCCTGCATCTAAAATCTATCGTACAACGAATTGGTCCTCTTATAACCAAACTCTAATCAAGCGAGGAAATATTTCAACTTGGTTCGATCCTCAGACTAAATGGTATGCTCAGCCACAGGCTAAGCATGGAAGAAATCAAACTTATTCTGATACAGCAATTCAGTGCTGTTTGATGATCAAATCTATCTTTCGACTTTCTTTGCGTATAGTCACAGGTTTTGTGCAAAGTCTAATTGAACTCAGTGGTTAAGTTGGACAGCACCAGATTATTCCACACTTTGACGACAAAAGCAGATGAATACCATCTAAAACAACGCAATAAAATAGAAACTTTATTCAGTTTTCTTAAAGGGGCTTACAATCTAGTGACGACTAGAGCGAGAAGTGTTGCAGGCTATTCAGCTGGTATTTATGCATCTCTGTTTGCTTATGAAATATGTCATTAAAACAAGCCGATGCTTCGTATTATGGAAATATCAGCTTAAGTAGAATTAGGGTTAATATAATCAAATTATCTCTATGCAACTAAAAAGTAAATCAAATTCTTAAATAGTGATTATCCTAAATAAAATATTTATTAAATTTAAGTAAAATAAACAAAAAAACACTTTATATATTATGGTATTTACTTTCATTAGAAAAATTTACACAAAATAAATATAAATCAATATTTTACATATTCCATGTAATTTCCCAATATTAAAATGCACTATACTAGTGCCATACTATCCTATTTATGATTCATTATAGTGCAATAATTATTTATTAACTGGCGCCAATTTGGTGCATTAATAATTAATTGTTTAGCATGTCTTTAATATATGGATTTCATATTAACATTTCGAAATCTTATGACCTGATGGTTCTTTTTTTCTATAAACTGCCTGCTCTTCTCAAACAGAGTGGTTTCATGCTTCAAATGTTGCATGGTTGCGTAATTTAAAATTTGATCTAAAAAGGTATATAGATAATGGAATTCAGTACCCTTGAACCAGAAGTTATAAAAAAGAAACAGAAGTTTCATCAAATATTATATGTCCAGGTAATATTTGCAATTATCTTAGGTATATTATTAGGTCATTTTTACCCTGAGTTTGGTGAAAGCCTAAAACCATTAGGCGATGCATTTATTAAAATTGTTAAAATGATTATTGCTCCGGTAATTTTTCTAACAGTTGTTACGGGTATTGCTGGCATGACTAATATGAGTCGTGTTGGTCGTGTGACTGGTAAAGCGATGTTGTACTTTTTTACCTTCTCATCATTAGCTCTTATTGTAGGCATGGTAGTGGCAAATATCATTCAACCCGGTAAAGGTTTGAATATTGATCCAACTACATTAGCAAATGATAAAGTAGCTGATTATGTAGAAAAAGCACATGATGCGACTTTAGTCGACTTTTTCATGAATATTATTCCTAAGACACTAATAAGCCCTTTAGCTGAAGGAAGCATTCTACAAGTCTTATTTGTCGCAGTTTTATTCGGTATTGCTTTAGCTGCAATTGGTGACCGTGGCCGCCCAATTGTTGATATTCTAAATAATTTGACAGCCCCTGTATTTTATTTAGTCGGGATGTTAATGAAGTTAGCTCCAATTGGTGCTTTTGGTGCAATGGCATTTACAATTGGCGCATATGGTATTGAAGCTATAGGTAATTTGCTATTACTGATAATGACTTTCTATATAACATCGTTGTTGTTTATACTTATTATTTTAGGTGCAGTAGCTCGCTACAATGGATTTTCAATTTTAGCTCTCATTCGATATATTAAAGATGAATTATGGCTTGTATTAGGTACAAGTTCATCAGAAGCGGCCCTACCCACTTTAATGCAAAAAATGGAAAAAGCTGGTTGTGAAAAGTCTGTAGTGGGTCTAGTAATCCCGACAGGATATTCATTTAATCTTGATGGTACTAATATTTATATGACCATGGCAGCGTTATTTATTGCTCAAGCATGTAATGTAGACTTATCAATTGGTGAACAAATAGCTCTTTTACTGGTAGCAATGGTTAGCTCTAAAGGGGCAGCTGGAGTAACTGGTGCAGGATTTATTACCCTAGCGGCTACATTGTCTGTTGTACCAGCAGTACCTGTTGCAGGAATGGCATTAATTTTAGGTATTGATCGCTTTATGTCAGAATGCCGTGCATTAACCAATCTTGTAGGAAATGCTTGCGCAACAATCGTTGTTGCTCGTTGGGATAATGCTTTGGAGAAAGATGTACTAGATGAAGTTTTAAATAAACCAAAATCATCTTAATCTCTAGTTTATTCAAACCCTTGAATAAATATATATTCAAGGGTTTCTATATTTATTAATCCTCTAAAATACTTCTTAACATCCATGCTGTTTTTTCATGTACTTCAAGTCTTTGTGTAACTAAATCTGCTGATGGCTGATCGTTTACCTCATCGACAATTGGAAAAATTCCTCTTGCTGTTTTTGCAACAGTTTCGTGAGCATTAACTAATAAACCAACCATTTCTTGTGCTTTTGGAACACCCTCTACTTCCTTAATTGCGGTCAATTTAGCAAACTGTTTGTACGTACCAGGGGCAGGGAAACCTAATGCTCTAATACGTTCTGCTATAGTATCTAAAGCATTCCATTGTTCAGTATACTGATCCATAAACATGTTGTGTAAACTATTAAACTGAGGCCCTGTAACATTCCAGTGAAAATTATGCGTCATTAAATATAAGGTATAACTATCTGCAAGTAATTTTGACAGACCAGAAACAATCTTTTCTCGATCATTATGCGAAATACCGATATCAATCTTTATTGCTTTTACTTCTTTTTTAGGACTAGCCATGAATCTCTTCCTTTTGTAATAAGTACATAATATTAAAAATTTAAAAAATGAGAACAAGCTGAATGTAGAGCTTAACTATTAAGACTATCATACCAACCTACTCAGAAAGCAATTACGAGTAAAAAAAGTTACCATTTTTAAAATAGTCTATATCGTTCCTAATGACTGTTAATTTCGATCTTAGTTATTATGCATATAAAAATTGTATATTTAACATCCAACTAAAAAACAATTTTAGAAAACTTGTCAAATCTAAAATTAGAAGTAAATTATTGATTTTTTATTGAAATTTACTTCACACACTAAAAACTCTTGTGTTTTCACATAAATTTCACTATCTGAGAACTATTTTAGCTGGAAAGTAATAATTGCAAGTTTCTAAATTCTTAAAATACAGGGGTATAGTTAAATGGCTATAGAATTTGTTTCCAAATCAAAGTTACCTACTGCGTTTGGCGATTTTGAAATTATAGCATTTCAAGATCAAAAGACTGGTGAAGAACATATCGCTCTTGCCAAAGGCATGGATACTATTTCGAATCAACCTGTACTGGTCAGAATACATTCAGAATGCTTAACAGGAGATGCTTTTGGATCACTCAAATGTGATTGTGGTCCACAATTACACTCAACCATGAAAATGATTAATGATGCAGGTCAAGGTGTCATTTTATACTTACGCCAAGAAGGCCGTGGCATAGGACTAACCAATAAAATTCGAGCCTACGCACTTCAAGACCAAGGACATGATACCCTTGACGCCAATTTATTATTAAACCTGCCAGCGGATGCTCGCAAGTATGATATGTGTACCATTATGCTCGATTATTTAAAAATAAAAAATGTAAAACTCATTACAAATAATCCACTTAAAATTAAATCTTTAACTGATTTGGGAATTAATGTTCTTGAACGTATTCCTTTGAAAGTAGGCTTAAATAGCTTTAATAAGAATTATCTCGAAACAAAGCAAAAACGTATGTCACATCTGTATGATAATAGTGATTTTTAAAAAGTGATCACTTTCAGAAAAAATCCACATACAAAGTTTCATCTCCCTTACGGGAGAGGGTTTTATCACATATGGTTCTTGATAAATTAACTTTAAATATACGGATTAAAAAACAGGATATTATTTATTTTCTCTCAGTATCTGCGAAAAAACTGTGACCTTTTCTAAAGTCGCGATCATTCCCTTATTAAAAAAAGTATCGACAAGCGCTGAGCCAATGATAATAAGATCAACTTTATTGGCTAAGGCTTTAACGTGGCTTTCATTTTTGATCCCGAAGCCAATTGCAACTGGAATATTAAAAATAGGCTTAATTTCAGCAATCTTTTTCTCAAGATTAGACAGATTGAAGTCTCCTCCTGTTAAACCATTTTCTGCAACATGATATAAAAAACCTGTCGCGCGCGCTGAGATTTGCTCTAACCTTTCAACTGGGGTAGTCGGCGCTGTCATTGCAATGAAATGCATATTTTTTTCATTTAATTGCACTTCAAAGTTTTCTCGATATCCATATGGAGCATCTAAAATCAATATTCCATCTATAAGATTTTCTGTTTCGGCGACAAGTGTCTCGAAACCATATTGCATAATCGGATTTAAATAAGTCATAAAAATTATTGGTGTCTTGTCATCATGCAGCCTGATTGCTTTCACCAACTCAATGGTCTGTTTTACCGTTTGACCTGCACTTAAAGCTCTAATATGTGCTGCCTGAATGATCTCGCCATCTGCCACTGGATCTGAAAAAGGAATGCCAACTTCAATAATGTCAGCTCCAGCTTGACCCAATTGGCTCAACAGACGACAACTTTCTGCAAAATTAGGATCTCCAGCAGTAAAATAACAAACCAGACCGCTTCGATTTTCCAGTTTCAATTGCTCTAATTTTTGATCTAGACGGTTCATGCTGTAGCTCCTGCAAGATATTTTTTGACTGTATTTAAGTCTTTGTCACCTCTGCCGCTTAAATTGACAATAATGATCTGTTCTGGCTGCATTTCTTGAGCAAGTTGAATCGCATACGCAATGGCATGAGAACTCTCAAGCGCAGGAATAATGCCCTCCTGTTGGCTTAAAAGCTGAAATGCATTTACAGCTTCTTGATCGGTTATAGCCGTATATGTCACACGCCCTGTTTCAAACAGAATGCCATGCTCAGGGCCAATACCAGGATAATCTAAGCCAGCTGATATAGAGTGCCCCTCTAAAATCTGTCCATCTAAATCTTGTAATAAATAGGTTAAATTACCATGTAGCACACCGACTTGACCTTTGCAAATAGAGGCCGCATGTTCACCGCTATTTGTTCCTTTTCCACCTGCCTCAACGCCAAACATTTTGACATTCAGGTCTTCTAGAAAAGGATGCATCAACCCTAATGCATTTGATCCACCACCAACGCAAGCAACTAAAGCATCAGGCAGTTTATTTTCTTTGAGGAGTATTTGGTTTCTGGCTTCTAGACCAATAATTTTTTGAAATTCTCTGACCATGATGGGATATGGATGAGGACCTGCACCAGTACCCAACAGATAATAGGTTGTATCAACATGACTAATCCAGTCACGTAATGCTTCGTTCATCGCATCTTTTAAAGTCCTACGACCTTTTTGAACACTTCTGACTTCAGCACCGAGTAATTTCATGCGTTCAACATTCACTTGTTGGCGCTGAATGTCTGTTTCTCCCATAAAAATGGTACATTTCATCTTAAACAGTGCACAAACAGTTGCTGTTGCAACACCATGTTGTCCAGCACCAGTTTCTGCAATGATTCTAGTTTTCCCCATAAATTTGGCTAATAAGATTTGCCCAACACAATTATTGATTTTATGCGCACCAGTATGGTTCAAATCTTCTCGCTTGAGATATATTCGAGCACCTCCCGCATAAGCTGTTAGGTTTTTTGCATAAAAAAGAGGACTAGGACGACCAACAAAGTCCGTTAAAATCTGCTGATGTTCAGCCCAAAATTCAGGTTTGTGCCGAACAGTATTAAAGGCTTGCTCTAATTCTCGAAGTGCTGGCATTAAGCTCTCTGGCATGTAACATCCGCCAAACTTACCAAAAAATCCCAAGTCATCAGGACCATTACCTGTATAAGGGGTTGTCATCTCATATCTCTTTTACTATCAAAATTTGTTTGATCTTAAAATATTTTCATTTTTCTGATAATTGATATATTTTGAGCTGATGATGTTAGAAAATTTTACAACATGAAACGCAGAACATTACCTCCCCTTAATGCTTTAAAAGCATTTGAAGCCGTCGCCAGAAGTAAAAGTTTCAGCTTAGCTGCGGAAGAATTGTGTGTCACCCATAGTGCGATTAGCCATCAAATAAAACAGCTAGAAGAATGGTTAGATAAAAAATTGTTTATTCGACATTCCTCGACCATCTCTCTGACGGCGGACGCAGAAGAATTATCGCTCGTTTGTACGCAGCTTTTTAATCGTTTAGAACAATGCGTCTTTGAGTTAACAAATAAAACGTCAGAGGTAGAGGTGGTAATAGGTGCTTCTCATAGTTTTATGGCAAATTGGCTGATTCCTCGATTAGAAAAGCTCGAAGTCATTTATCCCAATATCCATATCAAATTAATGACATGTAATGACTTAAAATTGTTAGAAAAAGAGAAAGTTGACATATTGATCAATAGCATCAGTGAGAATCATATACTTTCCAACTTTTTGAATAAATATCTTTTATTTCCCGATAACATGGGGCCTATTTGTAATCGGGAAATAAATCCTCTCCATACAAAACATGATCTTTTAGATTATCCACTACTTCATACCCACTCAAATAAAAGTGCATGGCATACATGGTTTGATCAGTCCAAAATTAACTTTTCCCCAAAAGCGAATGATCGTTATTTTGATCGTCTCAATTTGATGATAGAAGCTGCTGTGTCTGGGTTAGGAATTGCGATAGCGCCTCAAATTTTAGTAGAAAAAGAAATATTAAATGGAAGGGTCATTGCCCCTTTTGGTTTTATCTATTGTGACTATAATTTTTATGCAATGGTCAGAAAAAATAACGAAAATCGTGATGTCATGAATATCATTCATTGGCTAATGACTGAAGAAAAAAGAGAAAGTGAAATTTAATCCTTAATCATCAAAATTCTATTCAATGTACTGTCTTTAGTATCTATCTTCACATTCTGTTCACTTTAGCCTCTCTAAAGTGGGAGGATAAACTGTGAAGATGGACAGTGAATATGAATCAAGTCAAAACGTTAATGGCAATTGCCTTATCCTTACCAGTGCTTTTCCTGTCAGGATGTAAAAGTGTTCCTCGTTATTCCTCTGATTATGCAAATGCCAGAGCGAGTATTCAGGGAATACCCTTAGATGATGCAAAAGCACTAGAAATCGGTACCCGCTTCACTTCGGCATTTAATACCTTGGGCACACCTAAATTCGTTGAAAATGCTGGAGCACTGTATGCAGATCAGCTTTTTATTAACGATACTCTGTCGCAATTTTCATCGCGTAAAAAACTGCTTGAACATTTTCAAGGTATGAACCAGCGGGTGAGTAATGTAACTGTCAGTCTATTAAATACTTCATATCATCAAGACTCTGCCTATGTACATTGGCATATGGTTTATGATTTTAAAATGTTCGGCAAGACACGAACAATGGATTCATTTGGAATCAGTGAAATAAAGGTCAACCCAAACCATCAGATTATTTTCCAACAAGATTTCTGGGATCCGGCCAATGGTCTGTATCGTTCTTTGCCTTATGTAGGAGGAACCTATTCATGGGTACTGCCTTTCAAAAAGTAGCCATAACCACTGTACTGATGCTCGGGAGTTTCGGTTCGTGGGCGCATGCACAGACCTTAAATAAATGTGGTAATGGCCCACTAATGGTGGGACAAAAACAGGTCGGTGTGGCTGGTTACTTTGCGCAAAACTGTAATCAGCCTTGGCAAGGCCAAAACATGCAGATGGATTTTACCTATATGCAGAATATTCCAGAATGGGCATTCAAACGTGCAGCCAGACATCTACTCCAACGTAATATCAAAGATCAAAAGATTCAGGCTGTTTTCAATCCAATCACCGATCTGTATCGTCCAGTGAACTCAGGAGATCTATACCAACTAAAATATAGCCATGCCACACACACATTAAGCCTATACTTAAACCAGAAACTACAGGGACAACTCCAGAACCCATTAGCCCAGCAATATTTTAATATATGGCTAGGTCCTCAGCCATTTAGTGCTAAATTAAAACAGCAATTAATAAAGTAGTCTCTACAGTTATGTCTAAACATTTTATTTTGATGGTTGAAGATCATTACGAACTGGCATCTACCCTATGCGAGTTTCTAGAAGAGCATGGTTTTGTGGTCGATCATGCTCGAAACCTAAATGCTGCGCGCCAATTGCTCAAGCAGCAACGCTATCATATTTTACTTTTAGATATTAACTTACCTGATGGTTCGGGTTATGAACTATGTGAATGGCTACGAAATAAAGAAGGTATGGACCTCCCCGTGCTGATGCTCACCGCACGCGATACGCTGAATGACAAACTTAAAGGTTTTAATTCAGGAACGGATGATTATCTAGTCAAGCCATTTGACTTTAATGAGCTGGTGGTTCGAGTCAAAGCTCTGATCAAGCGTTCACAGGGTGAAGTCTCCTCTAGCCGTCTTCAAATTCATGATCTTATTCTGGACCCTGCAACACAGCAACTGACTCGTGGAGGACAAACCATTGAACTTCCCCCCATTCAATTCAAACTGCTCAAACTACTGATGCGTCATTCGCCTAAAGTTCTGACTAAACAGGAAATTATGATAGAGCTTTGGGGGGATCAAGAGCCTGAAAGCGATGCCCTGCGTAGTCATATTTATAATTTGCGTAAAATGGTCGATAAGCCTTTTGAGCAAAAACTAATTCACACCATATCTGGTGTAGGGTTAAAGATCACTTTAGAACCTTAAGCTCTAGAAGCCAAGCCTTAATTTAAATACACGACGACAATCAGTCCAGTCGTCATCGCCAGATCAACATCCTGATGGGTATTGAGATAATACTGCCGATCAAACAATTCCACTCGCCAGCCAAGCTGCTTGCACAACTTCTGTACCAATTGCAGTCCAATGCCATGACCTTTGATCTCTAATTGCAATTGCTGCCCCGACAGTTCTTGCACCTTTGAGTTATTCGGTAAAGGAATGCCGACACCATTATCTGCAATCAATACTGTATTTTTTTGCAAAATGACATCAATTTCTGTGCCTTGTGAATAATTCAGTGCATTCCGCAAAATATTGCCAAATACCATTTTGGTCATCGACGGGTAAATTTTACGTGGCTGTTCGTTTAGATCTTTTTGAAAATTTATCCGCATACCTTTGTTATGGCTAACACTATCCAGATCCTGAACTAGATTCTCCAGACATTCTGAAAGCATAGTCGATTCAGCGGTTAAAGTATTGGTGGTATTGCGGGCGATAGCCAGTAGTGTGTCAACTAATAGTTGCATGTCTTCAATGGTGTTGTTCAAGCGAGTAAATGATTTATTGTCCCCATAGCGTGCCTGACACAACTGCACATTGCCTTTTAAGATGGTAAGTGGTGTGCGAAGCTCATGACTGACATCACCAGTAAATTCACGTTCACGCTGAATAAACTCGCTTAATACCTGATGATATTTTTCTAGCGCCTGCTTCAGATATTCCGCTTCCAGATTTGAATCAGTCCGTATGTCATGAAATGGTGAAGCCTGATTTTTATAATCTTCCCAATCAATATGTTCCAGTGCGTTGGCAAGCCTTGTAATGGGAGAAAAATAGCGCCGGGCACGACGGTTCCACCACCATAACATACTATAAAGTACAAACAAGCTGACCATCAGTGGTGCCAGACCAAACAGCCAGACCAGTTTATTGACATTGCTTTCGCCAAAGACTAACAGGACATGCTGCCCATCTTTTTCGCCATAAACGGTCATGCGTTCCTTACCATCGACAAAATGCCGATTCACCCCTTGCTCAAGTGACATATTCTTAAATTGGGAGGGTGGCACAGTGTTCCAGCGGTAACCATACAGGTTTTTGGTATCGGGCAATTCTGCAGCAGGATTACGTTCTAATCGCTGCCAGTAGTGTGACATTTCCTGTTCTAGCGCCGTTCTGAGCAAAGAACCTTTAATCACCCAGGCACTGAAGCCAATCCCAATCACCACAGACAAGGCAATGAATCCGATTTGCAGCCAGTAGTAGCGGTTAAACACCTCACTCAGAGGATGATCACGTTTATCCCTAAATAGCTTTAACATTGATGCATTCCCCGCTGGCCAATCCCACTGTTCAATTATAAGGCTTTCTTCTTTAACAGAAAGTGGCCAATGACCCACTCGCGTCCATTGTCATAACCAAATAGCTCGGCACAGGCCATAAAGAAAATCCGCCAGCGCTGCCACCAGATTGCGGCATCCGCGCCATAAGTTTTTTCAAATAAGGGCTTTAGCTCGGCCTGTTTACCATCCATATTTTCTAGCCAAGCATTTGCGGTACGTTCATACTGCGTACCCGCCCATTGCCAGTGCTGTTCTAGCTGTAAATGCTGCTGAAAATGTAGGAAAGTTGAGGCTGCTGGCATCAAACCACCACTAAAGAAATATTGCGACATCCAGTCAAACTCATTTTTGACTTCAAACGGATAATGCAAGAAACGATGACAGAAAATATGACACCACAATAAGCCATCTGGTTTGAGCCAAATACTAATATTTTCAAACAGTTTTTGATAGTTGCGTACATGCTCAAACATCTCCACCGATACCACACGGTCAAATGACGCAGGTTCAAGTTGCAACACATTGACATCACAAGTGATCACATTAAGGTTATCCAGTTTTTTTAAACGGGCTTGTTCCTGAATATACTCGTGCTGCGTTGAAGAATTTGACACGACTGTAATACGGGCCGTTGGATAATGCTCGGCCATATATAGACTTAAAGAACCCCAACCGCAGCCAATTTCCAAAATATCCTGCCCGTCTTTCAGTTGTGCTCGCTGGCAATAGCATGCAAGGGCAGCTTCTTCGGCTTGGTCTAGCGTCATATCGGCATGTTCAAATAGACTCGCGCTATATTTCAAACGCTTACCGAGTACTGCCTGAAAAAATGCGGTCGGCAGTTCATAATGCTGCTCATTGGCTTTGTCTGTCTCAATGGCAATTTCGCTGTTTTTCAGCATGGTCAGCACATCCATATAGCGCTGCGCTGCCAATGCGGGGTCAAACCGACCTTCTTGTGCCAAACGTTTTTTGCTCAAGATTTTAATACCAGCACGAATCACTGGGTCTGGAACCTTGCCATTTTCGATCAGTTCTAAGGTTTTTTGAATCATAAAGTCCATGTATTTACCTACTCTTTGGGTGGCCACGGAATAAACATTGAAGTTCGTCGTTGATAGTCTTTATAGTTGTCACCACGGTGGGCGAGCGCCTGTTTTTCACTAAAAGGAATCCCCGTAAAGTAGTACAGGAATAGCCACATCAGCAGTGGATAAATCCATAATCCATAGCATCCTGCTGCCAGACCGAGCACTGGATAGGCAAACCAATGCAGCCATTCAAAAAAATAATTCGGATGGCGCGAATATTTCCACAAGCCCTGATCCATGGTTTTACCTTGACTTTGTGGATCTAGCTTAAAACTGTAAAGTTGCTGATCGGCAGTGCTTTCACCTATCAAAGCCGATAGCATGATCATGCCCGCCACAATAACAGTGACCAAAGTCCAGTCATTCCACTGCTCGGTCGAGATACTTAACAACTTCAGCATTGGGTAAGAAAACAGTAGAGCCAAACCTGCCTGAAATATAAAAAACACCAGAAAACCAAGATGCTGATAATCCCCCATCGCTCGGCGCATGTTTGCATAACGCGTGTCTTCTTGGGTTTCATTGGCATAGCGTCGTAACAGATGCCAAGTCAGCCGTGAAAACCAGATCCCACTCGCCAGTCCCAGAAATAACCGAACCAACATCGGCGCACTGTCAATCACCCAAGCGGCAATAATCACATTAAGGGCAATACTGAAACTCCAAGCGACATCGACTAGCCCTGCTCTGCGGTTATAGGTCACCAACACCCAGCTACAGAGCATGATGAAGACATTGAGCAAAAATAAATCTAGCAGCATGTCGCCCTCCTCCTGTTTTATTTCTGCTTAGTAAGCACTGGCTTCAAACAGCAAATGAACATCACTGATCACACCTTCCCTAAAACCACCTTCGCAATAACACAGATAAAAATCCCACATGCGGATAAAACGCTCATCAAAATCAAGTTGCAGTACTTGATCACGCTGCTCCAGAAAACGCTGGCGCCAACACTTCAGGGTTTGTGCATAGCTTTGACCAATATCTTCCAGATGTTTGAGACGAAGTTTTTGCTCAGAAGCCGTTTGCGTCATCACACTGATACATGGAATAAAACTACCGGGGAAAATATAACGCTTAATGTAATCTACCGTATTTAAAGCTTTAACATAGCGTGCATCTTCAATCGTAATCGCCTGTATCAAGGCTAGACCATTCGGCTTGAGGAGCTCGCGGCATTTTCGGAAATAAGTTGGTAAATATTGCTCACCAACTGCTTCAATCATTTCAATCGACACCAATTTGTCGTATTTACCCTCGAGTAAACGGTAGTCCTGAAGCTGTACAGACACCCGATGAGACAGCCCTGCTTCAGCAACTCGGGCGAGTGCTTCATCGTACTGAGCTTTGGAAATGGTAATGGTGGTCACCTTACAGCCATAATGTTGAGCCGCATAAATGGCAAAGCCTCCCCAGCCGCTGCCAATTTCAACCAAATGGTCCATCGGTTGCAATTGAAGTTTTTGGCAGATCAGTTCTTTTTTATAATCTGAAGCTTGTTCCAAGCTCATACAGGGTTCTTTAAACACCGCACTGGAATACATCATGCTGGAATCTAAGAACAATTTAAAAAAATCATTGCTCAAGTCATAATGCTCAGCAATATTCTGACGACTACCATCAATCGAATTCTTGCGGGATTTATACCAAGCCTTGAGTACCAACTGGCTAGCTTTTGCCACTACATTTTGATTCATCCGATCAAGCACATCACGATTACGTGCTAGAATACGAATTACGTTGACCAGATCTTCACTGCTCCAATAACCACGAATAAAGCCTTCTGCTGCCCCCAGTACACCATTACGGAACAGCAAATCGATAAGGCGTTGGTCGTGAACTTGAATTACTGCATGCAAGTCACTGTAATTTTCCCCGACTAGACCATTCCAGATACCTTTAAATATTAGCTGACCATGACGCAATTTCAGCATATGGCGTAGGACTATCGGCAGTTCGGTATGCTCTCCCATTAACAGGGTTTTCATAGTCATGTCTTTCCTTTTTCTTTTTTAGGATGCCGATAAAACGGAATTTTCTTTTTCCATAAGCGCAAAGCATGTAGATAAATCCCGCTCACCATCCTAAAGGGCTCAAGAACTTTTAATACAGCATATCGATGTTGCTGTGAAGGAAGTGTGATGGCTTGCAGCTTAAATTTCATCGTGGCATCAAATTGCAATATTTCTTGTTCAAACAGCTGCATGTGAATCACATTTTGCTGTTTTGAAAAGCTAAAACGCCAACGATAATCTAGTGACATCGGCATGAATGGTGACACATGAAAGGCCTTTTTAAAGTCAAACTGGTGGCTCTGGTAAGGCGTATGTTTAGTTACATTGTGCCGACAATCGTGAATGTACACCTGACGTTCATTCCACGGTGTATTGGTGATTTCACTCAGTATAAAAATCAGTTGATCGGTCGTATCAAAGATCAAATAAAACACCACAGAATTAAAACGAAAACCCAGTGTGCGTGGTAAAGCCAGTACACGAATAGATGCAGCATGTGGTAAATGATAGTTTTCGAGCTTGATCAATAACCGTGCAACTTTCTGCCGAATCGAGCCATATTCCATGTTAAGAAAGTCACGTTCATCCAAGGTCAATAAATTCCAGCGACTAGAAGACCAGAACCAAGATTTTTGGGTAAAATTTGCCAGTTGATCCGGATCAAAGCATAAATAGCTAAGCTTCACCTCAAAAGTATGCGATTTGGGCAAATAGCGACGATGGCGAATTTCGGTAGAAGCGATAGCCAGTGGATACATTTGCATTCTGTACTCCTAAGCCACTTGCTCAGTGTGTTGCAGCAACTGATTTACAACCCATGAAGCACTACGCGCCCCATCTTCATGAAAGCCCCAGCCCCAGTAGGCACCACAGTATGACGTCCGGTTCTGACCATTAACCTCAGCCCAACGTTGTTGTGCCTCAATCGCGGCAGCATCAAATACTGGATGACGGTAATATCGTTCTACCCATATTTTTTTCGGATCGAGGTTAAAGTTAGGATTGAGTGTGGCAAAGATTTGGGTTTTACAATTCAGGTTTTGCAACTGGTTCATCCAGTAACTGAAACCATAATGCATGCCACTATGCTGGAATGGAGTTGATTCGTTTGCACGACTAGGTGTCACATGTACATGCCAGCTGGCCCATTGGCGTCTGGATTTGGGCATGATATGAGTATCGGAATGCACCACCATATGGTTATCCTGATAACGAAACTTGCCAAGTACTTCCCGCTCTTGCGCTGACGGGTCTGTAAGTAAATTCAAGCTATCATCAGCATGGCTGGCAAAAATGACCCAGTCAAAACGTTCACTGCCCTGTCCAGTTTCAATCACTACATCATTGGCACTACGGGATACATGAAGCACACCTGTCCTGCGGAAAGTCATATTCGATTGGGCCTGAATGGCACGAACATAACCAGCTGATCCACCCTTGACCGTAAGCCACGAAGGTCGCTCTTTCAGCTGCAACATACGATGGTGCTGAAAAAAGCTCACCACAAATTTATACGGAATCTGTCCAACTTGCTCTACTGGACAGGACCATAGCGCCCCGCACATCGGATAGAGATGTTCCTGACGAAAGGCTTCGGAATAGTCATGTCGATTGAGATATGAATCAATACTGAGCTGTGCATCGACCTGTTCAATATCAATATCTTTATTCGCCGCATAGAAACGGAACAGATCCGACAACATCACGCGAAAGTCAGCGTTAAAGAAGTTTTGTGGTCGGAACAACAGCGAGAATTTTTTTGAAGGATTGTACTGCAAGCCAGTGACTTGATTGTTGACCGAAAAGCCCATGTCACTGCTTTGCGATTGAATCCCGAGTTCTTTGAGCATTGCACAGAACAGTGGATAGTTATACTCATTAAATACAATAAAGCCACTGTCCACTGCGACCCGTTCGCTATCTATATTCAACTGATGGGTATCGGTATGGCCACCAAAGTAATTATTTTTTTCAAAGACCGTGACCTCATGTGCTTTGCTTAATTTCCAGGCCGCATACAAACCGGAAATACCTGAACCAATAATCGCGATTTTCATTGTAATTCCTTCGATTGAATCGTGTGAGCGCCCGTCGTGGTGAGTTTTTTCTGTTTTCTAAGTTGAGCAATTTTACTGACGTCATAGACCCGTTTTGGAATTGGCTTTAAGCCCCAGACTATCCCGAGCCAAGACATAATTTTTAGGAGGTAATAGGTCACATCAATCTGCCACCAGTAAAAGCCCTGTCGGGTACTGCCTGCATAATAATGGTGATTGTTGTGCCAGCCTTCGCCCAAAGTAATGATAGACAAGAATAAATTGTTACGGCTTTGATCATCAGTGTCAAAATCACGGCTACCGTAATGATGCGCCAGTGAATTGATACATAAGGTTGCATGGATCAGCAATACAGTGGACACCACAAATCCCCAGACTAGTAATTGCAAGCCGGAAGTCCCCAGTTGCGGCCAAGCTATTGCCAGCCATTCTCCTAGCACATAAATTCCACCCGCTGTCAACAGCACCACAATTAGACTAAACCGGTCTAGCCAGATTAATTCCGGATATTTCAGCCAGTCTTTGATGACTTCTTTACGCGTGGCAAAGTTATATTCATTCAGAAACCAACCCACATGGCTATACCAAAAACCGTGGGTAGATGAATGCGGGTCTTGTGAAGAATCTGTATAGCGGTGGTGATAACGATGATGGGCTGCCCACCATAAGGGGCCACGCTGTGCACTCATGGTGCCTAGTAATACAAATAGGAACTGCACTGGACGCGAGGTCTGAAAGGTTTTATGCGATAAATAGCGATGAAAAAAAGCCGTAATGGAAAACATACGAATCAGGTAGAACAGCAACATAAAGCCCACTGCAAACCACGACACTCCCACCCAGAACACCGCTAGACAAGCCAGATGCAACAGAATAAAGGGTAAAATCCGCTGCCACTGAATCTTGCTGTTTTCAGCTGTCAGTGTTTTGGGCGCTGTGGGTGTGGACCAGCTGTCTATCCATCGCATCAGAGTTTTCAACATGGACTCATCCTACTTTCGAGCGATTGTATTTATTCTATTTGATGAGTGTAATCAGTCAGGTATGAATTTTATGTGAAGTAAATAAAAAAACCGAACTGTTGAGAGATTTATCAGTTCGGCAAAAGGTTAGCAGATTAATGTGGCAATTTGATAAGTTTTGTCACGTCATAGCCATAATCTTTCGCAGTGTTTATATATGACTGATAAGTTGCTTCATCTAGTTGCGGTTCACGTGACAAAATCCATAGGTATTTATTACTTGGGCCACCCACCAGTGCCACTTTATATTCCGGGTCTACTCGTAGTACCCAGTAATGACCTTTAGTAAAGGGTATCCATCTTAAACCTTTAGGCAAAAAGCTGACCTTTAATTTGCTATTCCCCCTATTTTGCGGATATGCAACTCCTTCAGAACTTACCATCTCATCATTGGCAGTTCGGCAGCTATTCAATACCCCAATAGTTTGATCGGCATTGACGCTATATTGTGCCGTGATATTAGCTATACATTTACGCTGAAAATACATCGGTAAATGAGAAATTTCATACCATTTACCCCCATACTTCTGAATGTCCACCTGATTTACTGCCTGAGGCCTCACCATTTCTGCTCGGGTGGTCATACTTAAACTAATGGTGACCAGCGATGTAGCAGCAAAAAGTGACTTGAATAGCATTTTCATTTTTAAGCCTTGTTTGATTGCAAGATTAAGATAACCCAAGTCGATGTGAACAAAGTGTGAAGATTAAATGCAGGATGAATGTAGGCGAAATTTCAATCTTACCGCCTGAGAAAATGGGGAAAATCATTTTTTCTTGGATCCCCTTTTAAAGCGGTAAATTGGTTTTTTCTGTTTCAATGTATCAGTGCTGTCGATAGCCTTGTTTAAAAAAAAGTCAACCAGATCAACAGATTCCTTCCCGATCCAGTCATCTTTTATAAGATAATTAAATATACATATAAAAAAAACTTGATTAATTTTATTTTTAAGGTATAGTGAGCGTAACTAGAAAAAATCTTGTTTCATTCAATCTCTGTTAAGTATCGTCGTTTTATTCATAATCCTTCGTTTTTTTAGATTTTAAGTCTCATTCATTATTATTTTCCAAGTTATAAGCAGTCAATCAAATGGCTAAAATTATTAAAAAATCAGTAGGATTTATTATGTCAAACTCAAATGTTGTTAAAGGTACGGTTAAGTGGTTCAATGAAACTAAAGGTTTTGGTTTTATTCAACAAGAATCTGGCCCAGACGTTTTTGCCCACTTCAGTGAAATTGCCAGTTCAGGTTTTAAAACCTTATTTGAAGGTCAACAAGTTGAATTCAGCATCGCTCAAGGTCAAAAAGGCCCAAATGCAGTTAATATTACGGCGATCTAAGTAATTAGATGAATTAAAAAAGTACGACGCTGTACTTTTTTAATTAAAAAGTTGTTAATCATATTCTTCGAAAAAATCATAAAAAACAGGATACACATTGTTAAAAATTAATAAATTAGTGGCAAAATCTACAAATGGTACTGAAATTATTGTCTCGTTAATCCCCTTAAATAAAATGCAAAATACACGTGAAGGGTTTAAAGCGATTGAAGTTGGTAAAAAAGTACGTCTAGAATCTGGCGTTGAAGTCGATTTAAATTTAGATGGTCGTACATTTTATATATCTATGAATCAATTATTTAAGTTAAATCATAAAGTGATTTAAATAAAAAACTTCTGAATGATGAAGCCATGTAATGGTTTCTCTTTCCTGCTGTTATTCAAGGTATATCTAAATATTCCCTGCCTATTCAGGATGGTGTCTGTTTATAGTGGTCTGTAAAATACAGCGCATTCATATGATCGAGCCGATGACACCGTACTAAAAACCATGCAGCACCATCATTGCCTAGCTCTTTATTTCAGCATATAGGGTGAAAACGGGCAAAGTCCATGGCAAATACTGAGAGAGTTCCTTTTCTAGATGAGCTAGATTTCCGTTCTTATTTCAGCCAGAAATTTTCATCTAAACTTTCAAACCCTGCTCTTTTTAAAATTTCAAAGCCACGCTTGGGTATCATCTGCCACAGGTGTTCCATGCCTCACATGCTGAATCATTGCATGGGCGATACTGCCCTTGAACGGAATTTTGGGCAATTGATCAAACTTGAAAAATTGTGCATCACTCAGTTCATTTTCCTGAATCTGAATATCCCCTGCGTGATATTCCGCCTTGAAGGCCATCATCAGATTGCTGGGAAACGGCCACGGCTGACTGGCCAGATATTGAATATTTTTAATCTGAAGCCCGACCTCTTCTAGCGTCTCACGGCGTACAGCGTCTTCCAAGGTTTCCCCGACTTCAACAAATCCAGCAATCAAACTGTACATCTGGGTTTTGTTGCGGGCATTTTTCGCCAGCAGAATTTCATCTGTACCTCGGGTAATGATGGTAATCACGCAAGGATTCACACGCGGATATTGGTTATAACCACAAGATGGGCAGACCATAGCATACTGACTGGCGTGCTGCTGGGTGGCATGACCACATTTACTGCAAAAGCTGTGGTTACGGCGCCATTCCAGTAACTGTACCGCACGGCTTGCCTGTTCAAACTGCGATCTGCTCCAGACTTGCACCAGTTGCTGGATTGGAACCAGTTGATAACCTTCTGGCACCGGTTCGTCTTCTTCCAGGTCACGAGCAATGATCTCGCAATTTTCCGACAGGTTTAGGTCGTGCTGCAGTCTTTCTACCTGCGGCAACTGAAAATGCTCATCCACTAGTAATTGCTGCTGTCTAAAAATATAAGCTTTTGAATGCATGCTCATGACAATTCCCTGATTAAAAAAATCCCATACAGAGGGGTATATGGGACAAAACTAAGGAAGCTCACATGGAGTAACTTCAAGCCAGATACTAGGCGTGAGCTACTTGAATTACAACCATAATAATTTTTATCTTTTTGATTAAAATCACATAATTTTCACACTACTCATGTATTAAGAAATCATGTGAAGCGAGTTTCATCAACTGGCTTTAGCATTGTAGGGATGAATATTTTGTTATAGCAGTACTCATGATTTCTGTGCGATGTCAGCGGATCATCTGGTCGAGTTGGATTGATTCAACATGCAGGATGATCTTTATTTTCACAAAAAATTGAACTGTCTTGACTTACACTGCACTATCTTTCATAGGGTCGGGAATGGCTATGCGTTTTGGTTTAATTCTGGGTGACCAGCTTCATCATCAGCTTACTACGCTCAAATCGCTGGATCGTACCCAGGATGTGATCCTGATGGCCGAAGTTGTTGAGGAAGCTACTTATGTCACCCATCATCCGCAGAAAATTGCCCTGATTTTTAGCGCCATGCGTCATTTTGCCAAAGAACTCAAAGCAGAAGGCTGGCGTGTACGTTACCATGCTTTTCAATCTGATAGTCCGATTCGTAGCCTGCTGGATTTCGTAGAGTCACAGCAACAACTCTTACCAGTCACAGAACTGGTCATTACGCACTGCGGGGAATATCGTTTACAGCAGCAGATTGAACAGTATTGGAGCCAGCTGCTGCAACTGCCAGTAATGTGCCTGAATGATGAACGTTTTTTCTGTAGTCTGGAGCAGTTCCAACACTGGGCCAGCCACTACCAGACACTGCGTATGGAATATTTTTACCGGGAAATGCGCAAGCAGACCGGTTACTTAATGCAGGGGCAACAGCCGCTTGGAGAACAGTGGAACTATGACAGCGCCAATCGCAAGGCCTGGGCTGGCAATCCCCCTTTGCCTGCACCACTTCACTTTGAACACGATCAGATTGATCTGGATGTGCTTGAATTGGTTGAACGTGAATTTTCCCGTCACTCTGGCAGCCTTAACAACTTCCGCTGGGCCACCACACGTAGCAATGCTCTGCTTGCACTGGAGCATTTCATTACCCACAGTTTGCCTTATTTTGGTGATTATCAGGATGCTATGGCGCAGGGTGCAGACACGCTGTTTCACAGCCTGCTCTCACCTTATCTGAACTGTGGTCTGCTACTACCTAAAGAAGTCTGTGATGCGGCAGAAGCTGCATACCATGCCGGTCATGCACCACTGAATGCAGTGGAAGGTTTTATCCGACAGATTCTCGGCTGGCGCGAATATGTTCGCGGAATTTACTGGCTGTACATGCCAGAATATGCCAGCCGCAATACACTGCAGCACTCAGCACTATTGCCACAATTTTATTGGACTGGCCGTACTCGGATGAACTGTATGGCTGGGTGTTTCCGTAATACTTTTCAGCATGCCTATGCACATCATATCCAGCGTTTGATGGTGACTGGCAATTTTGCCTTATTAACTGGTATAGACCCTCAGCAGATCAGCGAGTGGTATCTGGCAGTCTATGCCGATGCCTATGAATGGGTAGAACTACCGAACACACTGGGCATGGTCATGCATGCCGATGGCGGCTTGATGGCCAGCAAACCCTATGCCGCCTCAGGCAATTACATCCATAAGATGTCCGATTACTGTAAGCACTGTAGCTACAATGTCAAAACTCGCACTGAACTGGATAGCTGTCCGTTCAATAGCCTGTACTGGTATTTCATGATCCGGAATGAGGCGAAATTTCGTACTCATCCACGTATGGGCATGATCTATCGACAGCTAGATAAACTTAAAGATCGGCAGCAGATTATCAGCCATGCCCAGCAACTTCTTAGCCAGATCAATGAGTTATAAACGATGAAAAAACAGCATCTCCCTGAAAAAATCTGTATCCACTGTTTGCGCCCTTTTACTTGGCGCAAGAAATGGCACCGCTGCTGGGAGGAATTACAATATTGTTCTGAACGATGTAAACGTGAGTCTAGACGGTAATCAAAATCAAACACTTAGAAACGCTTGTATTGGCGTGAACAATAGGCCCGTATCACATCAGGTAAACGCAGCTGCAGATGCTTGGTTTTTCGGCCTGTCACACGTGCACGCCACATTTTAAAGCTACTGGGTTTCATATTTTGCCGCATCAAGCGTATCACCGCCGCTTCATTCAAACCAAACTCACATTGAATGGCTTCAAATGGGGTTCGATCCTCCCAGGCCATTTCGATAATTCTGGATAAGTCTTCTTCAGAAAATTGATTCATGCCATTCTCATTTTTAATTACTATGAAGCTTCAATAAGTTCTATCAACTCATTTACATAACTTGAGTCAACTTTAATTCAACTAAAAGCATAATAATACGATCATGAATTTTTTGTGATTTTTCTCTGGTTTACGGGCTCAGCACAAATAAAAGGGCTAGTTAAACTAGCCCTTTTAAATCTTAGTTGCCTCTATAAGTAGAATATCCATAAGGACTTAGAAGTAGAGGAAATGGTCATTTATACCTCGATTTTCTTAAACTACTCCATAACAACCCTCTTTAACTTCCTAAGCCCCTATTCTATAGTTAGCTTAGAATACAGTGCTCATATTTATTTTCAGTTAATCCTATAGACTACGTTGATTGACACGCTTAGATAATTCTGCTGCCGACTCTTTTCGCTCTGAATAACGGTCTGTGAGGTACTGACTTTGCCCACGCGTCAGTAGCGTGAATTTATACAGCTCCTCCATGACATCAACAATTCGATCATAAAAAGCTGAAGGCTTCATACGTCCATCCTCTTCAAACTCTAAAAAAGCTTTAGGAATAGAGGATTGGTTTGGAATGGTGATCATGCGCATCCAACGGCCTAGAATACGCATTTGATTAACACTGTTAAAGGACTGCGAACCACCACTTACCTGCATCAGGGCCAAAGTCTTGCCTTGTGTTGCACGAATCGCACCACCTGCTAGAGGTATCCAGTCAATTTGCGATTTAAAAATTGAACTCATTGAGCCATGACGTTCAGGCGAACACCACACCATGCCCTCCGACCATGCCAAAAGTTCATGTAGTTCTTTGGCTTTTGGATGTTCCATATCCGCATCTTCAGGTAAAGGTAAACCTTTAGGATGAAAGATTTTTACTTCAGCGCCAAACTGCTCCAAGATACGCCCTGCTTCCATCACCGCCAATCGGCTGTATGAGCGCTCACGGTTAGAACCATACAGCAGCAAAATACGCGGTGGATGATCTAGCGCTTTAGCCTGTACCTTTTCTAAAGTCGGTTGATCGAGAAGATTCATATCTACATTTGGGAGAGTCATAGAAATTACACCTCTGCTTTAAAAAACTTTTTTCTAAGCCACAAAGACACGCTCACCAAAGCAATCAATACTGGGACTTCAACCAGTGGACCAATTACAGTAGTAAACGCCACAGGTGAAGCTAAACCAAAAGTTGCAATCGCTACAGCAAGTGCCAATTCAAAGTTATTTCCCGCAGCAGTAAAAGAAATTGCTGTGGTTTTAGGATAGTCATTCCCCATCCACTTGCTCATAAAGAAGCTGATGAAGAACATCACGATAAAGTAAATCGTCAATGGAATAGCAATACGCAAGACATCCATCGGTAAGCTCACCACATCGTTCCCTTTGAGGCTAAACATCGCCACAATCGTGAACAATAACGCCAACAAACTTAGTAGACTGATCTTCGGTAAGAAGACGTTTTGATACCAAACCAAACCTTTAGCTTTCACTAGAGTGAATCGCGTCATAAAGCCAAGGAAAAATGGAATTCCCAAATATACTAATACTGCATGGGTAATCGTCCAGAAATCGACATTGATCACTTGCCCTGCAACACCAAAATACGGTGGTAAGAAGGTCAAGAACAACCAAGCATAGGTACTAAAGAATAAAATTTGGAAGATACTGTTAAAAGCCACCAATGCAGCAACATATTGGTTATCCCCACAGGCCAAACCATTCCACACCAAGACCATCGCAATACAACGCGCTAGTCCTATCAGGATTAAGCCTGTCATATATTCTGGATAGCTATGTAGAAAAATAATAGCTAATGCAAACATCAATACTGGTGCTATCACCCAGTTCTGTACCAAAGACAGAGTTAAGGTTTTTTTGTCTTTAAACACTTGTGGTAGCGCTGCATAATCCACTTTTGCCAAAGGTGGATACATCATCAAAATCAAACCAATCGCAATTGGAATATTGACGGAATCCACACTCATTTTATCCAATGCCACTGAGGCTTGTGGAAAGAACACACCGATCGCAATTCCCAACCCCATCGCAATGAAAATCCATAGCGTGAGGTTACGATCTAAAAATGACAGTCTTTGTTGAGCCATGATGTTCTCATTCAATATCTGAGATGTGATTGATTGCAGCAATCAATTCAGGACGAGACATATGCGCTGTATCCAGTGCCAACAATGCATCTAAACGACGATTGATATGGTCTACAGTCACTTGGAATGCTTTGAGCTTCTCTTCTTTCGGCAAGTCTAAATGCGAAGGATCAGCCAAGCCCCAATGTGCCTTGATTGCTCCGCCTAAATACAGTGGACACGCTTCTTGCGCTGCCGAATCACAAACCGTAATCACCACGTCAGGTTGATATTGTTCACATTCATCAATGGTTTTACTCCACAAACCATCTGTTGAAAGACCTAGGTTTTCTAATGTTTCAATGGTCAATGGATGTACTTGCCCTGATGGCTTACTACCTGCACTGTATGCTTTCCAACCCTCTGGGGCACGACTATTAAACAGCACTTCTGACAGGATGCTACGGCAACTATTTCCAGTACACAAAAAAAGGAATTTCATCTTGTTCTACTCGCAATAACTATTGATTTGTTGAAATGATGGAGCAGCTTTTGGCTGTAAATCAGCATTTTTAAGGGTGTTAAGTACGTCTACGCACCAAATGGGTAAATTGGGATTGAGACTGTAATAGACCCATTGCCCTTGGCGTCGATCTTGTAAAAGACCAGAAGAGCGCAGTAAGGCTAAATGCCGTGAAATCTTGGGTTGGCTCAACTCTAGCTTTTCAGTCAAGTCGCAAACACACTGTTCATTATTTCCAAGAACCAACATGACGATGTTAAATCGCGTTTCATCAGCCAAACATTTAAAGAAATTGATTTGATCCATATTTTTACTCACTCAAACATATGGATATATCAATATTCACATATATCCATGAAATTTTTATTTCAATCGCTGCCCATTTGCATCCAGTACTTGTTCACCGTCTTCTTTAGTAAAAGTACCTTTTTGTGGGAGTGGCAGAATTTCTAAAACCAGTTCTGACGGACGACTTAAACGAGTTCCTAATTCAGTCACCACAAATGGACGGTTAATCAAAATTGGATGCTGAAGCATAAAGTGAAGCAATTGATCTTCACTCCAATCCTCTTGATCAATTCCTAAATCTGTATATGGAGCAACATTTTTACGGATCGCATCTCTCACCGTTAAACCCGCATCCGCAATCATTTGAATCAATTCATTTTTAGAGGGAGGTGTTTCAAGGTACTCAATCACTTCAGGTTCAATATTGGCATTACGGATTAACGCCAATGTATTACGTGATGTACCGCATTCAGGGTTGTGATAGATCTTCACTTTTGGAGTAGCAGTCATTTGCTCAAATTCAACAGAATCTTTGCATATATTTATATACGAATAAACATATATATGAAATTCCATATTTAAAATTTAATACTAAAAGTAACTATCCATCTAAATGATCGCAAACAACTACTTTTATTTTAAATATACCAAGAGCCGACCAATATTTATCTATATATAAACATCAAGTAAGATTATTAAACTTATAACTGTTGAACAGCAACTTTAAGGAATAAATTTGAACTTCAATTTCTGGCCAACACTTTTCCGTTTACTACACCTGTATGCTGGTGTTTTTATTGCCCCGTTTATCTTTATAGCTGCCCTAACTGGTTTTTTTTATGCTGCTACCCCACAAATTGAAAAAAGTATTTATAAAGATGTTCTATACATCAAGCAAAGTAATTCAAAAGAACAACTTCTTAGCCTGCAAATTGAAAAAGCTAAACAGATATTACCCCCTACATCACAAATAACTGAAGTACGTCCTTCACCAGCAGTAAATCAGACGACAAGGATTATCTTTTCAGATCATGAATTAGGGTTGCAAAATGAAGCCATCTTCATTGACCCATACACACTTGAAGTAAAAGGTCAGTTAGCTGTATATGGCACAAGTGGCTTACTTCCTTTTAGAACTAAACTAGATCACCTACATCGAGATTTATTGCTAGGAAGTTTGGGAAGATTTTATAGTGAACTCGCAGCAAGTTGGTTAGCTGTCTTGATATTTACTGGCTTTTACCAATGGTATAAACGCCGAAAAGCATCCAAGAAGAACCAAATCAAGCATAATAAATATATTCAAAAACACAGCACTATCGGCTTAATCTTTTTCCCATTACTACTTTTTGTAGCAGTTACTGGCTTAACGTGGTCTGAATATGCGGGTGAAAATATTCGAATATTTCGCCAAGCGCTAAGTTGGCAAACACCTGTTCTATCAACATCTATTAAAGCCGAACCTACATCAAAAATGGTTATGCACCATGAAGATCATTCAATGGTACATCATCATGCTTCAGTACAAGTCACTTCTGGTGATTTCGACATAGCTTTAGATCTCGCTAGAAAGCATGGAATAGATGCTTCTCAGGTACAAATAAAACCACCTTTAGAAAAAGATCAAGTATGGAGTATTTCTGAGATTCAACGCAGTTGGCCTACTCAAGCAGATAGCATTGCAATTGACGTTTCAAATCACAGCGTAATTGATCAGCTTTATTTTGATGACTATCCATTAATAGCTAAATTGACACGCTGGGGAGTTGATGCCCACATTGGAATTTTATTTGGTTGGATAAACCAGTTGATACTCATTATTTACTCACTAGCACTATGTGTAATGATTCTTTATGCATATTTAGCTTGGTACAAAAGAATAAGCCTCAAACAGACGACAATACAGTTTTCAAATTTGTTCTTAAGTACGTGGAAAAGTGCAAAAACGCTTCAAAGACTTACTCTAGGAACTATATTGATTATTCTTGGGCTACTACTGCCTTTATTTGGTTTAAGTCTAGTTGTAGCATTAGTCGCTATCTTTATTAGTGGCGTTAAAGAGAAAAAAGCTTAACAGACCATTTAAGCTCCTACTTTTTATATAAAAGTGGGAGCTATTCATTAAGTTTTCCTCGTTAATTCAAAATCTAAATAGGCTTCGTAAGGTAGACCAGTCTTGGTATCCAAAACTTCCACAGAGTCCTGCTGCCATAAAACTGTATTCCGCTCAGATACTCCATTGAGCTGAATTTTAAGTTTCCCGTTATCAGTAAACACAAATTGTCCTTCGTGTACTTCGGGTTTATTGTGTCCACTATTACTGGTCCTAATCAATTTGAATGTTTTCTCTTCCTTAATATCCAAATCGACAGTCATACCTTCGCACCCTTCACAGAAAGAAGTACATGCCGCACAAGGTATAATGCCTTTATATTGACCCACCCATTTCTGTAATTCGGGATCAATTACTTTTATCGCTTTGGTCGAAGCTTCTCCCGATTTAGGGTCAGGTTCAGATTGACTACATCCGAAGCACAAACTAGCAAAAACAAAAGAACATAATAATGTATTTTTCATAAGTTATATCTCTTAGCAACTATGAAGGAGCGGTCACGCCCTATGACCACCGCCCCTCCTGACTCCACAGACTAGAATTTCCAATTTAGACTGAGTGTTGCTTTGAGCGGTTCACCCACCTGCACCCAATAATTTGTATAGCTTGCAACGTAGTAATTTTGATCAAAGAGATTATCAATATTCAATTGCGCGCGCAGGTCTGGTCGTAGCTGTACATAGCCCCCAATATTAACGATAGTAAAATCAGGAAGACTGGTTCCATTATCAATATAATTTGCACTGCGTTTACCGTAGTAATTAATGTTGCCAACCAAACCAGCATCATGTCCTGCAAGGTCAAATTGATAGTCAGCACTTAAGTTTGCCGTATGTTTAGGAATATTTTTAAGCCTTGCGCCTTTATCCTCAACTTCACTTTCTACAATTTCAGCATCTGTATAGGTATAGTTAGCATTAACACGTAGCTTGTCCGTGAATTGATGTTGTAGTTCTAACTCAACACCACGGCTTTGTACTCTCCCGCTATCTACATAGCTATCAGTAATGCCTTCAGTGAGTAGATGTTGTTTTTCCATATCAAAATACGTTAGACCAAACCAACTTTGCGGTAAAAACTTATATTTACCACCCACTTCCCAACTTTCTGTTTTCTCTGGTTCATACAGTTCATTGTCCTTATTCAACCCTGTATTCAGTTCAAATGCCTTCCCCCAGTTACTGTAGAAAGACAACTTCTCAGTAGGCTGATAATTTATCCCTGCACGTGGAGTAAATGGTGTGAAAGCTTGCTTTGATGTCTTTCCAGTTCGATGATCATCAATTTGTTGTTCTAAACGATTAAAACGGCCGCCTATCAGTACATTCCATTGATCATTCAAGAAAATTTGATCTTGAACATTAAACCCAAACATATCTTGAGTTTCTTTTGTATTTTTGGTGATTCGGGTTAATGGCAAAATATTTTGACCGTACACAGGATTATAAATATCAATCTGACTCGAAGCCCCAACAGCACTCCGACGTTGCAGTTGATCAATCGTATAATGACCTGCTTCGACATTGGTAACCAGTTCATGCCTAATTACCCCTGTGTCAAACTTACCTCTTAAGATAGATTGAAAGTTTGTGGTGTCTGTCCCAAATTGACGGGAGCGACGGAAGCGATTTGCTGTTCTTCCATCTGATGCAATGGACGAAATTTCGGTTGAAGTACCTGCACGTTCGCCATGACTATATGTGATTGCCGTTGTATTGTTCCAATCCTCATTAAATTCATGGTTTAAACGCAGTTGATACATTTGATCTTTAATCTCAATATCACCATCGCTTGGCTCACCTAAAAAGGTTTTCTTATTGACTGGAAGTTTTCCATTGACTATCGGTACGCCACGATCGAAAACGCCGTTAGACTCTGAAAATTCAGTATCAATATTCAACTGGGTTTGCTCAGAAATTTTCCATGCTAATTGTGGTGCAATGTAATAATGCTGATTATCAACATGATTACGGAAGCTTTGATTATTTTCATAGGCTAGTCCAAGGCGATAAGCCAGATCCTGATTAATCGCGCCCGTGGTATCTAAGGCTGCTCGATATTCTTCAAGCGTACTTCCGCTCAGACTTAAATTACTTTTTTTCTCCCATTCAGGTTGCTTAGTGGTGATATTCATAATCCCCCCTATGGCACCTTGCCCATACATCGCGGCCATTGGGCCTTTCAAGAAATCAATCGCTTGAATGTTCACCATATCTCGTGCAGTATGGATACCATTCACAGAACTCAAACCATTACGCATATAAATCGTACCCATATTCGGATCGGTACTAAATCCGCGAAATGAGTAATTGTCCCAAAAACCTCCACCATAACTATCTTGATAAACCACACCATTTACAAACGAGAGCGCATCACTGATACGTTGAACATTATGGTTTTGGATATCTTGTGCTGATACATGTGATTTAGTAAAAGGTACTTCTAACAAGTCATGATTAAACTGCGTAATCGCTTGTGAAGAACTATGTCTTTCATCCTGCTTTTCTGCAGTCATCGTGATACTCGGCAGTTGAACTACAATTTGATTTGAAGTAGATTCATTTTCGGCCGACACAGCGTGGGTTGAAAGTTGAACAAGTAAAATACTCCACGTCAGTGGATGAAATAAAAATTTAGACATAAGTGACTCTGAATGTGTATATGCTGATATAGGGTTATGAAATCTGGTGCTTAAAATTTAAATGTGACGCCAAGTTCGACACTTCTTGGTGTACCAATATAAATTTGCTTCGCGGAGTAACCGGAATACTCACCATAAAATTCATCGGTCAGGTTTCTGTCCAAAGAAATAGAATGATTCCCTTTTAAATAAGGGTTCAATTTGAATTGAGGCATTTCAATTCCTTTTAAGCATAAGTTTCCATTGGAACATTTCATCCATGTTCCATTTACATAAGAGGTTGGAATCTAAGCAAATAAAGGAGGTGCACGCCCCTGAGGCGTTAGAAAAAGTCGCTGGAGAACAAAATAGACATGTTTAAATGCTTTCTGAAAAGACATTAAACGAATTTGAATACGATCTAAAATAGGGTTTAGATCAATCTCTAAATTTGCGACCAAATGACCATATGCAGTACAGAACATACATTGATGATCTAACTGATGATGATGTGCGGTTTTTGCAGTTTCTAACTTAATAGCATCAACATCGTGATGGTGTGATACATGTTGATGCTGTAGTTCTTGATTTTGTATCTGAGCTTTTAAATCGGAAATAGTTACGCATACCAGTGAGAATTGAAATTTCTCAGGTAGTAAAGGTTGCATAAAAACGGTTATTTGCAACAACATCGCAACTATCGCAAGGACAAATGCAGCTCTCAATTCAATATATAAATTGTAAAATCATAATTAACAATACCATTATTACTTTAAGATATCTAATGAGTAAAACTGATGAAATAATTCAATTTTAAAAAATCGAAAATCTTAAAGCACAAAGATTTAGATAATAATCGAATATGTAATAAATATCCCTACAATGTAGGGAAAATATTATCAACTACTTTACTTTATAAATTTTAATCATTATTTTTTAAAAGCAAAATTAATCATGCAAGATTTTAATATGAATTAAATCGGATTAAAATCAACCGCTTAATTATATAAAATCTATTTTTAAAATACTTTAATTAGACAAATTAAATAAAAATCAAAGTCTTCAAATTTAATACAATGTACTTTTAATAAATATATATTCTGCTACAATCCATTTTCCTTACTTGGATAATTGAGACCATCTAAGTGATCATGGTTTTAGGAAGATTGCTAGTATTCTCTGCAATCTTGTTACAGATTGCTGTTTTTCTACAGCCTTTACTTCCAGAGAAATATCAAATTTCTCCTGTCTGTGAAACTATTGTCCATGCACTTCAATTAGATACTTCTCACCATGAGCATAGCTCAAATCATTCTACGCATAATCACTCTCATCAAGAGTTGGATTTAGCTAATCATGATACTGAAAAGCTTAATCATGCATATCTCAAACAAAAATCTTCATCTAGCTATCATCACGATGCAAATCATCAATGTCAGTACTGTGTAGTTTACGCACATGTCGTTCCACTACCAGACATGGGTGTTAAAGAAGTAGTCGTGAGAATTCAAGTTCGGTTATTAGCTTTTAAAGAAGCTTTCTTTCATATCTTCTTTCTTTTAAAACAATTATTTCTGATCCCTCAAGGTCGAGCACCTCCTGTCTCTTTTGCTGTGTAAATTTATTGGCAATTCCTTATTGTTTTGAAATTTAATTAGTTGAAGAGACTAATCGCTATGTTTTTACTTTTAAAAAATGCACATATCTGTGTAGGCACACTCATATCAGAGCATATGCAATCTAGAGCATGCTTCGGATGTGGAGAGTTGCTATGACCTTAGGTTTTACGGCACTTGAGTTAGCACGTATTCAGTTTGCATTCACGGTGTCATTTCATATTATTTTCCCTGCGATTTCTATTGGGCTGGCAAGTTTTCTTGCTGTTTTGGAATGGCGATGGCTTAGAACAAACGACTCTATTTATCATGATTTATTCAAATTCTGGGTGAAAGTATTTGCATTGTCATTCGGCATGGGTGTCGTTTCTGGTGTCGTAATGAGCTATCAGTTTGGAACAAACTGGAGTGAATTTTCTCGATTTGCAGGAGGCATTACAGGCCCCTTACTAAGTTATGAAGTTCTAAGTGCCTTCTTCTTAGAGGCTGGATTTTTAGGCATTATGCTTTTTGGATGGGGCCGAGTCGGCAAAAAAGCACACTTTTTTGCCACATTAATGGTCGCTATCGGTACATGTATTTCAATGTTCTGGATTTTGTCTTCAAACAGTTGGATGCAGACACCTCAAGGCTTCACCATTGAAAATGGAATTGTAGTACCTCAAGATTGGTTTGCTATTGTTTTTAACCCGTCCTTTATCTATCGCTTATTCCATATGGCACTTGCAGCCTTTTTAGTGGCAGCTCTTCTTGTTGCTGCTACTGCTGCTTGGCACTTACTCAAAGGCCGTAGAGATGCATTAGTCAAAACATCATTTTCTATGGCACTTTGGTTAATCCTCATTTTAGCTCCCCTCCAAGTTTTTATAGGTGATGCCCATGGTTTAAATACCCTAAAACATCAACCAGCCAAACTTGCTGCTATGGAAGGCCATTGGGAAACGAACCATGATCATGGGATGCCCTTATATTTATTTGGTATTCCTGATATGCAAGAAGAACGCACGAAATATGCGATTGCAATTCCACATTTAGGAAGCTTAATTCTGACCCACTCCATGAATGGGACGGTGAAAGGATTAAAAGACTTTGCGCCTGAAGATCGCCCAAATTCAACAATAGTATTTTGGAGTTTCCGTATCATGGTTGGGCTAGGTATGCTTATGCTCTTCCTTGCAGTCACTGCCCTATGGCTCAGAAAAAAAGGCAGCCTCTATGAGAGTAAGTGGTTTCATCGCTTTGCAATCCTGATGGGCCCTTCAGGCTTCATCGCCTTACTCGCAGGTTGGTTCACCACAGAAGTAGGACGTCAGCCATGGATTATCTATGGCGTTATGAGGACAAAAGATGCCCTTTCTCCTGTTTCGGCAGAACAGGTTGGATTAACTCTGATTATTTTTGTGATCGTGTATTTCATTGTCTTTGGTGTGGGCATTTATTACATGCTCAAACTCATGCATAAAGGACCAGAGTTTTTAAATAACGCACCAGAAGAAATTGGAGGCGTTGGCCATTTCAAAACACCAATGCGACCTCTGAGTGCCATTGATGAAAAAATTGATGATCAGGATCAAGGAGCATCTTTATGATTGATTTATCTTTAATCTGGATTGTCATTATTGCAGTTGGTGTTTTTATTTACGTTGTACTTGATGGCTTTGATTTAGGTATCGGGATTTTATTCCCTTTTATTAAAAACCAGCAAGAACGTGATGTCATGATGAACACCGTTGCCCCCGTTTGGGATGGTAATGAGACATGGATGGTTTTAGGTGGTGCTGGTCTTTTTGCGGCTTTTCCTATTGTCTATTCAGCGGTTCTGTCAGCCTTATATTTACCTATCATCTTGATGGTAATAGCTTTGATTTTTAGAGGCGTGGCTTTTGAGTTTCGTTTCAAAGCTACTCGAACAAAGTACATTTGGGATAATGCATTTATTTGGGGCTCTATTGTTGCCAGTTTCTTACAAGGTGTAATCTTAGGAGCTTATATTCAGGGTATTGATATTGTTGATAATCGTTACGCTGGTGGTGGCTTTGACTGGTTAACACCTTTTTCATTATTTACAGGTTTGGGTGTTGTAGTCGTTTATGCAGCATTGGGATGTGGTTGGCTCATCATGAAGACTGATGACGTACTACAAAAGCATATGTATAAATTAATGCCCAAGCTTTTGATTAGCTTATTGGTTATTTTCATTGCTGTCAGTATCTATACGCCAATCGCACATCCACAAATTGCTGAGCGCTGGTTTAATCCCACTCAATTGATTTATTTTAGCCCAGTCCCTTTGCTTGTTCTAGTTTGTACCGTTTTAGCGGTACGCTCATGTATTAAGCAAAACCAAGCTATGCCTTTTTTATATACATTAGGACTCGTATTTCTGGCTTACACAGGTTTCTGTATCAGTATTTTTCCTTACATTATCCCTCCTTCAATTACCATTTGGGATGCTGCTGCACCTGCCAATAGCCAACTATTTGCACTGATTGGCGCACTGATCTTAATTCCAATCATACTTGTCTATACCGCCCTATCATACTGGGTATTCAGAGATAAAGTTCGTGTTGGGGATGAAGGTTATCATTAAAGGAATTTCTAATGAAATTATCTAAATTCCAATGGTTCATCTTGTTATGGCTAGTCGGTTTCTTAAGTTTATTGGTGATTGCCATGAGCTTTAGATTCTTACTTCAACTTGCTTATTAGGTTCTTAGAAAGAAGAGGATATTTATGCATCTACTTCAACAGCACCATGTGAATTTTAATCATGATTTCCCATATATCGTTAATTTAACATTAGCTCAGGAAATCATTAGAGCACGTAAAAAAATGAATATCTCTCAACAGCAGTTAGCATCTAAACTTGGCATATCCCCAAGAACGCTAGAAAGTTGGGAAAGAGGTGTTCGTCATCCATCAAGTTCAGCACAGGCTTTAATCAAACTGTTTATAAAGTCACCTCAGTTTGTATTGGAAAATCTTTCCTGAAGAGCCTGAGCCATATTTTGAGTGATTTAAAAAACGTTAAAAACTGATACGAACCAGTAAAAGGTAACCGTATCTGTTTGGAGAAATTTTCATGTTTATTGTGATCACATCTCAGAACCGGCGTCATATTACGCCCCATGCGGGGAAATGTCGGAAATTCTGGAAATATGAATTAAAAGATGGAGAAGTGACTGACAAACAACTTATCGAAGTTGAAAAGGAGCAATCCTTTTCCCAGTCTGGAGAAGTGCTCGAAAAACTGCTGCCGATGGATATATTCGTAACCACGGGAATGGGCGATCGATTACGAGAAAAACTCAGAAATATTGGTGTTCATGTCATGGTAACAACAGAAATTGAGCCCGAACAATTTATCTACAGTTTAATTTCAGCCAAATAAAAGTCTGGATGGAAGCTGTAATTTATCATGAACAAAATAAGAAAACCCTGCAAATGCAGGGTTTTCTTATTTAATTTATTATTGTGAAGTATAAGAACCATCAACAGTATATTGACTACCAGTCACAAATGAAGCTTCATCAGATAATAGAAAAGCCACTACTTGAGCAACTTCTTCTGGTTTACCCAATCGACCAACTGGATGAAGTTTCACTAATTCTGATTCCTCAAATTCTCCAATTAATGGGGTTTGGATATAACCAGGGTGAACTGAATTAATGCGTATACCTTGATTAGCGTACTCCAATGATGCAGTCTTTGTCAGGCCAGTCACACCATGTTTCGCCGCAACATATGCTGAGATGTTCTTTGTCCCGACTAAACCTAAGATTGATGCGGTGTTAACAATCGCTCCACCACCTGACTTAAGTATTGCTGGAATCTGATAATGCAGCCCATAGAAAACAGCATTCAAATTAATATCTATGACTCTACGCCAGGCCTCTATACTCAACTCAGCAATCGGATTGACGTCACCTAAGATACCCGCATTATTAAAGGCTAAATGTAGAGCCCCAAAGCTTTCCACGGCAAACTCAACAGCTTGCTTCATTTCCTCAGGATGAGATGTATCTGTTTTATTCGCAACAGCATGACCGCCAGCAGTCATAATTTCAGCTGCAACTTTCTCAGCCGCATCAAGATTGATATCTGAAACAACAACTTTTACCCCTTGTTGAGCAAGAAGCAGCACTGTACTTCGCCCAATACCCGAACCCGCACCTGTAACTAAAGCCACTTTATTATTAAAACGTGTTGACATCATAAACCTCTCTTTTTTATAAAATGAACATGCTCGTGCTTGAACCGTTTTACGCTCTATTTCTTCACTTGGATTGCAAATTGAATTACATGGCATTTTCCGTTATGTAAATTGCCTTCATGACGTTCCTGCTCACCCACATAAAAATGATAAAGATGATCATTTTTAAATACTGAAAGAAACGACATTGGATCGTACAAATAGTTAATATCTTTCGGACCACCGGTTTGATAATCAATCTGCTCTTTAGAATAAAGCTCTCCAATAAACCAGCCATTGTTTGTCAATGCTTGACGAATCCCAGTGAGAACATTGAATTGAGTATTTTCGTCAAAATGCCCATACACACACATCACATTTTGATAACGCTCTCTTGGCCATTCGACATCATTAAGATCAAAATTTCTAAGTGTGAAGTCAAAACCAGCTTGTTGGGCTTTTACAGATAAGTGTTGCAAAGCAACTTTTGAGTAATCCCATATTTCTGCCGAAAATGAATCATTTTGCTGTTTCGCTTTATCAGCCAAATAAAGGATATTCCTCCCCTCACCCTCTGATATAGCAAGAGTTTTTCCCACAACTGGAACCTGATCTGCTATCTGTTGAATAAAATGATTGGGCGAAATGCCATACAGATCCTGTGTTTGCGAATAAAGATTATCCCAATGCTGATTCATATCTTTTCCCAATGATTGAAAAAATTAAGCTGTAAATTCTTTAAATGCTTCCAATGCATTAGCGGCATACATCAATGAAGGACCTCCCCCCATATAAACTGCAACCCCAAGTACTTCTTCCAACTCTTGTAATGTCATCCCCAATTTGACTAGAGTTCTGACATGAAAACCGATACAGCCATCACATCGTGCTGCAACACCAATCGCTAAGGCAATCAGTTCTTTGGTTTTAGGATCAATAACACCATCTCGCATTGCAACTTGTGACAATTGATTAAAACTTTTCATTAAATCAGGAGAATCCTGTGCTAATGTTTTTAAACTGCCTGAAATATTTTGAGTTAATTCTTTGTACTTCATGATTTTCTCACTTGGATATCTATAAACTTAGATTAGACTTAAAATAGGAATCTGGTTATTTCTCTACTGGATAACCCTGCTCTAGCCATGCTTGAAATCCCCCCTGAACAGATTTCACCTGAGTAAACCCCATATTCTGTAAAGTATCTGTAGCCAGAGCTGATCGTCCACCCGTCCCACAAATCAAATAAATCGGCTGATCCTTCAAATGCTCAAGCGCTTGGGCTGTATCACAGTGATGGCTGGCGAACGGATGCTGATGAATACGCATTTCTAAAACCCCACGTGGATAGTTCACAGCGCGATCTATAGCTGCTGCTTGAAACTCTTCGGGCTCGCGCACATCAATAAGAATTGTTTTATGATTTTTGATTGCTTCAAGTAAGCCCTCTACCGTCACTTCTTGAATTCGGTTTTTTGCCATTGAAATTAATTGTTCTGCTGTTTTCATTACTCTTCACCTCTTCCGATCTATAGAAATCTGGTCTCTGATTAAATATTCATGTCTTTAAAATGCAGTTTTTAAATTTGGATCTAGCCCCTTGTTTGTATTAAGTTATGATGACTGTAGAAATTAAATAAAATGCTACGCTTATGACAGTTATGGCAAAAACCTTTTGGATTTGACTATTCTTAACTAAAGGCATCAAACTTCTACCAATCAACATCCCAGCCATGCAAGCTAAAACGAAAGTCAGCGTGACCGAAACGGGGTATTGAAAACCATCTAAAATATGAGCTGAAATGCTGACACCACCTATCAGTAAAATAATCATCAATGAGGTCGCAACAATACTTCGCATATCAAGATCAGTTACTTTACTCAGTGCTGGAACAATCACGAATCCCCCACCTACCCCAAGCAAACCGGTCAATAAACCTGCCACGACACCAATGGTGCCGAGAGACAATGCAGTTTTCATGTTCCAAATCAGATGACCAGTTGTTTGGTTAACTTTACACAGCACACCTGTGTGGTCATTCACTTTTTTAACAAAAATCCGATAAGCAACCACGAGCATGACTAAACTGAATGCCAAGGTAAGCCATACAGGAGAAATGATTCCTCCCAAATGCACACCATAACGTGCTGAAGGAATGCTAATCAGTGCAATCCAAAACGCAGCCCGATAGCGTACTATCTTCTTAAATAAGCCTTCAAATGTTCCAACCAAGGCAGATAAAGTGACTGCAAGCAAGCCAACAGGTGCAGCTTGTGCGACCGTCCATCCTTGACTTGCCATCAGTGCGGGTACAGCCAGAATGCCACCACCGGCACCTGTTAACCCTAGCAAACCACCGATGACTAAGCCTTCAAGTATTAGTATCCACATCGCTACTGTCACCCTCTCTTACCAAACCAATTAAACAAAACTTATTGTTTAATCTTAAAATTTGCATATTTGAAGTAATTAAGCGGAAGCTTTAAATAAGGAACACCATTCTCTTCTGGTTCAGGGAATTGTCCTGCTTTCATGTTGATCTGTATCGAAGGCAGAATCAGTTTGGGCATACTTAAACCTGCATCACGCTTATTTCGCATTTCGACAAAATCATCTTTGGTCGTGCCATCGTGAATATGGATATTCTGATTTTTTTGAGTCTGAATATCCGTTTCACACATATAGGTATCGCGCTTTTCTGGCAAATAATCATGGCAGAGAAATACACGTGTTTTCTCAGGCAATTGATATAAGCTTTGTACTGAATCAAAAAGAATTGATGCGCTTCCCCTTGGGAAATCACAGCGTGCCGTACCGTAATCCGGCATAAACAAGGTATCACCCACAAACACGGCATCACCGATGACATAACTCAAGCAGGCTGGCGTATGTCCAGGAGTAGGGATGTTATATGCTTCGATTGAACCAATTAGAAATTGCTCATGATCATCAAACAAATAATCAAATAATTGTTGGGTATTCCACTGTTTGATATCCAAATGATAAATCGCAGCAAAGGTCTCTTGTACCGCAGCAATTCTCTGACTCATGGCGATTTTTCCGCCTAATTGGGTTTTGAGATATTGTGCAGCAGTTAAATGATCGGCATGAACATGGGTTTCTAAAATCCACCCGACTGTTAAACCCTGCGCTTTGACAGCTGCTTTTCATACTCGAGCTGTAATTCCATGAGTCGCTTGTGCGCCCATTGAATACATTCTTGTGAGGTATCTTTAGTTGCTGCATCACGAAGATGCTTGTATTTGACTTGGATGCGCCAGGCATTGCCACGTTTGACAGGTTTTTGCATATTAATAAACTCTCAATATTTGGTGCCGAAAACGGGCGCCATCCATCTTGAGATACATACGACCATCTCAAAATGGCGCCCGAAAGCGAAATATAAAGCAGTTTTTAATGCAAATTTTGGGTATTTTGATTCCCCAAAGCTGACCTATTTGACAATAAAAACAGGGTAATATCGCTACAATATCACCCTTAAAATATTGATTTTACTCAATATATATCTTGGTAGGTATATCCAGACTCGAACTGGAGACCTCTACGATGTCAACGTAGCGCTCTAACCAACTGAGCTATACACCTAAAGTTCCTGCATAATATTCACTTTTAAAAAGTATGACAAGCGCTATTTCTTGTTTTTTAACGCAGATGTGCAAGTTTTAAGCATTCGTTTAAATTGTTGAATATTTTTTGCATTCAACAGATTGAAATAACGTATTTGTTGATAATAATCAGCTGCCTGCTTAAATAAAACTTGCTGTTCAGGTTTAACCTCTTGAGCTAAGCGCAACAACCATTGATTTACCGTTTCGGCATTTTGCTTACGCTGCTCTGCGGTTAAGCTTTTAGAAAAATGCAAAATTGCAAGATCATATTCAGAAATCTGAGCACGTTTACGCCAAAATATAGCGAACCAGTACAATAGAACTAATCCACCAATACTGATCATAATCAGCAATACTAATGAATAACTGGATTGAAGTCCCAATTTTTGCAACCACCCCCTTTGAGTTTCTGCATTATAACCAACGACTTTGCTTTGCCATTGATAACTGGCATAGTCACTCCAAATCCGCATTTTATTTAATACGGAATAGCGCTGTACATTCCACCGACTACTCTGCCCCCAAACCCTAGTATCTTGACTCATTAAGTCTTGCATACCCTGTTCAATACGCTGTGGCGCAATCATGGCTGTTGGATCATAGCGTTTCCAGTACCCATCCACAAAGACTTCTGCCCATGCATGTGCATCTAACTGTCGAACTTCCCAACTTTTTGCATCTGGTGAAAGCTGACCACCTTGATAACCGACCACGATACGGGCAGGAATTCCCACATAACGCATCAGCATCGCAAAACTAGAGGCATAATGTTCACAAAACCCTTGTTTAGACTGAAACAAAAACTCATCAATACGATGTTGCCCCAACAAACCTGGCTGCAAGGTATAGCTAAAGCCATTATTACGATACCATTGCAAAACATTTTGGATATAACGGTTCGGATTGTCATTACTTTGTTTAAAGAGTTGTTGTGCAAATTGTTGTGCTTTCAGATCCATTTGCTCAGGCGCTTTTAAGTTAATACTTCGTTGCACATTGGATAATTTAGTTTGAGTAAGTTGGACATTTCCCATCCATTGTAGTGAAATCGGCTCTACACGCTGTACTTGACGATAAGCCTGAATACTCCAATCCTGACGTAGCTGATAACGTCGCTCTAAAGGTTGTGAATATTCCAATCCCATGATCCAAGGAATCGCGGCATCGGCGGGTAAATATTGATAGTTCCATTTTTTAGATGCAGATATTTGGCCTAGCGTCTCATTTGCAATACTTTGCTGATTGATAAAACTACTGGTCCACTTTTGACCATCATACTGATCTAAGACCATCGCACGCCAGTAAAGCTCAGAACGCTTTGGGAGCTGACGAACATCGCCAATAATACGAAAAGCCAAATGACTCGACTGAGATAATTGTGCAATATCACCAGGTGACATACTGTCGCTCATGCCTGTCACCGCTTTATTTTCAGGAATTGGAATATGCCAAAGTGGGGGTAAGCGTGGAAAAAACATAAACAACAGCACAAAAAAAGGCAGTGCGAGACCTACAAATTTAATGACGTGTTTTGCATCTTGCTTTAAAGCCAAACTACTCGAATTTTGAGATACGAAAAAACTGGTTTGAACTCGATACAGTCCCAATAAACAACTGAGCAAGCACAGTAAAACCATGGCAGCCATCATAAATGACTGACTATGTAGAAACATACTCGCCGCAACAAATAATGCAAAATTAAACAAAATGATCACATCACGCTGCGTTTTTGTTTCTAAGGCTTTCGCAAAGAGAAAGATGCTTAAAATAGCTACGCCCGCTTCCACCCCTAAAAAGCTTTGATAGCTCCAAAAAGTGACCGCTAGAGCAGCAAGGGTCAAAATGTAAATTGCCCATTTCGGGAAATGGTTGCCCGCAGATTGCATGAAATTCCACAGACAACCGATACAAATGGCGAAAATGACACTCAATAGTACAGGACTAAAACTTAGTTGTGTGACCCAAATCAAACTCAGTGTCAGTACAATCGCAATACGAATAGAAGAATGCATATTTCTCTCCTATGCCTGTGCCAAAAGTAATTTAGCTTGGAAGTATTGTTCTCGACCTATGCCTTTGGCTAGCTCAGCATGTGGTAAATACAATGCATAGGCGTACTGCAACTGCTCACATTGTTCAACCAAGCCCATCATCAAACTTAACTTTTCTTCATGCGAAGAACTCGGCATATGTGCATAGTGGATTTCTAAACTGTGTTGATCCTGATGTTGTTCAAAGACTTTAATGAATAAACCTTGTCCTTGCGCCACTTGTTTCCATGAAACGGCCTGTAGAGAGTCACCTTCTTTAAAATTTCGCAATTCGCGGAATTCATCCATGTCAGGTTCAAAACTGTGTTGCTGTTGTTTGTTTTCAGCCGCCAAAGACTTAGCTTGAGGTGCTATCCACACAGGTGCTTGGATAAAAAAATAACTCCATGCACGAACAAGGCCAAACGGATATGTTGAGTAAATTTTGATTTGAGGGAAACCAAACTGCCCGCGATCTTTTGGAAAAAAATTTAAATCGACCACCTTATGGATATCTTGAATAAACAACTGTTCTATATGATCTGCATAAGCAATCCAGAGGTATCGAGGCTGTGAATGATGTTGTTTGAAATGCATTTGTAATTGCAATGCACTCTCAACTTGCCCTATTTCAGGTAAAACCAGATCAATACTAAGACCATGCAACTGTTTAAAAGTTAAATAAAAACTCATACACAGCACAGCGCTGATTAAGAAACAAAACGCTAAAATTAAGTTATTGGCATAATTCACCCCTGCAATAAAGGTGATGAAAATCAAAACCAAATACAAATATCCTTGCTGATAAATAAACACCAATACATCTTTTTGGGTCAGTTGTTTTTCAGCCTTAAATTGAAAGCGTTTCGTGATCCAGTTTTGCCACAGCATGCGTCTGCTTATCCTATCAGTAAACTTTGACTTGCTTCAGAAGTTGCTCAGTTTCAGCCTCACCCAGCCCAATACGATGTGCAGTCACTGCGACAAACACAGCCTGTACATCATCTGGGGTTACAAATGAGCGTGATTCTATCAATGCATAAGCTTGCGCTGCTTTTTTTAAAGCCAGTACGCCACGGGTAGATAAACCATGTCGACCTTTACGTGTTTTTGTAGCTAAATCTAAAATATAGTCCAATATTTCTTCAGACAAATAGATCTGCGGCACCATAACTTGTAAAGTAAGGATATCTTGCTCTGAAAATACCGTCATCAATTGTTGGATCAAATCATGACGGGACTGTTGTTGCAATAACGCTTTTTCTGCCTGACGTGATGGATAGCCCAAAGATAACCGCATGAGGAAACGATCAAGTTGTGACTCTGGCAGCGCATAGGTTCCACTTTGAAAAAGAGGATTTTGTGTTGCAATCACCCAAAATGGCTGTGGTAGCACATAACGACTTGCATCAATCGTCACTACACCTTCTTCCATTGCCTCTAGAAGCGCACTTTGCGTTTTTGGGCTACAGCGGTTGATTTCATCTGCCAGTAAAATTTGGGTAAAAATTGGACCTTGTTTAAACTCAAACACATGTTCTTTTTGGTTAAACATATTCACCCCAATCACATCACTCGCCAGCATGTCATTGGTAAATTGAATACGTTTGAATTGAAGACCGGCCAAATGTGCTAAGCTACTGGCCAATGTCGTTTTTCCTAAACCAGGCAAATCCTCAAATAAAATATGTCCACCAGCCAAAAGGCTAGATAAAGCCAACTTGGTTTGTTGGTTTTTATCAAGAACAATTTGATTCACTTGCTTGAGGAATTCTTGAATTTTGGGATAAAACGCATTGATTTTCGACTGATCCAGTTTATCTACTTGCGTAGGCGTAATCTTCTTTTCTGTTCCCCAAAGCACGTTGTATGCCCCCAATCAAAATATAAACCAAGGTTTAACATACAGGTTTTTAAACCATACTCAAAGATGAACTTTATAAATATTCAATATTTGCGTTAATAGGTGAGATATTGTTATTAGATCTACTCTCTGGCAGCAGCGTTCAACTGATCTTTCAAATCGCTCGCACTTATTGAAAATGATTGAGGAGATTTCTCAGCGAGTTTAACCAGTTCTATTAATCTTGCATTGATCGGAGCTTGTTGACCAGATTGCTCTGCGAGTTTTAAAACCTCACCATTAATCCAATCAATCTCTGTAAGCCGACCTGCTAGTAAATCATCTTGCATGGATGAGCGAGCCAATGGATCAATTTCTAACATCTTTCGACTTAATAATTTAAATATAGGATTGGGCAAACTCAAAATCTTAGGAATGAGATGTGTAGGAACTGCGGTTAACTTTGCAGGTTTAATCTGTGCTTCACTGAGAAGCGCCATGGCTTCTTTTTGCACCATAGCCAAACATTCGCGATATTTACGAATCGACAACTGTTCCTTTAGCGGTTTTTTTGACAAGGCATTGATTGAATTATTTAAGTTAAGTAAAAGCTTAGCCCACTGTACAGCTAGCATGTCTTTTTCAAAAACAATCTCTAAACCTGCTTTTTGAAACGCATTTTCAAGCAAGTTTTGATTCGGATATTGCTTAACACTTAATGCACCAGACGTACCTTGATGATAATGCCCAGCTTCTTGCGTGGCGACGTTAAAAGGAACCATCCCCTCTAAAATCATCGGTCCTTGCAAAACCCTTTTTAAAATAGGGACATTACTCAAACCATTTTGAAAACTGATGATCAGTGGAGTTTTAGACCCTAAATATTCTTTGAGTTCAGATGCAACTTGCTCTGTTGCAGCCGATTTGACACAAATAAAAATCACGTCTGCATCCACAACCTGAGTAGGATCAGTCGTCAGTTTGAGTTGATGGGGTGCAAGTTTGATATTATTGCCTAAATAATCAGTGAGCTCCAACCCAAACTGAGACAGTTCTTGATAAATCCGCGGGCGGCTAATAAAGGTGACATCACTCCCAGCAGCAACCAATCTTCCACCTAAATAACACCCAATACTTCCAGCACCATAAATAAATATTTTCACTAAATTGCCCTATTCCCAATATTCAGACAATTTTAAAACCTCTCTCCCTACAAAGCTGTCAGATATACGACATCTTCACCTATGTAGTGAATATGCTATGTAGGATGATACCTCAGCCCATCCAGCTATCGAATTCAAATAATATAACCCAATCCAGCTTGGCGCTTTGCTTATTACATCTGGTTTGCAATAAAAAACGACACCGAAGTGTCGTTTTTTAAGTCACGGACTCAATCAACAAGGGCACTTTTTCATACCGTTACTTGCAGACGGATAACGTGCATCCACACAATGGCGATAAAATGTTTTAGCATCCATCGGCTCTAAATCTGGATGATATTTTTTCATATGTTCCAAATAGTTGGGATAGTCTGGCACTCCCACCATCAAACGGAAACTTTGTTGCAACCGTTGCCACAGCGTCGCAATTCGAGACCAATTTTTAGGATTGAGAATTAAATCTTTCTGCGACATTACGGTCATTTTGATGATTTTATAAATCATCGTCTTTCCACTTTTGGCAAACTTTAGATTCATCTAAATTCCCCTTTTAATGTCCAGATTTTGAAGGCTGAATGTCTTCAGGATCACGATAAATCGCTTCAGCTTCGTGCACTGTTGGGACAGGGCTTGCAAGCGCACGGCGAATGACCTTAATTGCAGCAAACAACATCACAATCGCCACAATCATAAAGAATCCACACAGTGCCGCATTGATCTGATTCGATAATGCAACCGTTTGCATTTCAGCTACTGTTTTTGCTGGTGCTAAAATTTCATTATTTGCAATCGCTTTGTTAAAACGTTCAGCCTGCGCTAAGAAGCCAATTTTTGGATTTTCATGGAAAATCTTTTGCCAGCCCGCAGTCATACAGGTCACTAATAAGAAAATTGTTGGAACAATCGTGACCCAAACATATTTTTCTTTCTTCATTTTAAAGAGGATTACAGTACCTAACATTAGCGCCATAGCAGCAAGCATTTGGTTACCCACACCAAACAGTGGCCATAAGCTATTGATACCACCGAGTGGATCCACCACACCTTGATAAACGAAGAAACCCCAACCTGACACAGCAACCGCTGTACCCAACAAGTTTCCAAAGAAGTTATGTGAGTTTTTCACCGCAGGAACCACAATACCTACAGTATCTTGCACCATGAAACGGCAAGCACGCGTACCCGCATCAACCGCTGTTAAGATGAACAGTGCTTCAAACAAAATAGCGAAGTGATACCAAAATGCCATCATTTCACGACTATTGAAAATCTCTGTGATGATATGTGCCATACCAATGGCAAAAGTTGGTGCTCCGCCTGTACGCGACAGAATCGTACTTTCACCCACTTCCTGTGCCAACAAAGTTAAAGCTTCTGGAGTAACCACAAAACCAAGATTTCGTATTGCTTCAGCAGCAGTATCAGCACTTGTTCCAATCAATGCTGCTGGTGAGTTAATTGCAAAATATACACCTGGTTCTAATACTGCAGCACAGATCAAGGCCATGATTGCAACAAAAGACTCCATAAGCATACCGCCATATCCGATCATACGAATATCGCGCTCATTATTGACCAGTTTAGGAGTCGTTCCTGATGATACTAGAGCATGGAAACCTGAAATTGCACCACAGGCAATGGTAATAAATAAGAATGGGAACAACGAACCTGCAAACACAGGACCTGTACCATCAATAAATTTAGTAATCGCAGGAAGTTTCATCTCTGGCATGGCAAAAATAATACCAACCGCTAAGCCTGCAATCACACCAATTTTTAAGAAGGTTGATAGATAATCACGTGGTGCAAGCAACAGCCAAACAGGCAATGCTGAAGCCACGAAACCATAAATAATCAATGCCCACGTCAATTGAGTGCCCGATAAGGTAAAGAATTCACCCCAATATGGATGTTGTGCAATATCTCCACCATAGACAATGCCCAGCATCATCAACACGAAACCAATCACAGACACTTCTGCAATTTTACCCGGACGGATAAAACGCATATAAATTCCCATAAAGAGCGCAATTGGAATCGTGGCTGCAATACTAAATACGCCCCATGGACTGTGTGCAAGTGCCTTGACCACCACAAGCGCCAAGACCGCTAGGATAATAATCATGACCCCCAATGCACCAAGCATAACCACAATGCCGGCAAAGGTTCCAAGTTCTTGTTTTGCCATTTCCCCGAGTGAACGTCCATCACGACGGGTAGAGATAAACAAGACTAAAAAATCTTGAACCGCACCTGCGAGCACTACACCCACAAGTAACCAGATGGTGCCCGGTAAATAACCCATTTGTGCTGCTAAAATAGGGCCAACCAATGGTCCTGCACCTGCAATCGCTGCAAAGTGATGTCCAAACAATACACTCTTGTTGGTCGGAACATAATCCAAACCATCATTTAAACGATGTGCAGGTGTTAAACGGCGTTCATCCAGTTCAAAAACTTTAGTTGCTATAAATAAACTGTAGAAGCGATAAGCGATGCTATAAATACAGCCCGCAGCAAGTACGAGCCAGATGGCATTGACATGCTCACCACGACTTAGTGCCAATATCCCAAAAGAGACTGCACCGACGATGGCTACCAGTAGCCAAATGATTTTTGAAGTCAGAGTCGACTTCGGCTGAACAGATTCCATTTCAATCCCTCATATTTGTTGCATTCAATCAGCGTATTTAATTATTCGAGGTACTGCTGTTTTCCTTTGCGACTTTACTCTGCATCTCCTTGTTTTGATCTAAGACTTTGGCATAAAAAAAGGGATGATTCACATCATCCCTTCCGATAATAGTCTATTTTTAAACCATTATGCACGTTCTAAATAATCGCCTGTACGCGTATCTACACGAACGCTTTCTTCTTGCTGTACAAATAATGGAACACGCACTACAGCACCTGTTTCCAATTTTGCTGGTTTACCGCCACCACCAGACGTATCACCACGTACACCTGGATCAGTTTCAACAATTTTTAAAACAACAAAATTTGGTGGGCTAACCGTTAATGGCACGCCATTGAACAACATAATGGTACATTTTTCATTTGAATCGTCTTTTAACCATTTAGCAGCATCGCCCATTGCTGTTTTATCAGCAGCGATCTGTTCAAATGATACAGGATCCATGAAGTTCCACATTTCACCATCGTTGTACAAGTATTCCATTTCTACTTCTACGATGTCAGCCGCTTCCAGAGAATCACCAGACTTAAATGTTTTTTCTAACACTTTACCAGAACGTAAATTACGTAGTTTTACACGGTTAAATGCTTGACCTTTACCTGGCTTTACATATTCATTTTCCATGATAGAACATGGGTTACCGTCAAGCATAACCTTAAGGCCTGACTTGAAATCATTTGTAGAATAATAGGCCATGACTGGCGCACTCCAAACTAACTAACTTAAATATTTATGTCTTAATCTTAAGCACTAAAACGCTGAAACGCTTAGCTATTAAGATAGGGCATCTTTTTTGATGCCTCGTATTGTAAATGAGCAAGGCGTTATGAAGCAATGAAAATCCACTGCCTATACGCCGTAGATCTTGATAAAATAGCGCTGTTTTGTCTGTTTATGTGTTTTGAAAACATCTTTTTTGAGCTGTAGACACCTCAACAACTCGTTTCAGCATCATTACTTTTGATAGCGTAACTTCCTTTTATCTAGCATTTGATCCCTTTATTTGGCATGACACATTATTTGTACCAAGAGCAAAATTGGCAATCTCAGCTCAGTGACTTAATTACCAATCCTTTAGAATTACTTCACGTTTTAGAGCTTTCTCCTGAGCAACTGCTGTCGGGTGCCCTTCTCGCTTCGACCCAATTTAAGCTCCGTGTTCCGCGTGCTTTTGTGGCCAGAATGCAAAAAGGCAATCCACTTGACCCACTCCTGCTGCAAGTATTGCCCCATCACCTTGAACTTGAAGAACATCCTGACTTTGTGACAGATCCACTTGGTGAAGAAGAAGCCAATCAACAACCTGGTGTTTTACACAAATACAAAACTCGCTTTTTATTGACCTTAACTGGAGCTTGTGCTGTTCATTGCCGTTATTGTTTCCGTCGACATTTTCCCTATCAAGAAAACCTGCCAAAGTCAGAAGATTGGATCAATATTCAAAACTACATTCGGTCACAACCTGACATTAATGAAGTCATTTTGAGTGGCGGAGACCCGTTAACCCTGTCAAATCGCAAATTAAAAGTGTGGATTGAGCGTTTAGAAAGTCTACCTCAACTTAAATTTTTGAGAATTCATTCACGAGTTCCTATCGTAATCCCCAACCGTGTCGATGAAGAGCTAATTTCCATCTTAAAAAACAGTAGGCTGCGCATTATTCTAGTGGTACACTCAAATCATGCATCGGAATTGGATGATTTGACCTGCCGACAATTACAGCAATTAGTCGCAGAAAAAATCACCGTTTTAAATCAGGCGGTTTTATTGAAAGGGGTCAATGATCATGTTCAAATTTTGACAGATTTGAGCTACCGTTTATTTGATGCAGGGGTTTTGCCATACTATTTACATGTTTTAGATAAAGTAAAAGGTGCGCACCATTTTGATTTAAACCCGCAGGACATTGATTTTCTTTATCAAGCATTATTGGCGAACCTACCTGGCTATCTGGTTCCCAAATTGGTGAGGGAAATTGCGGGAGAAAAGAATAAGACACCACTTTTCGGGGTTTCAACTTTTTGAGTTAAATAATAACGATGATGACGAGTACTTCAGATATCTTCCAAAAGCCAACTGAGTTAAAGTTGGACAAGCTTAGTTTCTGCCCAAGCACAGTCAAAGGCTTACAAGAATGGTTAGCGAATTTATCCATTTTGCAATTGGGCGACTCTTCTCGTTCTCTATTTCAAGCTCTCCTTGAAGTTTCAGAACTTCAAGTCAGCGAAACACTTCGCTTTGACTTAGTTCAAGTTCTTCATTCAAATTTAGAAAATGTACTGACCAGCTTAGAAAAACACTTTTTTAATCAGGGTTTAATTACCACAGATCGCAATGACCACATTATTGAGCTTGCCTTATTAATGCGTAGTCATTTTGCTAAAGTGTATATCGACATTGCAAAACGTGTTTCTCAGCAAATCACTCAAAATAAATTTTCCCTTTTTGCATTTCATCAAAAAAAGAATCTGCAAACTGCACGCACCGTGTCGAGCTACTATGCGTTACAGCAACTATCTTTGTTGTTATATCAACAGCATTTACTGTACAGCTCTCCTATTCCGGGACAATGGCTCGCTGCACACCAACTATTAGATTCAGCCATTCAAAATAACTTCTACTTGACCAATATCAATCAGGTTCAAGGAACACAGCATCAACTTAGCAATATTAGCCAAGCTTATGCACAATTGATTTTATTAGATATTTTTAATACGCACCAAATTCGCCCAGGTGAAATTCAAGGTTTATTTTTGTGTAGCTTTGATTGGGCAAAACTAGTACAAATTCTGCCGAAAGAAACGACCTTATCTCGCTATATTGTCGATGCGTCGAAAGACTATCCTCCAACTTATAATTCTCAAAAGAATAGTCACATACAACCCAATATTTTTATTTCGACGCAAGCTTTGCTTGATCATTTGACAGAGATGCAAACCAAACGCGCTGAACCACTGTCACGGGATGAAAAGATTTTCCTTACTCCTGCGTTGCATTTCCATATTCATAATTTATTGACCAATAATATTGAACGTAAACATGAACGTTACGAATATTCAGCTCAGTTACAAATTTGTTTTGGCTTGTCTGTAGCGCATTTCTATTTATCTAAAGGCAAGAATTTTCACGAAACTTTAGAGCTCGAAGGAAATTATAATTTCCAGAATGAAAGTCACGTGATCAACTCGATGAATAGCAATATTCCTGTTGAAACGAGTACCGTTCGTGTCATTGATCGAGAATCTAAACAAATTTATCCAGCTGAAGTACTTGATATTAGCGTCAATGGTTATCGTATACGCTGGACAGGCCCAACACCTGCACACCTCAAAACAGGTGAATTCATTTTGGTTCAAGAAAATGCACATAGCCAATGGCGTGGCGGTGTAATTCGCTGGATTAAACAATCAAGCGAAAAAAGTTTAGAACTCGGTTTAGAAATCTTGGCACAAGACCTCTTCCCTTGTGCGGTCATGGTTAAAACAGACCGTCATAGCCAGAACTATCAGCCCGCCCTATTAGTTCAAACCTCACAGCTTGATGAAGTCCACACCAGCTTAATCGTTCCTGGTTCTAATATGTACCGTGAAAAGCAGACCATACATTTACGCTTAGGCAATCAAGATCTTAAAATTTATTTAGTCAAAGCTCATCTAATTACACAAAGTTTTATTCGTTTTGACTATGAATTATTAAACGATCAACAAGAACCTCTGGTTCAAAGTTTTATTCAAAAGCAAATGAATGCTATTAAAAATCACGATTTATGGGAAGCATTGAAGTGAGAAATCCATTATTGTCTAAAAAGTTAAAACGTACGGAAACACGTTTACTCATTATTGATGATAATCAGATCCGTTATAACCAAATTCGTGACCTTTTAACTTCTAGTGATCATCAAGTCCAAGCAACTTTGCTCGATGATTTACAAAATTTCGAAAAGCAACTTCACCTATCTTGGGATGTGGTCATTTTTGGTCGTGCATATGACTTAAAATACGAACAAGCCTTGACTCTAATTCACAATTCTAAACAAGTGAATTTACCTTTAATATTACTCAAACCAGATGACTATCAAGACAATCAATACGCAAATTTTATTCGTAAGGGTGTCTATGACATTTTGGACTTAAACCAAGCTGATCCCTTTTATTTAGGTTTATTACGCGCCTTAGCATTAAGTCGTTTATCTCAAAGCCAACAGCAACTCATGAATGAGCTTGAAACTGCACAAAATCAGGCGCAAGCTTTGGTCGAAGAAAGCAATAAAGCTGTCGCATTAATTCAAGAAGGCATTCATGTTTCAGCTAATGCAGAGTATCTCCAACTGTTCGGCTTAAACTCTGAGGATGATATTATCGGTCAACCTTTGCTCGATATTATTCAACCTCAAGATGTAAATGACTTTAAACAGCGATTCAAAAAAATTTCGCAAGGTCAATTTGACCTAGGTGCATTTGAAGTACATACCCTTAATAGCAAAGCCCAATCTAAGAATCCATTAAAAATCGAGTTCTTAGCAGCTCCTGAAGATGATGCCCTTCAACTTACAATTGAAGTTGAATCTGAAATCGCCACCACCCCAACAACACCGAACGAAAAACAGCCTATAAGTCCAAATATTTATCAACAAATTAACCGCAGTCTGACCAAGCAACCCTCAGATCACAATGCTTTGGTTAGCTTTGCTCTCAGCTCGTGTCCAGATGAAATTTTTAATGCCAACTGGGCAACCACGCGCGATTATTTCAATAATATTTACAGCTTTTTAAACGAACAGACTCATGTGCCCCTGTTCAAAGCGGGTGGACAAACGATTGTGGGATTATTCCAAGCAGAGTCCCAAGCCAAACTTGAGTCTAAGCTCATCGCCTTAAATGCACTAACTAAACCACAGCTGATTACTGTTGATCAGAGTAGCTATCCTGTGAATTTGCGTATTGGATACACTTTGTTAAAGGGTGAAGTTTCAAATCAAGACCAATTTGAAAGCTTACTCTGTACTGCATTTACGACTTCCTTGCCAACCAATCAAGACGATTGCGAAATTGACCAAAAAACAAGTATCAGTATGCCCGTAATGGAGTTCATCAATCCGACGGTTAATGAAACTCTCGAAACTGAAAAAACAGCAAACGAACCAACGATACTTAAAGCCTTACATGTAGCATTGGACCGTGGTGAAATTCACCTCAAATACCAACAGCTCTATGATAAAGAGGATACCAATTTATACACTTACGAAGTGACTTGTGGTTTTATTTATGGCAACACATGGAAAGATCTTTCTTGTCTTAAAGAGTTAAGTGAAGACCCTGAACTGTCTATTAAACTTGATCGTTGGATTTTAGTTGAGTCATGCAAACAGTTACATAATTTTATTACTCAATATCCTGAGGCAAAACTGATTGTAAACTTAAACAAAGCTGTCCTCTTTAATGACCGCTCATTCCCTGAGTTTATTGCCAAACTCATTACGATTGTCCGTAGCAAACTCAGTCATCCAATTATCTTACAATTCTCAGAGGATGACATCAGCCAAAATCTTGCTGAAGCGCAGAAGTATATTGCTCAACTTCGTCAATACGGCGCTGAAATCTCAATTCGTGACTTTGGCAACACCATTTATAGCGAATCTATCCTACGCCAACTGGATATAAACAATTTGACTCTGCATGAAAACTTAACTCGTATGCTCAGTAGTGATGCCAACACAGAAGAATTACAAGAAAAAGTTGCGGTCTATCATCAATTGAAAAACATTCAAATTATGTTGCGTGATCTGAATGATATGACTTCGTTTGCTAATGCGTGGAATGTCGATGCCCGCTTTATTCAAGGCGATTATTTCCAGAAAAAACTGGATCATCTGATTGACGTGCAAGATCAGTAAAGCTTAAAGCTAAGTTCTCTACCTCTAAACGTTAAGACTCCTAGATGGAGTCTTTTTGTTATATGGTTGAACTCTAGGAGCTATAACTTTATAGCAAAAAGTATAGACATAAAAAAACGGGCAAATGCCCGTTTTTTTCTTTTGCTCTTAGTCGCGTTTGATAGAACGTGACATGCCAGCAAAACGTTGTTTGAACTTGTCAATACGACCGCCAGTGTCAACGTTCTTTTGCTTACCAGTGTAGAATGGGTGGCAAGCTGAACATACGTCTAGGTAAACAGTTTCTTTACCAAGTGCAGAACGAGTTTCGATTACGTTACCGCAAGAACAAGTAGCAACTAAAGTTTCGTATTTTGGGTGAATATCGGCGCGCATCGTCGATTACTCCATAAAAGTTAAAGAAGGTTTTGCTGTCATCGCAATTGATCACTCTCAAAATTGAGGAAAGGCCCACTTAATTAAATTAAGTTGCAGATCAACACCATAACAGACCATTCTTTTGGCCCACCGAGACGGATACCGTCAGAGCTAAGCACAACAAGTGGGCAATATTATAACTGAAATAGATCTATTAATAAATAGATCATTGTTGGCTTTGAGCTTTCTTCTGAGCTGCGCTTTTCATATAGTTAATATATTATTTTTCTAGCATACGTTGAAATTCAGCTTCATCAAAATGATTGAGTCGTTCAATCAAAAAAGGCCAATATTTTTCAGTATTTACTTTTCGTATGGATGAAGACATTTCGTCCAACATGTTTTGTATTTCTTATTTAAACATAGGATCAATTGATTGATCCATTTCAGTCTCTTGAAAGATGCTTACACCATTATACTTGATATCTTTTCCTGCTTTTACAGTATTCAGCAGCTTCTGTCTCACAACTAAATAAGCATGCTCCAGTTCCAACATTCATCTGTGATTGATTTTCTCTACAAAAATTTAACATGGGTTGCAACGACATTAATGGTATTTTTTCAACAATATCTCAATTTTTTCTCATGTTTAGGTCTTAATTTACAAGGCTGATATTGCTATAACCTACAGAAAAACAGATATTTTTTATTATCTTTATAAATTTATTCTCTAATATATTTAATATAAAAAAGTGTTCAACTGTGTTTAGACATTTACAAAAGCTAAGTTCTGAACTTAGCTTTTGTAAATTTTATTATTCATCCGTACTTTGTTTCGCCCAATAATTAGCAATAATTCCACACACCATCAGCTGAATTTGATGAAAAATCATAATAGGTAGAACGATCATCCCCAAAGGCTGGCCAATAAAGAGGATCTGTGCCATTGGGACACCGCTAGCTAAAGTCTTTTTAGAGCCGCAGAAAAAAATTGTTTTCTGATCCGCACGGTTAAAGCCTAACCAACGTGGCAGAAATAATCCCAAAAGCATAACAATCGTCAGTAACACTGAACAAACGACAATCAGAATCAGCAGTGTACTCAGGCTGACTTCTTGCCATAAACCCGCCACCACAGCACCACTAAAAGCACCATACACCACCATTAAAATCGAGCCCTGATCAAATGCTTTAACGATGCTCGGCATCTTTTGCATATACGGGAAAACATAAGGTCTGAGTATTTGGCCTAGCACAAAAGGCACCAAAAGCAATAAGGTAATTTGAAGAATAGAGGATGTTGGGTCAAAACCATGTTCTGACTTGCCTAAAATAAAAAAGGCCACCATTACAGGAGTAATAAACATCCCGATCAAATTTGAAAATGATGCACTACAAACCGCCCCCGCCACATTCCCTTGCGCAACCGAAGTAAACGCAATAGAAGACTGCACTGTCGACGGCAAAAAGCACATAAACAAAAATCCCCAGTACAATTCTTGCCCAAGTAGTGGCACCAATACAGGTTTTGCCAGTAAACCTAAAATAGGAAAAAGAATAAAGGTAAAGGCAAACACCAAAGCATGCAGTTTCCAGTGCATCATGCCCTGAATCACTGCTTCACGGGATAACTTAGCACCATGTAAAAAGAATAATATGGCAATCGCAACCGTCGTAAGTACGCTAAACACACTTGCAGCCTGACCAGAAATTGGAGCAAAGCTAGCTAAGAGCACCATAACAAAAAGTAATAGCGTAAACCGATCAAATGCCAATAATTTCAACATACCAACATCCTGTCATTCCTCTAAAAATGAAAAAGCCCAGCGACTCATTTACCTTTGGGTAAATTCATCTTACTGAGCAATATAAATAAAGCTAGCATTTACAGGATATGTTCAATATTTTTTTAATTAATACTGAAAATTTTTCTCTGTTCATTGCCGAGCCACCGCTTAATTATTACGCGCATTGTTATCTTGCTGAATGAGTTCAATTTTATAACCATCTGGATCTTCAACAAATGCAATCACCGTAACTCCACCTTTCATTGGACCTGCTTCTCGCACGACATTGCCACCGCGTGCTTTGATTTCCTCACAAGCTTTATATGCATCATCTACAGCAATAGCTATGTGGCCATAAGCATTGCCCAATTCATAACTATCCGTATCCCAGTTATGTGTCAGCTCTAAAACTGTATGATTGTCTTCATCGCCATAACCCACAAATGCCAAAGTAAAACGACCTTCTTCATAATCTCGCTTACGAAGTAAAGTCATACCAAGCACTTCAGTATAGAACGCCAAAGATTGTTCTAAATTGCCTACACGTAGCATGGTATGTAACATGCGCATTGGAATTACCTCTTGATTTTGTTTCAGCCACCCAATATAGGCAATGCTGCTCTATATTTCAAATCTCAGCCATAAAAAAGTAGCCACAATGACTACTTTCTCATTTCGATATAAATAGATGCTTTAACTTTGTTCAGCAGCATGCTCACGTAGAAGTTTCGCCACCCAAACCACCAAAATTAAAATAGGTATGCCAATCAGTGTCGTCATCAAGAAAAAATTTGGATAGCCAATATTCGACACAATCGTCCCTGAGTATCCACCTAAAATTTTAGGTGTTAATGTCATCAAGGAACTAAAAATTGCATATTGAACAGCAGTAAAAGACACACTGGTTAAGCTTGACAAGAATGCAATAAATGCAGCACCTGCTAAACCTGATGCCAAGTTGTCGACAATAATCGCAAAATAGAGCCATTTTGAACTATATTCTTTAATCACCTTTCCTTTAACTTCTAACTGCCCATCAACCGCTTTGTTTAAGTTGATTGGTTGAAGATCAACATCTAAAGTCGAAGAGTTCCCAGAAGCAGTGTCCACGTTGTAGCTTAATGTAGCCTCTTGCAGTACGCGCTTATTTTGCATCAATGTGGCATTCAGCTTTTTAGAGTTTGAATCAAGAAGCTGTTTTGCAGGAATAGCTGCACTAAACACACCGTCTTTGTCTAACTTTGCATCAAAGCTTTGACCATCTAAGTTCAATTGAATACTCTGGTTTTCAGCCAGTGTCGCAAGGTATTGACCTCGCACCACAATGCTTCCTTCAGCCTCTCGTTGATTAACCACATTATCAGCCGTGATCGGAAGCAACAGCAATGCCGTAGATGCAGCTGTTTGGCTGATATATGGCAATGTGACCGAAATAGGCTGTGAAGTACCATTCTGAAAACTTGCGGTTGCAGTTAGACTTTCATTTGCCTGAAGCTGCTCAACAGGAACCTTAATTTTCCATGCACCTGTCTCATCCGCTTGGGCTGTGAAACTTTGCTCACCGACATGAATCACCACATCATTTAAAGGCTGGCCTGATTTGACCAAACCAATAAAGATAAGATTGGTCGAACTGGCCAAGATTGCTCCGACAAACATCAATTTCATGATGTTCATGCGCTGCGCCAGTAGTCCTCCTAAAAAGCCACCAACCAAACTAAAAATCACCCCATACACTTTTACAGCTTCAGCAATCTGCTCTTTGGTGAAATTTAAATCTTGATAAAAGACATTGGAGATCACACCTGCAATGATGTCGGAAATACGATAAAAGCCAATCAACAATAGCAATACCAACGCCAATTTCACGCCATAACGCTTGAAAAAGTCAGCAACAGGATTGACCCATGTTTCATAAGCCATTTGTTTGTTCACAGCGCCCATTTTTACTAGGCTTGAACCCACAAAGAAAGCCACAGCACCAGAGCCAATAAAACGTGTAGCTTCAAAACAAAACAGTGCAAAACTATCTTTGATCGACCAAAGCTGAATCAACATTTCTGTAAGCTTGCCAGAGTAAATATAACTCAGTACAAAACTCACCACAGACACAAAGAAAACCGCCACCAAACGGTAATAATCGACCCGTTTATATTCTTTACGCACCCGATCCACTTGTGGTTCACGTATGCATAAAGTGGTTACAATCCCGACCAACATGACCGCAGCCATCGCCAAATAGGTCCACTTCCACGCCTCATAAATATAGTTGCCTTTGGCTGTACCCAAATAAGCCGCTAAAAATAACGCACCCGCGCCCGCAACGATCATGCCGATGCGGTAGCCTGCGTTATAAGTCGAAGCCAATACCGTTTGCATTTGCGTTTCTGCTAGCTCAATACGATAGGCATCAATCACAATATCTTGTGTTGCAGCAGAAAAACCTAAAAGCACAGCACCCGCAGCCATTTGGTAAAGATAGCTCTGACCAAGAGATGGATCTGAAAATGCCATAATACAAATCGCACAAATAATTAAAATTTGTGCGATCAATAACCATGCACGGCGGCGACCCAATACTTTGGTCAGCCCTGGTACGGGTAACTCATCTATCAAAGGTGCCCAAACAAATTTGAAGGAATAACCCAACGCTGCCCAACTAAAAAAAGTCACAGCACTTTTATCAATACCTGCTTCACCTAACCATAATGATAAGCTAGAGAAAATTAACAGGATTGGGATACCTGCTGAGAAACCCAAAAACAGCATGATCAACGCACGGCGATCTAAAAATGCAGTAAAAGCGGATTTCCATCCTGAAGATTGTGTTGTCATTACATTTTTGTTGTCTTAAAACCAATGTTGCTATTCAAACCCTTAATACAATTTGTTTCAACCTGATTTATAAAATCAATGTTCTATTTTTGTCGACAAAGACTGCGACTTTGCTTGATCTTTTACCCTAAACCTGTATACCTTTAAGTTTCTAACGCAATCTTTAGTTTCGGATTTCAAAGTGACCCAAAAACACGATCAAATGAACTCTTCTTTATCTGCAAATATCCAATTAAATCCCCCAGAAACTCTAGAAAACAACCTTAGTTCAGCATTTGACCAACCCGAAATTCAAACGACTTTAGCAAAGACTCAACTTCAAGCAGAGCAACTGACGCATAGCCCTGCTCTGGATAAGATTCCAGCCTCAACGCGTCGTATTAAACCGCTCAATAATTTTTTAGGGCAAGACCGTGCACGTGCTTCAGTTGAAGCAGGCATTTCCTTACCTTATTCTGGCTATAACATCTTTGCCGTAGGTACAGCTGGCTTGGGCAAGCGCACCATGGTCAAGCGTTTGCTACAGCAACACGCCAAGAATATGCCGACACCAAACGATTGGGTTTACGTCTATAATTTTAAAAGTCCACGTCAACCGATTGCTTTAGAGCTCCCTGCAGGTCAGGCGGTAAAATTTCAAACCATGTTGCATCAAACATGGCAGACCACACTAAAACAACTTGAACGTCGTTTTACTGCTGAAACCTACCACAACCGTATAGAAGCCATTCGCCAACAAACGGGTGATGTTCAGCAACAAGCTTTGATTGAACTGACCAAAGAAGGTGAAGAGCTCGATCTGAAACTGGTGTCTCGCAATGATGAGCACTGCTTCATTCCCGTCCAATATGTAGACGATAAAGTCTTAGAAATGACACAAGCTGACATTAACGCACTCAGCTCTAAAGAACGCTCTGAAATTAATGCCAATATCCGCCATATGGATAAAAAGCTTGAACGTTTGGGTATGCATTTAGGTGACTTGGAAGATGATGCCCGCGATAAAGTTCAAGTATTAAACCGTGATATTGCCAAGCAAGTTTTATTGCCTAAAGTCGAACAGTTACTCACTAAGTTTGCTGAAGTTGAAGGCTTAAAAGACTATTTAAAACATTATGCCGAAGATATTATTAACAATGTTGAAATAGTCTTAGAACAAGAGGAAGACGATTTTAGCCCAGGTCTATTCAGCCGTATTCCCTCACGTTACCAAGCCAACGTCATTGTGTCGCATAAGCCTAATGCTGGCGCACCGGTTATTTTTGAAGATTTCCCAACTCATTACAATTTACTTGGTCACGTAGAGCAACTGACTCAACATGGCACCATTACTACAGACTTTACCTTAATCCGCCCGGGCACATTACATAAAGCCAATGGTGGTTTCTTAATGCTCGAAGCAGAACAACTACTTGAACAACCTTATGCATGGCAGGGTTTAAAGCGTGCGTTAAAGTCAGGTCAGTTAAAACTATCCTCCTTGGAACACATGTTAACGCTTACGGGGAGTATTTCAATTGAACCAGAGTCGATTCCACTGAACTTGAAAGTGGTGCTTCTTGCTGAACCTGAAATTTACTATGAAATACTCGAGGTCGAGCCAGAACTAGGCAGCGTTTTTAAAATTCGTGCCGATTTTACCGACACGCTACAGCGTAATGAAACCAATGAACAAGCCTATATGCAGCTCATTGCAGACTATGTCCAAGCTGATAAACTCCTCCCCTTTGACCGCTCTGCTCTATCAGCACTGTTGACCGATTCGAGTCGCCAAGCTGAAGATCAAAGCTCACTATCCTTACATGCCCTCACTTTGGGGGATTTGATCCGTGAAGCCCATCACCATGCATTTCAAGCGGGTGATAAAATCGTTTCGGATCAACACATTAATATGGCATTAGACCATCGCAAATATCGCTTAGGCTATTTACGTGAGCTCTATTGGCAGGATTTGTCACGTGGTACACAGCTCATCGAAACACGTGGACACCGTCTCGGTCAAATTAATGCACTTTCGGTCATTCACTATGCAGATGTTGAGTTTGGCTTACCATCACGTCTAACAGCGTCTGTGTATCAAGGTGGCGGCGATATTCTAGATATCGAACGTAGTGTCGAGCTCGGTGGCTCTCTGCATGCCAAAGGCGTGTTACTTATGTCATCGTTCTTAAAAGCACATTTCGGTCGTGAACAAACTCTGCATTTCTCTGCAGCACTTGCCTTTGAACAAAGCTATGGTCAAGTCGATGGTGACAGTGCTACGGTTGCAGAACTCTCGGCTTTAATCTCAGCGATTAGTCAGCTGCCGATTGATCAGTCTTGGGCGATTACAGGCTCAATGAACCAATTAGGTCAAGTTCAACCGATTGGTGGTGTCAATGCGAAAATTGAAGGCTTCTTCGATGCATGCAAACTGCAAGGCTTAACTGGTAAACAAGGTGTGATTATTCCGCGTCAAAATATGCAGCATCTCATGTTACGTAAAGATGTGATTGAAGCGGTTTCAAATGGCCAGTTCCACATTCATGCCATAGACACGATTGATCAAGCACTTGAGCTACTTATGGCTCGACCAGTCGGCACTTTAGACAAAAAAGGACGCTACACCAAGAAGTCTATTTATGCGGCGGTGATGGATCAGCTAGATTATTGGCAAGCCATTGAAGATGGTGCTGAGTTTGAAGAAGAGCCGAAGAAAAAGAAAAAAAAGAAGAAAGACAAAAAAAAGACAAAAGCTGAAAAGAAGGCCATTGCAACTGAAAACACAGTGGAACAATCTCCTGAAAGCGAAAGTACTGTAACTACAGTGGATTAACCCCTTCCCTCAAACAAAAAAAAGCGCCTCAACGGCGCTTTTTTACAACTGAAGATTAAGCTTCAGGTGCTGGACTATACTGTTCAACTAAAGGTTGTAATTCACCTTTTTGGAACATGTCTAAAATAATATCACTACCACCGATCAACTCACCGTTGATCCATAACTGCGGGAATGTAGGCCAGTTTGCAATTTGTGGTAACAAAGCACGAATATCTGGATTTTCAAGAATATTCACATAAGCAAATGGACGACCAATTTGACTAAGCGCTTCTACAGCACGTGCAGAGAAACCACATTGTGGAAACTGTGGGGTGCCTTTCATATAAAGAAGTACAGCGTGTTTTGCAATTTGGTCACGAATTAACGCTTCGGTATCGCGTGCTTGTTCAGTCATTGATCAATCCTCAACTAATCTAACCCGCATTATACCCAAAACGTAGAAAAACAGTATGCCTAAAGCAATATTTCGGTTTTTATTTGAATTTAGGCTTTAAAACTACAAGCATAATTGCTTAATATTGACTTTCACTTACCCTCTAACAGATAAGAGTTAGTCATGAATAACATTACCCTTGCTCCTGTACAAACTGATCAACCCACTCATTTGATGCCCGTATTTGGCCGTCAGCCGATCAGCTTTGTCCGAGGCCGAGAGTCTTATCTTTATACAGCGGATGGTACTGAATACTTCGATGCACTAACAGGCATTGCAGTTTGTGGTTTAGGTCACGCACATCCTGTTATTGCAGAAGCAATTGCAGAACAAGCTGCAACGCTCATTCATACCAGTAATTTGTTTGAAGTGCCTTGGCAAACAGCAGCCGCACAGAAACTTGCTGAAGTTGCTGGCATGGAGGAAGTATTCTTTTCAAACAGTGGTGCAGAATCCAATGAGGGTGCAATCAAAATTGCCCGTAAATTTGGTTACATGCAAGGCATTGCCAACCCCAAGATCATTGTCGCAGAACACTCTTTCCATGGTCGTACTATGGCGACCCTATCAGCAACGGGCAATAAAAAAGTCCAAGAAGGCTTTGGCCCATTGGTTGAAGGTTTTATTCGTGTCCCATTCGGCGACATTGAAGCCATTGAAGAAGCCGCAATTCATCATCCAGACATTGTCGCGATCTTTGTCGAGCCAATTCAGGGCGAAGGTGGAGTCAATACTGCTCCACAAGGTTTTAGCTATTTGGAAGAGATTCGTCAGATCTGTAATCAACACAACTGGCTGATGATGCTGGATGAAGTTCAAACAGGGAATGGCCGTACAGGTGAATACTTTGCCTACCAACACACCAACATCATTCCCGATGTACTGACCACTGCCAAAGGTTTAGGCAATGGTTTTCCGATTGGTGCAGTGATGACTCAAGGTCGTGGTGTAGGCGTACTAACTGCAGGTAACCACGGTTCAACATATAGTGGTTCAGCATTGGGGTCTCGTGTGGTGTATACCATCATCGACATTATGCAAAAAGAAAATATTGTTCAAAATGCGGCTGAACAAGGCGCTTACATCGTAGAACAACTGCGCAACCAGCTTGCCGACCAAAATGTGATTGTCCGTGGCTTTGGTTTGATGATTGGTATTGAACTACCAAAAGCATGTGGTGACTTGGTCAACATCGCTCGTGATGAATACCACACCATTATTAACGTCACTGCGGGTTCTGTAGTGCGTTTACTACCGACGTTGAACATTAGCAAAGAACAGGCGGATCAACTGATTGAACGTCTAGTGAAAATGATTAAAGCTTACTTGGCTTAAGACAAAAAAAGAAAGTCTGGTTCTAAAATTGCTTTTGGCGTATTTTGGAACCAGACTTTTTAAATGAATCAGAGAACTAAATATTAAAGTTTTGGATCACGCATTTGCACCAAATTTGCATTAGTTTTGCTTAAGCTTTCCATCACTTTATTTATGACTGCTGGTACTAAAGCATCTGCCATTTGCGCAGCTTGTAAACCCAACTTCTCACCTAAAGTCGGCTTCTTACGCGTTGAAATGACATAAACATCATGATCGGTCAGTAAATTAAGCAAATAAGCATCCGAAGTTTGTAACTGATCGACCAAATTCAAATCTAAAGCATCTTGCCCATACCAATGCTCACCCGTCGCCACTTTCTCAACATTGAGTTGTGGACGGTATTTTTCAACAAAGTGTTTAAACAGCACATGCGTCTGTTGCAGCTCTTCTTCAAACTTCGCCTTGCCTTCTGCTGTATTTTCACCAAACATCGTCACTGTACGTTTATATTGGCCTGCTGTGTACAGTTCAAAATCAATATTGTGCTCTTTCAATAAACGATTAAAGTTAGGCACTTGTGCGACCACACCAATTGAACCGACAACCGCAAAAGGTGCAGCAATAATCTGATTGGCGATACATGCCATCATATAACCGCCACTTGCTGCAACTTTATCGACACAGATAGTGAGGTTGAAACCCGCATCACGTAAACGTACCAATTGTGCAGCCGCCAAACCATAACCATGCACCATACCACCTGGGCTTTCTAAACGTACCACAACACGATCACGCCCTGCTTTAGCTGTCGCTAAAATCAAGGTAATTTCTTCACGTAAGCTTTCTACCGCTGTTGCCGCAGTATCACCTTTAAAATCTAGAACATAAACTTTTTGATTGGCTTTTTTACGATGACGAGACTCTTTCGCTAACTGCTGAGTCAACTGCAATAGCTCCAATTTAGAGGCTGTAGTTTGCGCAATTTTTTTACGTTGTTCATTGATACGCGCATTTAAATGTGTAATTCGAATTTCAGCGGGAAGTTTCGGTAAATGAAATAACATAGAAATTATATTCTCTAAAATAATACATCGGTATATGACCTAGATTAGGTCAATGGCATTTTTTTTCAATAGCCATTTTTTGTTTTATTCTGTAATGCGTTATCTTTCACATTTAATCATTTATAAGATGAGTCAATCTCGTAGACAGCACACCTGCTCACCTATTGTCTACTATGACTCTAATACACAATGCCCATTATCATGGCTGTTTAATCAGCAAACTAAATGCTCGTTCATAAAAAAACAGAGCACTTAGGCTCTGTTTTTTTTAAATATTTCAAATTAACCAAAACGACCAGTAATATAGGCTTCAGTTAGCTGATGATCTGGCTGAGTGAAGACTTTCTCGGTTGAGTTCACTTCAATCAAGTCACCTAAATGGAAGTAAGCGGTACGGTCTGATACACGTGCCGCCTGCTGCATTGAGTGCGTCACAATAGCAATCGTATACTGCGTTGAAAGCTCAGAAATTAGCTCTTCTACTTTCGCTGTTGCAATCGGGTCAAGCGCTGAACATGGCTCATCCATCAAAATCACTTCAGGACTCACTGCAATCGTACGCGCAATACATAAACGTTGCTGCTGACCACCAGATAAGCCTGTGCCCGGTTGGTTTAAACGGTCTTTAACTTCATCCCAAAGACCTGCTTTACGCAAGCTATTTTCTACAATTTCTTCTAAGTCATACTTATCACGTGCTAAACCGTGTAGTTTAGGACCATAAGCCACGTTGTCAAAAATGGACTTTGGGAATGGGTTTGGTTTTTGGAATACCATACCGACTTGAGCGCGAAGCAATACCACATCGAGGTTTGGGTCATAGATATCTTGATTATCCAACATCACTTTGCCCGTCACACGACAGCTATCAATCGTGTCATTCATACGGTTCAACGTACGTAAAAAGGTCGATTTACCGCAACCTGATGGCCCAATAAATGCAATCACTTCATTTTCGTAGATATTCAGATCAATCCCTTTAATCGCCTCAGCTTCACCATAGTAAACATGTACATCTGACGTGCTAAGTTTGATTTGGCCCTGTGCTTGATCTTTCTTAGCAGAAGCAGGTGTTTCGAACTGCGACACAAATGAAGTACCCTGCTGACCATTTGTCGGATTTGGGTTTGTAAATTGAGTGTGTTCTTGATTCACTGTCTGATCCTGATCTAAGGAGTTTTTAACAACGGTATTCATATTTTGCCCTCACTTACCAACGGACTTCAAATTTCTTACGTAACCAAATTGCAATACTGTTGAGTCCAATCATCATTGCAAGGAGGACAATAATTGCTGCGGCAGTACGACCTTCAAAGAAGTTTCGTAATTCATTCCCCTGCCATAAGAAGATCTGTACAGGTAAAGCACTCGATTGGTCAAACGGTGTTGCAGGTACACTTGCAACGAATGCGCTCATCCCAATTAACAATAATGGTGCAGTCTCACCTAATGCTTGTGCAACACCAATGATTGCACCAGTTAAAATCCCCGGTAGTGCAAGTGGTAACACATGATGGAATACGGTTTGTACACGTGACGCACCTAAACCTAGCGCTGCTTGGCGAATTGAAGGTGGTACCGCCTTTAACGATGCACGCGTTGTAATAATCACCGTTGGTAAAGTCATTAAGCTCAGTACCAAACCACCGACCAAGGGTGCAGAAAGCGGTAAATGCATCCAGCCAATAAAGATCGCAGCACCCAGTAAACCAAAGACAATAGATGGTACAGCCGCAAGGTTGTTAATGTTGACTTCAATGACGTCAGTGATCCAGTTCTTTGGCGCAAATTCTTCAAGATAAATCGCTGATGCCACACCAATTGGAATCGAAATAATGATCACGATTAACATCATGAACAATGATCCCATGAATGCCCCCGCTAAACCTGAAGTTGCAGGAGAACTACGTGAATCTGGACTAACAAAGATGTTGGTATTAAAGGTATTTTCCATCACACCTGAAGCTTTCATTTGGTCTGCAATTTGACGTACTTCTGGGCTCAGCTGTTGTTGCTCATCTGGTAAAGCACGGTCAATGTTCCCTGCGAGCCACACATCCACATTGGCATCGGCAAGGATTTTAATATCCTCTTTTTTACCAATGAGTGTTGGATCCTTCATCACCATATCTCGTAAGCGATATGCTTCCGAACTGGTATAGATAGATGCTAAATCATCACGCTTGCTTGCAAGTGCTGGATCTTTTGCAATCATCGCATTCACAATGAGCGCATCCCAATCCACCATCCCCACTTCAGTCTGCCAAGCAATAAAACGCTCTTCAAACTGCGCTGGAGATTCACCTGCACGCTGCACTGGTTTTGCCCCAGTGGTAATAATAGCAGGATCAAAGTACACAGGTAGGTTCATACTACTTTGCCAAAAAGCAGGTAGACCTTTAGACAAAATACTACCAAAAAGAAGTGCAACAAAAAGTAGGCCTGCAATAACTGCAGAGAAGCCTAAGATGCGAAATGTCTTTTCTTTACGGTGACGTTTAGCCAAAGAATTACTGATCGTTTGCTTACGCTTTTCTCGTAATTCTGCCGCAAGTTGTGGATCAAAAACTTGATCTGCTGTGCTATTAGAAGTCGTCATTAGTCGTATTGCTCACGATATTTACGCACGATGTACAGTGCAACAATGTTCAAACCAAGCGTAATTACAAAGAGGGTCAGACCCAATGCAAAAGCCACCAATGCTTGCGGACTTGCAAAGTCTGTATCGCCTGTTAATTGGTTTACGATGGTAATCGTTACCGTTGAAATCGCTTCAAGTGGGTTCGCATGCAATAAAGGACTGTTTCCTGCCGCTAGCACCACAATCATGGTCTCACCAATTGCACGTGATGCTGCAAGCAAGAACGCACCAATAATACCGGGAAGCGCTGCAGGTAAAACGACCTGACGGATCGTCTCAGACTTTGTCGCACCCAACCCCAATGAACCATCTCGCAGTGCACGCGGAACCTGAGTGATAATGTCATCTGAAAGTGATGAAACAAAAGGAATGATCATGATTCCCATCACGAAGCCTGCAGTAAGTGCACTGGTCGCATTGATCTGCAATCCAACCGATTCACCGACCATTTTAAAGAATGGACCAATAATCATCAGTGCAAAAACACCATAAACAATGGTTGGAATCCCTGCGAGAACTTCAATGGTTGGTTTTGCCCAAGCACGGAAACTTGGCGATGCATATTCGGCCAAGTAGATAGCAATCATCAGACCTACAGGAACTGCAACCAGAAGAGCAACACCACTCACCATGAGCGTGCCCCAAAGTAATGGCAACAAACCGTAGCTTCCTTCTGCATTACCAGATGTACTAAAACCTGGGTTCCATTCTGTACCGAAGAAGAAGTCAAGTGGACTCACAAAGTGGAAGAATCGCATTGCTTCACTAAACATCGACATGACAATACCGATGGTCGTTAGGATCGCAACACCCGAACACAGTGCAAGTGCAATATTGATGGTCTTTTCAACTTGGTTACGTGCACGGAATTGGGTTCCAATACGTTTTTTTGCAACCACTAGACCGGCTAATGCAGCACAAATCACCACGGCGATTTTTGCAAATGTACCAATACTTTGAAACTTAGCCAGTTGCTCAGCAGCAGCAAGTTCATACGCTGCTGGTGTATCGGTTACACCGAAACCTGATGCAATCGCTTCTACACGATTGATCAACACATCTGTACTTGCTGCATCTAAGGTTGCAGCAACTTGTGCTGGCACATGGTTTAACACCACATGATTCAAAATGTTTGGTTCAACAATATTCCAAACAATCAAAATTAAAAAAGCAGGGATACCACACCACAAAGCCACCAACGCACCGTAATAACCCGGACGCGAGTGTAATTTTGCAGAATTATTTCCCTTACCTGCTAAGTTACGGCTCTTGCTTAAGCCAATTTGGTAGGCTATGGCAATCAGTGCCAATAACACACCTATTAGTAGCAGATTCATGTATTCTCCACGGTTCTTTCAATTTTCATTATTTGAAAAAACTTGATCCTAGTAAAAAAAGCCAAAGGTAGGACTTGCCTACCGTTGACTGTTTCTATGCTAATTACTTAACGGCTTTGCCTGCTTTAAAGTTCGCAAGCACTGCTGCACGTTCTTTGTCTGACATTGGAATCAAACCAGCACGCTCAAGCTTTGAACCTTTTCCTGAAACTTTTTTGCTGATGAAGTATTCAGTATATTCTTTCAAGCCTTTGATTGATTTTAAGTGCTCACCTTTCACGTAGAAGAAGAGTGGGCGAGAAACTGGGTATGAACCGTTCAAGATTGTTTTTTCAGATGGCGCAACATTATTTACTGTCGCTACACGTAACTTGTCGCGGTTTTGGTCATAGAAACCAAGACCAAACACACCTACAGCATTTGGAGATGTTTTTAAACGTGCAAGCGTTTCAGTGTAGTCGCCCGCAATTTCGATCACTTTGCCATCTTTACGGAAAGTTGAACACGCTTTCTTTTGTGCATCTTTATCCATTGCTTTGATTGCTGCGTAAGTTTCGCAACCTGCATCAACCATTTTTTCTTGGAATACTTCACGTGTACCGTGGTTTGAAGCAGGAATCACTAAAGTGATGGCTTCATTTGGAAGGCTTTTGTCAATTTGATTCCAACGTGTATATGGGTTTGCTACCATTTTACCGTTAGATGGCAATTGAGCCGCTAAAGCTGCATATACGTGCTGTGGACGTAATTTATAAGCTGCTTTGTTTGCATTCGATGCAAACACAATACCGTCGTAACCAACTTTGATTTCTAGAATTTGGTTTACGCCTGCTTTCTTACAAGCAGCCAACTCTGTATCTTTAATTTTACGAGATGCGTTTGCAATATCAATTGTATTATCACCCACACCGTTACAGAATTGCTTTAAGCCGCCTGAAGTACCACCTGAACCTACCACTGGTGCTTTAAATTGTGGGAAAGTATTACCAAACTCTTCAGCAACAATACTTGCATATGGTAAAACTGTTGAAGAACCAGCAATTTGTATTGTGTCACGAGCTGCATTTGCCGTGGTTGCTACAGCTGCCCCAGAAACAACTACTGCAAGTGCGATATGGTTTAAGCGCATATTTGTTATCTCACATATTAAACATTTTGGAGTACGCCACTTTTTTATTCAGTCTTGTACTTTTTTGGATAACTGCATTTTGATTTCAGAATATGACAAGCAAGTTACAGCATTGTGACACTTTCATGATGTTTAGTTTTATTTGTCCATGATTCGTTACACTTTGTTCACCTTTTACTTGCTTTAAACGGCTTGGGAAATACGGATTATTAATGATATTCTGCGTCGAAACATTGCCACAACTATCCATAAAAATATTTAAAATCAATAATTAATAAAAATACAGTACATTTTTAATTTTCTATATTTTAGACTTTACTCCTATTGCTAGAATGATAAACCTACAGCAATTCACCCTCATAGAGCACAGAAATTAACCGCAGATAAATGACAAAAATTTTAGCCATATTGAAAAAATAGACCATCATTTATGTTCTTTTCTCCCTCACATATCTTATTTATGACGGACAAAATGACAGCCCTACCATTAACAGTCACATCGTATTTTATTTCTTCACCGCAGGTCTTTCTATTTTTTAGAAAAACTTGTCCGAATAATTGAAATTTCAGAGAACAGTTCTTTGTCCTATATTTTGTAAAAGACAGCGCAAAGAAATGAATATGAATAGCAAAACAATCCGTACTTTTGACCCAGATCTTCCTATTCACCTGACATTTGAGGAACAGGACTGGCACATTTTGGCTGAATACTGGTATCCCATTGCTTTAGTGAGTGACTTAACAGAACAACCAACTTCAACTCTGCTTTTAGACATGCCATTGGTCATGTATAAAATGGGAGATGAAATCATTGTGGCAAAGGATGCCTGCCCCCATCGTGGCGTCCCTTTGAGTTTGGGCAAGAATGACGGACAAGGTGTCGTCTGCCGCTATCATGGCTTACGCTTTGGACATGAGGGTAAATGCAATCGCATCCCTGCCCATCCCGAACACAAGATATCGGAGCGCTTTAACCTCAAAACCTATGCGCATGTAGAGCGTTATGGCTTACTGTGGTGCTCTCTCAAAGCAGAAATAGGCAGCATACCCCATATTCCTGACATGCCCCATTGGGATGAAATGGAGTTTCAACAACTGGTATGTCCACCTGTAGACATCCAATGCTTCGCAGGTCGTCAACTGGAAGGCTTTATCGATGTAGCGCATTTTGCATGGGTACATCCCGATACGTTTGGTGACCCAGACGATGCTGAAGTGCCTGATTATAAAACCACTGAAACTGCGAATGGTTTTAGTGCCGACTATATAAGCAGTGTAGGACGCTATCCAATTGGAGAAGTGCAACGTGGCGAAGCAGGCTTCCAGTGGCTCAGGCATTTTGAGGTTCATCTCCCCTTTACAGCCACTTTAACCATTCATTTTCCACACGGGACACGACAAGTGATCATGAACGCAGCTTCACCCATGTCTGCACGCCAAACACGCCTTTTCGCACCTATTTGCCGTGATTATGACAAAGACCTACCTGTAGAAGATGCTTATGCTTTTAACTTAAAAATCTTTGAAGAGGACCGCCTAATTGTTGAAAACCAAAAACCTGAATACTTGCCATTAGACCTGAGTATTGAAGCCCATTTTCCTGCGGATCGCAGTTCCAGCATGTATCGAAAATTACTCAGAAAAAAAGGATTTAGCCCATTATTTGCAGCTTAAAAGTGATCAATACATGCCTCAATCTTAGACTGAGTTAACTTAGCTGACTTGCTGTATACATGCTATTAGGTAGCATTGGGGGATAGGACATTCCTCCAATGCTGCCTACATAGGATGTTGCTACTTTTGATCGCTAGAAACGCAAACACGACTTTTACAATCTAATTCCTCTTCCCAAAAGCGCATAACTTCAGAAATAGCTTCATGTAGAAATCGACACCCCACATATTCGCCATTTATTTCAATTTCTTGTTCAAACTGGATAAAAACAAAATTCGACTCTGTAAACATGCCATCAAATCCATCAACAAATAGGCCCTCATTTTGCTCTGCTTTTATTTGCTCTGTAGAATGAATACTTTTTGGAATATTTGTATCGCTTTTAGATTCTCTCAGTATTCCATGCTTAGTTGCATTACAAACATCGCGGATCAATGCTACTTCTGAACAAATACTATAAATTTCTTCTTTCAACAATTTTTCTGTAATAGACCATTCCGTATTTTTATTTAGATAAATTGCCCAATAATCTCGCATATGATCTAAAACAATAGCAGCAATTCTACCTTTTCGCAGATCATGCTTATATTCAAAGAAATCTTGCACCATTGGTTACACAATATTTAGCCAATAGTCGAATATATATTCATTTTTATTCATATCTTTTCTTAAAATAGTATTTTCAAAGAAATTATGCCGTAAAAAAGGGAGCTCATGAGAGCTCCCTTTTTTACACAAACAATCGTTTAAGCAATTGCAGGTATATAGGTTCCATCTGCGATTGGACCTTTGATACGATCCGCTTCTGCAAGCACAAGGCCAAGCAGGTTCTTCACGTTATCTAAAGTCGCAACTGGGCTTAAAGTCGTCATTTTCAATGATTGATTTTGACCTACTTTAGTAACGCCAATATTCGCTTCACCACTTGCAAACAATTCATCTGCAACGTTTTGGTTTAAGGTATCAAGCAATTCTACTGGGTAGTCTGCTGGAACCACACGGAACAATACAGATGCAAATTGTGGATCAACCAACATCTCTAAACCCGCAGTTGCATTGATATAATCAGCAACGTCACGGGTCAGTGTTACACCGTGGTCAATCATAGAACCATAAAGCTCTTCACCTAGTGCTTCAACAGTCATCCAAAGTTTCAACGCATCAAAACGACGGGTTGTTTGAAGTGACTTAGACACCAAGTTTGGCACGCCATGCTCTTCGTCATAAGCAGAGTTTAAATACTCAGCTTCGTAGTGCATGAAACGATAGTTCGCTTCATCTTTTAACAAGAACGCACCACAAGAGATGGTTTGGAAGTAATGCTTATGGAAATCCAGCGTAATGGAGTCAGAAAGCTCGATCCCATCCAACATATCACGGTGATTGTTCGATAAGATTAAAGCACCACCCCATGCTGCGTCGATATGCATCCACGCACCATATTTGTTGGTGATTTCACGAATTTTCTTGAGTGGATCAATCGCACCTGCATCGGTTGTACCCGCAGTTGCAACCACACATGCCACGATTTTACCTTCAGCTTGAAGGTGCGCCATGGTTTTTTCAAGTGCATCCACATCCATCTGCGCGTTTTCGTTCACAGGAACGGTCACAACAGATTGGAAACCCATGCCCATCATCGCCATGTTCTTTTGCACAGAAAAGTGTGCATTTTCAGAACAAATAACTTTGACGTTACGCATCGCATCGCCTGGCACACCATCACGCTGTACAGACCACGGATTACCGTTTTCGTCTTTCCAGTTTTTCGCGATACATGCATCACGTGCAAGCAGTACACCCATCAAGTTTGACTGTGTGCCACCAGAAGTGAATACGCCTGCTTGACCTGCGCCATAACCTACTTTTTGACGAAGCCAATCAATCAACTGTACTTCCATCAAAGAACCAGCAGGGCTTTGATCCCATGAGTCCATTGATTGGTTGGTTGCATTAATCAGCACTTCAGCAATTTGACTGGTGACCATGGTCGGACAGTGCAAATGTGCAAGCGAGTGTGGGTGATGGACTTTTAAGCTTTTATTTAAGAAAAGCTCAACCATACGTTCAAGTGACTTTTGTACACCCAAACCCTCTTTAGAAGGATTAAATGCAATCGCACTGCGAAGCTCTTTGATGCTACCGCCTGTGTACATCTTGTCGTTTTGCAACCATGCTGCAACTGCTTTAGTCGCTTGATCCATCGCTGACGAGTAGTCAGCAATAGATGCAGCATCATTGCAGAGTAACGCCTTACGGTGTTCTGCAAAATCAACCATGATTACGCGCCTCGAGTTGCAACAAGTGCTTCAGCAATTGCTTTCTTAAAGCGAACAATTACTTCTTCACATTCAGCTTGAGTGATAATAAGTGGGCAAAGTAAACGAATCACTGTACCGTTACGACCGCCTTTTTCTAACAATAACTTGTTGTTAAAGCATGCCGCTTGAATCGCTGCTGCCAGTTGACCATCTGCAGGTAAAGACCCCATATGATCCGCTGGTTTACGCTCATCAACAATTTCAACACCAATCATCAAACCACGGCCACGCACGTTACCGATACATGGGAACTCTTGAGCCAGCTTTTTAAATTCAGCTTGTAAGAAATCACCACGTTCTTGTGCATTCTGCGCAAGGTTTTGTTCTTTGATGGTTTTGATGGTTGCAAGACCAGTACCCATCGCCAATTGGTTACCACGGAAAGTACCCGTGTGACCTGCTGGTTGCCATGCGTCGAACTTACGCTTAATGCCCAGTACAGCAAGCGGTAAGCTACCACCTACAGCTTTAGACATGACAACAACGTCAGGTTCAATACCTGCGTGTTCGAATGCGAACATCTTGCCTGAACGTGCAAAGCCTGCTTGAACTTCGTCAAGAATCAACACGATATTGTGTTTTTCAGTCACTTCGCGGATTTTTTTCAACCATTTAGTTGGCGCTGTTACCACACCACCTTCACCTTGAATTGCTTCAAGAATCACAGCAGCTGGTTTGGTTACACCACTTTCAACGTCTTCGATGAAATTTTCAAAGAAATACGTTAAAGCATCCACACCCGCTTCACCACCTAAACCAAGTGGGCAACGGTATTCATGCGGATACGGCATAAATTGAACACCTGGCATCAAACCATTTACAGCATTTTTAGCAGACAAATTACCTGTCATAGCAAGCGAACCATGTGTCATACCATGGTAGCCACCAGAGAAGCTAATCACTGTACTACGACCCGTATAAGTCTTTGCTAATTTAATTGCTGCTTCCGTGCCATCTGCACCAGATGGACCACAGAACTGTAAACAATACTCTTCTTTACCACCAGGTAATTGCTCAAGTAATGCTTCAGTAAACGCATCTTTTAAAGGTGTCGTTAAATCCAAAGTATGTAATGGTAGACCGCTTGCAAGCGTATCTTGGATACTTTGAATTACCGCAGGATGATTATGGCCCAAAGCCAATGTTCCTGCCCCAGCTAAACAATCGAGGTACTCTGTACCTTCAACATCAGTAACCCAGCAGCCTAATGCTTTGGCTATCGCTAACGGTAATTTCCGTGGATAGCTACGAACATTGGATTCCATCTGACTTTGGCGAGTCAAATAGTATTCGTTAGTAGAATTAGTGGCAGGGTTTACAGAAGAAACGCTCATATCGAATTACCATCTCTGATATGGGTTGAAAGAAATAAGTCGGGTGACTTTTGGTCCTTTGACTCGGCGCTTTATAAAATCTAGTTAGATAGTGTTCAGATACTTCATAACTAGGAGGCGGATGATACAGAAATTTTCAATAAAATAAACAGCTTTTGGATATTATCTGTCATAAATTTACTAAAAAAATAGATCGTCCCAAACCATAGCTTAAATTATCATCTTACAGTGTGACAACGTAAAGAAAACCTGATGATTTTATTTATTTTTAAACTTTGCCAAAAAATAAAATAAAGTTCAGCTTAGATGAAAATTAAGCGATTGAAAAAATTAAATATATCTAGACTTTATTGAAAAATAATGTGTACTCATTTTTACAATCGAACCACAATATTTTCGCAAATTCACCACAAATTGGCTTTAAGCTTTTTATAAATGTTGCAAAACTCCTCGTAAATAAAAAAGGAATAAAAATGCGTCAATTCTTCATCCCAGCCATCGCACTTAGCACTTTATTTAGCTCCGCAGTTTTTGCACAGTCAGATAACCAATTAAACTACAATATTGTCAACGTTCAGGCCGAAGCAACACGCCAAGTTTCCAATGATCTCATGAATGCAACGTTGTACATTGAACGTAGCAATAAGCAACCTGCTGAACTGGCTACTCAAATTACACAGTTGATGAATCAAGCCACTGCTTTAGCACGCAAATACCCAAGTGTAAAAGTCGAAACAGGCTCTCAAAGCACTTACCCAATTTATAATGATGACAACCAAAAGCTAAAAGAATGGCGTGGTCGTGCAGAAATTAATTTAGAAAGCACAGACTTTAAGGCAGCAAGTCAGTTGATTGGTGAGTTACAACAGAACTTCCAAACCCAATCTATTGGTTTTAGTGTATCTGATGCACAACGTAAAAAAGTCGAAAATGAGCTGATTATTGAAGCATCGAAAAACTTCCAACAACGTGCGCAATCTTTAGCACAAGCATGGAACAAATCAGGTTATAACTTAGTGAACTTGAACATTAACACCAGTAACTATTACCCTCGTCCAGTGATGATGCGTGCTGAAAGTGCAAAATTTGCAATGGCTGATGCAGCACCAATGCAAGATGTGGCAGGTGGCGAGTCTAAAATCACCGTAAATACAAATGGTACTGTTCAATTTAAATAAAGAAATAGCGCTCATTCAATTTGAAAAGCGACATTAAACTTAGCTTTTAAATTCAGTGCGCAACGTGATTTTACTTTTAAAGCTGACAGCCAATTCACTCAAGTCCATGCAGCAGATAAAAAAGACTACATTTTTGTGGTCTTTTTTATTTTAACAATATGACAAAATTGTGACACATTTTCGCACTTTATAAATATCACCCTACTTCATGACCCTCTCTGAACTTAATTTATCGCTTTTTTCATGGATTAATGCATCTCCCGAAGCTATCAATACCAATATTCATTTTGCTATTTTCATTGCCAATGACCTGCTCTATTGTATGATTTTACTATTTGCTTGGTTTTGGCTACGTGGTAACTATGACACTAAAAAGCAGATATTGAAGGCATTTATCTTTACCAGTATCGCCATTTTGATCAGCCAATGTATTTCGCATGTGTATTATCACCCACGGCCTTTTGTCATGGATGTTGGACGCACTCTCATTTACCATGCACCTAATGGTTCATTCCCGAGTGACCATATGCTGATTTTTAGCAGTATTGCCTTTTCTTATCTATTCTCTGCGCAGCGCAAACTGGGAGTTTTTCTCTTGATCGTGGCTTGGCTGGTGGCATGGTCACGTGTCTATCTCGGTGTGCACTTCCCTTTAGATATGCTCGGCGCTTTTCTATTGGCTTTTGCCTTAAACTTCTTTGGTTTAAAGCTTTGGAATCTCTATAAAGAGAAAATCATGCAATGGGCACTCACCATTCACTTTTACTTATTTAAGCCACTGATTCAAAAAGGCTATATCAAATAACTTTCTCTTTAAAACAAAAAATCCCGCTCGAGAGCAGGATTTTTTCATACGTTTTATTCAGTAAATTGCCATGTGGTTACGATGAATCATCTCAAGTGACCGTGCTTCACCTAGGACTTGATGAACTTTATCTGACGCCAAGCCCTTGACCAACTCCGCAGAACGCGAACTAAAGTTGACACGTCCGACTGCAACGCGACCGCCTTGAATATCAACACATTCAACCACGTCACCGCGCTCAAAATGCCCTTCCACAGCTTTCACGCCAACTGGAAGTAAACTACGATGATTATCTTTAATGGCCTTAACCGCACCATCATCCAACACCAAACGACCTGCTGTTTGTAAGTGAGCCGCTAACCATTGTTGATGAGCAGTAATGCGGTCATTGTCAGTAATAAACAATGTCCCAAGCATTTCACCATCCATCAAACGTGCAAGCACATTATCACTTTCACCACTGGCAATCAGCGTTGGACAGCCAGACTTCGCAGCCAAGCGTGCAGCACGGACTTTGGTCAACATGCCGCCACGACCAAACTTACCGCCACCGCCAGCCATATCAAACAAGCTTTCATCTAAAGCACGCACGGTATGGAACAGTTTCGCATCTGGGTTTGAACGTGGGTCTGAGTCAAACATACCCTGCTGATCAGTCAAAATAATTAACAAATCAGCATGCACTTGACCTGCAACCATCGCGGCCAGCGTGTCATTGTCACCAAAGCGAATTTCATCGGTCGAAACCGTGTCATTTTCATTGATCACAGGGATCACATGCCATTCAATCAAGTTCTGTAAAGCGTCACATGAGTTCAAATAACGACGACGGTCTGCCAAGTCATCATGGGTCAACAACACTTGTGCAGTCTGAATGTGATGTTTTTCAAGCACACTCGACCATGTATGAATCAGGCCCATCTGACCAATGGCAGCACACGCCTGAAGACTGGGTAGATCGGTGGGTCGGCTGTCTAGCTTCATACGAACCATACCTTCAGCCACAGCTCCTGATGACACCAGAATAATCTCATGTCCTGCATTGTGTAGATCTGCAATTTGTTTCGCCCAATGCGAAATTGCATCTATATCTAAACCTTGCCCATTTGCTGTGAGTAAAGATGATCCGATTTTAACAACGATTCGTTTACAAGCTTCGAGCTTACGTTGCCCATCTACCACTTCTATCATCTTGTCCTCAGTTACTCATTATGAGCTTAACGTACGTAGTACACTTCCATTTCGCCATCATCTTCATCATCGTCTTCATCATCACCCAACAAGCCTGCAAGACGTTGTTGGCGACGCATTTCACGATACGCTTCTTTAGCGGCAATCGTTTGTTCGCGTGTTTCAGCTTCAAGCTGCTCACGGAATGCTTTCACTTCTGCTGCATAATCAGGATCCTCAAGCTCACGTTCACGTTGTTGCTCAATTTGATCCATCAGGTAATACACAACTGGTTTTGTCCCTTCAGACATCAAACCTGAAGTTTTAAATACAGGACCATCCCACTGCATTTCATCTAAGATATGCTGACACCATTCATCACGCGTATCGTCTGCCAGTTGGTCAACTTTGTTTAATACTAGAACGATCGGTAACTTTGAAAGTGTCGGAGAGAATTTCTCTAACTCCGCCAAGATCGCTTTTGCATTGTATGCAGGATCAGAACCATCAATCGGCTGAACATCGACAATGTGAAGCAGAATACGCGTACGCGCCAAGTGCTTTAAGAAACGAATACCTAGACCCGCACCTTCTGATGCACCTTCGATCAAGCCAGGAATATCCGCCATAACAAATGAACGGTGACTGTCTGCATCGACCACACCAAGGTTTGGAATCATCGTAGTAAACGGATAGTCTGCAACCTTAGGTTTTGCTGCTGATACGGCACGAATAAAAGTCGATTTACCTGCATTTGGCATACCCAGCAAGCCGACATCTGCCAGTACTTTTAGTTCTAAGCGAATTTCACGGAATTCGCCTTTAAAACCATGGGTACACTTACGCGGCGAACGGTTCGTCGATGATTTAAAGTGAGTATTACCCAAACCACCATCACCACCCGCTGCAACAAGCACACGCTGACCACTTGCAACCAAGTCGCCAATAATATCACCTGAGTCAGTGTCAACAATGGTTGTACCTACAGGAACCTTTAATACAGTGTCTTCACCGCCACGGCCAGCGCAGTTTGCACCACGACCATTTTTAGCTCGCTCCGCACGGAAGCGGCGCGTATAACGGAAGTCTACAAGGGTACTGGTATTATCATCAGCTTCGATAAATACGCTACCACCACGACCACCATCACCACCATCTGGACCACCAAAAGGTACGAATTTTTCACGGCGAAAACTGGCTACGCCATTGCCACCGTCGCCAGCCTCTACGGTAATGACTGCTTCATCAACAAAGCGCATGCTGCCAATCCTCTAAATACTTTAAAACCGCATATTCTGCCATATTTTACAAAATTTCTCGAATAGAATTATTGAGCGAAACATGAAATTTAGTGACAAATCACTTAAAAACGTGCATTTAGCTCTTTTTCTCTTGATTTTCTTCAGTTTTGTACCTGAAAACAATCAACCTAATCCCATGCTCAACTTACATAAATTAAGCAGCATATACTCCGTTACAAGCAAATCTATGACTTTTTGTGAAACCTATAACTCACTTAATTCAAACCATTTATTCTGCTTATTTTGTTGTTAAGCCATTATTTTAAAGCTGAGACTCGCTCTTTATTTTCCAAGATCTCAGGCAAACTTTTTTCAATCCATCCAATTAGATACATGGTTTTTTCGGCCGCTTGAGAGCCCAGTATCGTCAATTGATACTCAACTTTAGGTGGAACTACAGGATAAACTGTCCGTAAAATAAAACCATCTTGCTCAAGTGTTTTAAGGGTTTGAGAAAGCATTTTCTCACTCACCCCTTCTATACGCTGTCTCAATTCACTAAAACGGTGTACACCATCACTCAAACAACGCAACACCAGTACTGACCATTTGCTCGTAAGATGTTCCAATATGTCACGAGATGGGCACTCAGTGGATAAAACTTGACCTAATAGTTTGCTTGTTGCATAGGTGTGCATCATTTCTCTCCATTTGGTTTATCACTTACTTTTTGGTACGTACTTTCATTTAGTAAGTTATCAGATTAAGATAAAACCATCAAGTACAGAAAACAACCAATATAGGGTGACTTATGAAAATTGCAATCACAGGTGCAACAGGCCAATTGGGTTCTATTGTGATAGAAAAACTTTTACTACAAACTGAGGCCAACAACATTGTTGCGCTTGTGCGAAACCCAGCCAATGCGACACATCTCACAGCACAAAATATTGAAGTACGTGAGTTTGACTATGACCGACCTGAAACTTTAGTCCCTGCTTTATCAGGTATAGATAAATTATTACTCATTTCTGCAAATGAAGTCGGTCGCCGTACACCTCAGCACAAGGCAGTGATTGATGCTGCAAAAGTGGCCGGTGTTCCTTATCTTGCTTATACTAGCTTACTACGTGCAGATACATCCCCACTCGGCTTAGCCCAAGAACACCGTGAAACTGAAAAACTGATTCAAGATAGTGGACTACGCTACACCTTCTTAAGAAATAACTGGTATAGCGAAAACTACCTTGCAGGTGTTGCTCACACCATTGAAATTGGGACGCTTTTTGGAGCAGCTCAAGATGGTCGCATTAGCTCGGCATCACGCATAGATTATGCTGAAGCTGCAGCGAAAGTCTTAACGTCAACTGGCCATGATAATCAAACCTATGAACTAGCAGGTTCACAAAGCTTTAGCCTCTCAGAGCTTGCAACATTGATTGGTCAAGCAGCGAGTAAAACCATTAATTATCAAAACCTAAGTGCGGAAGAATACACTCAAGGCCTAACTCAGGCGGGCTTACCTGCTGGCTTAGTTGAGGTCATCGTTGATGCAGACATTCAAACCATACAAGGTGCAATGTATAGTGACAGTCAAGACCTAGAACAATTGATTGGACGTAAAACTACGAACATTCAAGATGCGATCAAAGCTGCACTTTAAGCCACCCTTTTGATTTTCACATGAAAACACCACCAATGATTGGTGGTATTTTCTTTATGGATGAATATTCTTCACAGGTAGTGTCATATTCATCTCCAAGTTCGCTGTCGTACTCCGCTCCGTGTTATACATAGTGGCATTGAAGCTTGCTATTTTTCGCATAGTCATTGGATCATTCAAATTAAGCTGTGGCGCAAACTGATGCAACACATGCAGTCGTACTTGCTCATTGAACTCAAAATAAACCAAGCCATTAAACATAATTTTGATCGGAATCTGATAGTCTCGCTTTAAATGAAATGGCACAGCCAGTTTAATCGGAATATCCAAAGTGAGTGGAAACTTAGGCAACAGTTTATTCTGATAAATTAAATCCGTATTGGTCTCCAACGGCATGTTTTGATCAATAAGCACCTCGGTTTGATAATCAACCGATACAGAAACAGGTACTTCTACTTCGAACTCCAAATTTGCCAAATATTTTCCATGTAAAGGCAAATTAATTTTTTGATCAATTTTCAGTTGCGTATCTAAAGTTCCAACAGATTGAGTTTCTAAATAATTACCGACTTGTATTTTTGTCGGTAAAGAGTCTGACAGTTGAATTTGTGCTTCATTTGCAGACACTTGCATACTGGCTTGAATATTCAGGTACAACCAAAACAGCGCACCCACCAAAATGACAACACACACAAAACTCAAGACAAGCCGCTTCGCGGACTGGAATATCCACATACTCCCTCCTATGGCTTCACGTGTTCTTGAGATAGAGGTTTTTCACGCAAGAATTGCAAACTGTTGAGTGGAATCTTCAACTCCCCCTGCTTAATTTGAATTGGCAATGTATTTTGCACATCCACCGAAGCTTTCAATGCCGTTTTAATAGGAACGTTTAAATGTCCCTGTATGGGAATATTGGTCTTAACCACTGTATTTACTGGAATATGTAGATTTTCTTTCAGTACAGTTTTTACAGGTGCATCAAATTTAAGGTGTACTTGCTGTTCCAGTGGCACATCAATATGAATTGGAACATCCAACTGAATAGGAATATTACCTTTTAAAGGCAAAGTTACATCTCGTCCCATGACTTTTACCTGCACCTTGGTATCCACAGGCATACTCTGATTAATTTTCAAGATTTCACGCACTGGAATGCTGGTTTTGATCGGGACTTGATTATCAAAATACACACGTGGTGTCAGAGTTTGGGTCAGTGGAATATTCAGGTTTTCTCGGATCGGAATTTCAGCATTCACACGCCCTGTCACATCCACATCTAAAGCGTCATGAATTTTGACCTCAGCTTGTAAAGGCTCTTGTAGATCAATACTGACTTTTTGATTTTCTAAGGGAATATAGATATTAAAGTGTTTAAACATCCAAATAGCGATAAGTACACCACACATGGTTGCTAACACAATAAATACCAATCCACTGAGTAGGTGTTTCACTTGCAAAGTCAAATTCCTTTTTTTATTTTGATTCTTCATCTGACAAGCCTAATCCTTTTGTCAGCCCAGTCTGTTTACAGGTCATCCCAACCTGACTCGATAAATATATAAATGTCTATTTCGATAAAAACGTTCCAATTATTCTAAGTAAATAAGTCAGAATTAAGCATTGGCAACTCTTACCATGAAATTCAATACTTATGCCAATCCTGACATATATGTACAAACTTTATAAATCAGCAAGTAAAAAAAAGAGCCTCATATGAGGCTCTTTTTGATCACTACTACAAATTATGCATTTGTTTCAGTAGGAATTTTAGGATAGCTTACGCCACCCATTTGCTCTGCAATACGTAATACTTGGCAGCTATAACCTACTTCGTTATCGTACCAAACATACGCAGTTAAACGGTTGCCCGAAGTAATGGTTGCTTGCGCATCAAATACACCAGCAGTACGCGAACCGATAAAGTCAGATGATACAACTTCAGTCGAGTTGGTATAACCGATCTGACCTTGAAGGCTTGAGCTGATTGAAATTTTACGAATGTATTCGTTCACTTCATCACGATCCACTTCTTTATCTAAAGTTAAATTTAGAATCGCAAGTGAAACATTTGGTGTTGGAACACGTACAGAGTTACCTGTCAGTTTACCTTGAAGTGCTGGAAGTGCTTTAGCAACTGCTTTAGCCGCACCAGTTTCAGTAATTACCATGTTCAATGTTGCAGCACGACCACGGCGGTCTGCTTTATGGTAGTTATCAATTAAGTTCTGGTCATTTGTGAATGAGTGAACTGTTTCAACGTGACCATTCAACACTGTGTATTTGTCATGTAGTACTTTAAGTGTTGGTGTAATCGCGTTTGTAGTACAACTTGCAGCTGAGATGATTTTGTCTTCATCAAGAATGTCTGCTTGGTTCACACCAAATACCACGTTCTTCATGTCACCTTTACCAGGTGCAGTTAGAATTACACGTGCAGCACCTGGACATTTAAGGTGTTGAGCAAGACCTTCTGCATCACGCCATTTACCCGTGTTGTCAATCACAAGCGCATTGCTGATGCCATAATCAGTGTAGTCAACTTCAGATGGGTTAGAGGCATAAATCACTTTGATGAATTGACCATTTGCAATAATTGCTTCGTTTTCTTCATCAACAGAAATCGTACCAGAGAAAGGACCATGGATTGAGTCACGGCGTAATAAAGACGCACGTTTTTCTAAATCACCATCAGAAGACTTACGAACCACAATCGCTTTTAAGTTCAAGCCACGTCCAAGGCCAGACTGACCAATCATTAAACGCGCAAGAATACGACCAATACGACCAAAACCGTAAAGTACAACGTCACGGCCTTCTACAGAAGTTGGGCGACCTTCTACAGACTTAACTGCTGCTGCAACAAATGCATCAACATCGCCACCTTGCTCTTTGAAAGCAACAGCTAATTTGCCTAGATCAATTTCAGCAGTACCAATATTTTCAATTTTAGCGAGCGCTTCAAGAATGGGGAATGTATGCACAACTGAAAGCTCAACGTCCATCATACGTGTGAAACGGTGTGCTTTTAAAATTTGAATTACTGAACGGTTAACTAAAGAACGTCCAAACACTGAAACTACAATATTTTTTTCACGGTAAAGCTGACCGATCAAAGCGATCATTTGTTCTGCGATTTCTTCACGGTTTTTCCAGCGACCTTGGTGTTCTGCGTGTAGGGCGATGATAGTCTCTTTGCTCACAGATACGTCCTCTAATTAATTTAATCTAAGCATAAATTTCAAAACCCAACAATTGTAAAGGATTTAGTGCCAAGTTTGAATCGAAAGCTGTAAATGCATGATGTTTTTTATCGTATATTCATTATTAATTTCAGAAATGATTGAATTTAGTTCAATGATTTTTCAGTATAAAAATCTAAAACTAATTTTTTTAAATAAAAAATAAACAGTTACACAAATGATGTTTTATCAAACAGTCAACTATTCTTAAAGAGCAATAGACAAATAAGAGACTTAGTCATCGTCCAAATTCCAGCACAATAGCAACATCAAACATGATCAGATCAGTCTGGATGCTGCTGTTTTTCAAAATGCTCAATATTTCGCTCAAGTTGTTTTTTATTTTGCTGTTGTTTATATAAATGCAGAGTACCTTCAATAATCAGCAACAAAACAGCAAACCAGATAGGAATATAGGTGAACCACTCACCCGCCTCAACACGCTCACCCATCGTAATGGATGCACCAGCTAACAGCACTGGTTCTAAATAACTCAGCAAACCAAAAATCACAAAAGGTAAATAACGACTTGCTAAAATATAACTTCCCAAGCCCATCGCACTTAGAAAACCTAAACCAATGACAGCAAGAATAAGATGCGGAAACTGCTGCATCAACATTAAACTATCACTCTGTACAAATCCTAAATAAAATGCGACAGGGAGAATTAAACACAGATCCCACCAGAAGCCCCCCAAATGATCTGTTTTACAAACACGGCGCAAGAAGAAATACAAAGGATAAGCCACAGCAACATAGACTGTTTCCCATGCCATACTGCCAATACGCCAAATTTCATGCCCAACCCCAAGCACAGCAAAAGCGACCGCAACCATTTGCCAGCGGGATAGCTTTTCCTTGTAAAGGATGCAACCAACCAATACCATGACCAAAGGCAGTAAAAAATAGCCGAGTGACACTTGTAAGCCACGACCATTCATCGGCCCCCATAAAAACAGCCATAGTTGGGTTGTACATAAAAACGAACTGAATAATAACCATGCAATCATCCATGGTTGTTTAAAAATACGCTTAAATAATTCGATGATCAGTTTTAAATCACCACTCCACCACATAAATGCCGTTAAAAAAGGAAGTGTGGCAAACATACGCCAAGCAAAGGTTTGCTCACTATCTAAAGGTTTTAGAAAAAAGGTATAAAAATATAACACCCCAAAAGTGACGGATGCTAAAACTGATAATGCAACACCTTTATACATCCTTCACTCCATATACATTGTGGGCAACTTTAAATTCGACCAATTATAAAGCTTTCATCCAAATAAAGCTTTATTATTCAAGTTTTAATAGGCTTAAAATAATGCCTAGAAGTAAAAAAGCCATGCTTCCGCATGGCTTAGACAATACTATCAATTTTACTTTAGCAGCTGTTTGGTATGGATTAAATCATTTAAGTCATAGCCTACCGACTTAGCATATTCCAAGTATTCATTAATAACTTTAGGATCTGCTTGCGGTGTACGAGAAAGCACCCACATATATTTGCGACGTGGCTCACCTACAAGCACTGTTTGATAGTCATCATCAATTTTTAAAATCCAATAATCCCCACGCGCCACAGGCAACCACCGCACAGCCTCAGGTAAAAAACTCACTTTCAACTTACTGTTAAAAGGTGGGTTTTGTACAAATGCCTCACCTATCGACTGCATCAGCTTGCCATCTTGAGCATAACAGCGGTTATCGACACTGACATTGCCATTTTCATTGAGCGTATAAGTCGCTGAAACATTAGTTCCACATTTATTTTGGAAGTACATAGGCTTACGCGCTATTTCATACCATACTCCCAAATAACGATCCAATTCGATCTTATCCACCACGGCTAAAGGCTTACTTTGAGCATAAGCCATGGTTGCCATACCTAAGCCCACCAGAACAGCACCACCTACAGCAATTTTGGCAAGGGTAAAACCCGCCTTGGGAAGATTTGCAGACATAAACTGTACCTTTAATATTTCAGAATTTATGATCTAAAAATAAACATCTCTTTAAAAAATAATGCTTTCTGCCCAAATTACTGTAGCGTTATGTAAATATAGACTAAGCCAAAAGCTGAGATTTTAAACGCAAAATTTCATCGCGTAGTCGCGCAGCTTGCTCAAACTGTAACTCTTTAGAGGCTTTGAGCATTTCTTTTTCCAACTTGCTTAAGTGTTTCGCAAGCAGTTTTGGATCAGACAATAAATGCTGTTCGTCTGCACTGAATGTCTGATGTTGATCGGCAATATTGCTCTCAACTTGCTCATCCGTCAGTACTTCACCTGTATCAATATCCTTTTTATTTTGTCGAATGGTACTACGTGGAATAATGCCATGCAGTTCATTAAACGCCATTTGCTTTTGACGACGACGTTCCGTTTCATCAATGGCTTTTTGCATAGAGTCGGTGATACGGTCTGCGTATAAAATAGCCTTACCTTTTACATTACGGGCTGCCCGACCAATAGTTTGAATCAAAGACCGTTCAGAACGTAAAAAGCCTTCTTTATCAGCATCTAAGATAGCGACCAAAGAGACTTCTGGCATGTCCAAGCCTTCACGTAGTAAGTTAATCCCGACAAGCACATCGTAGACACCTGAACGTAAGTCATGAATGATTTTCACTCGCTCAACAGTGTCAATATCTGAGTGTAGATAAGCCACCTTCACTCCATATTCTTTCAAATACGAGCTTAGATCCTCTGCCATACGTTTGGTTAAAGTCGTCACTAACACACGCTCATCGAGATCTTTACGGATATTGATCTCAGACAACACATCATCCACTTGAGTCAGTACTGGACGCACTTCAATTTCGGGGTCAATCAGACCTGTAGGACGAACCACCTGTTCAGCCACCTGTTCGGCTTTTTCAAGCTCGTATTTGGCTGGTGTTGCACTGACATAAATCGTTGCTGGGGTAATCCGTTCCCACTCTTCAAACTGCATTGGGCGGTTATCTAAAGCACTAGGAAGACGGAAACCATAATTCACCAAGTTTTCTTTACGCGAACGGTCACCTTTATACATCGCGCCAATTTGCGGTACAGTCACATGCGACTCATCAATAATCAGTAAGGCATCATCAGGGACATAATCGAACAAAGTTGGTGGTGCTTCACCCGCAGGCCGACCAGATAAATGACGTGAATAGTTTTCAATACCGTTGGTATAGCCCAACTGCTGCATCATTTCCAAGTCATAGCGGGTGCGTTGCTCAATTCGCTGTGCTTCAAGCAATTTGTCATGGGCACGAAAGAAACCTAAACGCTCTTTTAATTCTTCACGAATCGTGCCGATGGCACGTTCCAAATTATCTTTTGGTGTTACATAGTGGCTTTTTGGATAAATAGTTACACGCGGAACTTTCCGCACCAGTTTGCCTGTTAGCGGGTCAAACCAACGAATCGAATCGACTTCGTCATCAAACAACTCAATCCGAATTGCATGTTGATCTGATTCGGCAGGGAAAATATCAATAATTTCACCGCGGATACGATAAGTACCACGTAAAAACTCAAGTTCATTGCGGCTATATTGCATTTCCACCAAACGACGGATGATATCATCACGTGCAATACGATCACCCTGCACAATATGTAGCAACATGCTCATATAGGCATTGGGGTCACCCAAACCATAAATAGCAGAAACTGAAGCAACAATAATTGCATCGCGACGTTCTAAGAGAGAACGTGTTGCAGATAAACGCATTTGGTCAATATGGTCATTGATCGCTGAATCTTTTTCAATAAATGTATCTGAAGATGGCACATAAGCTTCGGGTTGATAGTAATCATAATAACTAACAAAATATTCGACAGCATTGTTCGGAAAGAAAGATTTGAACTCACCATAAAGCTGTGCAGCTAAGGTTTTATTATGTGCCATAACAATAGTCGGACGTTGCGTCCGCACAATCACGTTGGCCATGGTATAGGTTTTACCTGAACCCGTAACTCCAAGTAATAACTGGTCGTGATAGCCCTTTTCTATTCCAGCAACAAGCTTTTCAATGGCTTGCGGCTGATCACCTGCGGGTTGGTAATTGGTGACTAAATCAAAAGGTTGTTTCTCACTCACAGACATATCCCAAGATTTGCTTCTTCAACCAACTATTTTAACAGATTCAATCCCGAGCAAATCTTGCTTTTAAATTTTTAATGTAATTTACTGAAAATATTACAAAGATTTTTCACTTGACCCTCCTCAGTTTCAAGGGCAACATGAAGTGAAGAAGAGCGAAAAATCAGAGCCTATGACTTACCAATATCATGACGAAAGCATCGTCAAAAACTTAGATGAACAGACTGTATTTGTTTTTGGTAGTAACATGGCAGGCCAACATGCAGATGGTGCTGCACGTACCGCACTCGAACATTTTGGGGCGATGAAAGGTGTTGGACGTGGTTGGTCGGGGCAAAGTTATGCCATTCCTACCATGAACGAACACTTACAACAAATGCCGCTCTCACAAATTCAACACTATATTGATGATTTTAAAATCTATACCAAGAATCATCCGAAAATGACTTATTTTCTCACCTCTATCGGCTGTGGTATTGCAGGTTATAAAGTCGAAGAAATTGCTCCCATGTTTAAAGGCATTTCGCATAACGTTATCTTTCCTGCATCATTTCGCCCATTTGTAGAAAGAACACTGCCTCGTCTAAACAAAAAGTTTTTGCATACCATTTTTAACGATGCTGTGATTTTCAGTACCCAAAATGACGACATGCTGGTTCAGCATCTGGCTCTAACTGATAATGAAAAAAGCTTAGCCAAAATTATTCTAAATACTCGGATGTATCCAACGGACAGTAATGGACGTGATCGTGCTTTTGAAATTGAAGATATTTTGCATGTTCTGTCTGGCAAAATATTTGATTTTGAATCAAATGCAGAAGGTTCCATGCTCTTTGGCGGTGTCATTTTAGCGTTGCTTGAACTTTATAATATTAATGAACAAGACTTTATCGAAGTATGGCAAGGCACCCGAGAAATATCACCGCCTAAACCTGAACACCGTGCACGTAAAACGACACGCTAAATACAAGAATATATTTATTGCAGATTGGAGTCTTGATTGGAGCTATCATAGCTTAACAAGAATTCAATCTAGCAAATTTAATGCCAACTAAATCACAAAATGAATTATAAATCTTTTATTTACCTCACGATTTCAAAAAGAAAAAATAGACTCTATACTACGCTCACTTAAAAATAATTAAGAGCAAAAAAATGGAGATTCTGGATTCTTCAGTTTTCGATTTGTCCCCAATAGCAATGTGGTTAGAAGATTTTAGTGAAGTAAAGCAGCAATTTGAAATCTGGCGACAGCAAGGTGTTGAGAATCTACAAGAGTTTTTACAAGAGGACGAAGCTCGTGTTTTCCTTTGTGCACGTAAAATTAAAATTTTAAAAGTAAATCCCAAAACACTGGAACTATTTGAAGCAGATAATCTGGAGCATCTGCAACAGAATCTAGATCTTGTTTTCAAACAAGACATGGCCAAAACGCATATTCAAGAGCTATCGAGTCTATGGAATGGTCATAATGAATTCATCAGCACAACAGTGAATTACACAATTAAAGGTACCCGATTAGATATTCAGTTACGTGGTACTGTTATACCAGGCTATGAACATGATCTATCTCGTTTACTCATCACCACAGAAGACATCACCTCATATAAAACAGCCTGTCGATTAGAAGAAAAAAACCGACAGTTAGCCGAATCACGTTTTCATTTCTCACCAACCTCACTCTGGGTTGAAGATTTTAGCCGTATCAAAGCGCGGTTAGACCAAGTCCGTCATTTAGGTATAGATGACTTTAAAACCTTTTTAGATGTGCATCATGATTTTATTATGCAGTGTATTCAAGACATTATTATTATTGATGTCAACCAAGCAACCTTAGATTTGTTTGGTGCTGCGGATAAGAATACTTTGCTGAAAAATACTCATAAAATTTTTGCTAAAGAAATGGTGCAAACCTTTAGAGAGCAGTTAATTGAATTATGGAATGGCAATATTCACCATCAGCGTGAAGCCGTAAATTATGCTCTTGATGGCAGTATCCGCCATGTTTTACTGCAATTTACCGTATTCCCAGATTATCGAGATGACTGGAGTATGGTACAAGTTGCTTTGACCGATATAACTGCACGCAAAAAGGCGGAGAACTATTTAGAATACCTAGGCAGACATGATGTTTTAACTAAACTCTACAATCGCTCTTTCTACACTGAAGAAGTGAATCGTTTAGAACGTAGTCCCATCCGACCTGTATCATGTATTTTTCTCGATATGAATGGTCTAAAAGAAGCGAATGATAACTTTGGACATGATGTAGGCGATGGTTTATTACGTCGTGTAGGAAGTATTTTAAATCAGCTTATACAAAACACGCTTTATTCTGCATCCCGTATTGGTGGGGATGAATTGGTGATTCTAATGTCAGGTGCTGATGAAGCTGCTCTACATAACTGCCTACATAGTTTGCATGAACTTATTCATGTCGATAATCAATTCTATTCTAGCCAACCGATTAGTCTGTCTATCGGATCTGCTACCGTCAGAGAGAATGAACGGATTGAGGATATGTTGAAACGCGCAGATCAGCTGATGTACCAACAGAAGAATCAATACTATGCAGACAATGAACGTCGCGCACGTTAATTTTAATCCACACAACTCTTAAAAAATCTTTGTTTCTCATACATTCCCTAAGCCTCATGTAGGAGTTTAAAATCAAACTCCTACATTTTTGATTCACTCGCGTGAAAATGTATAAAAATAATTTTAATCTCCTCACTTAACGCATACTCTTTCAGACCCAATACCCTTGCCATGCACCACCTTGATGCTCCCCCCATTCTATTCGATTCTAAATGTACAAAAATGGGCATGTTTTCTTTCACTTGCACCAAATACGCTCAAAACACGATGAGATACATACAGTTAGACCAGAAATACTCCCCCCGACTAACAGCCCCTACCCGCCAAATCAAATGCATATATTCACCGTAAACCTATAAGTAGCCTACTACAGTAAAAATAAGATTTTGAATTTCTATCCTTGGTTTTACATTTGGCATCTATATTGCTATTCGAGGACGCTCGAATCACAATAAAATCTGGGAAATGAATGAAAAAGATATTATTAAACAAGGCTTTTTTTATACCCTGCTTGCTTGGTCTCAGTTTTTTACTGGGGGGGTGCCAAAAAGAACCTGATCAAGAGACAGCTGCTCAACCTTTAGCTGTTGAAAAAACCAGATTAACCATTGGCTTTCTAAAATTAACCGATATGGCTCCCCTTGCAATTGCCGTTGAAAAGGGATTTTTTAAAGATGAAGGGCTCGAAGTCAAACTTGAAGCACAACCGAGTTGGACTGAACTTTACATACATGTGCAGAGTGGTGAGCTCGATGCTGCTCATATGCTTGCAGCAATGCCTATAGCATCAATAATAGATACATCCGCAGAAAAAACACCAATCGTTACACCATTCACCCTTTCCTACAATGGTGCCGCCATTACGGTTTCAAATAATGTTTGGAATGAGATGAAAAAAACCGTAGTTATGGAAAATAATCGACCGAAGCACCCCATTAGTGCGAGTAATTTAAAACCTGTGATTGCGGAATATAAGCAACAGCAGAAAATATTTAAATTAGGCATGACTTATCCAATGGGGACACATAACTATATGATTCGCTATTGGTTAGCTGCTGGCGGAATTCATCCGGGCACTTATGATTCTGCACATAATGACACCACAGGAAATACAGGTTCAGATGTAGATTTAACCGTTATTCCACCTCCAGAGATGGTATCAACAATGGTTGAAGGTGTGACATCAGGCTATAGCGTTGGTGAGCCGTGGAATCAGAAAGCCGTAAAAAAAGGTTTTGGTGTACCTGTCATCACCTCAGATGCCATTTGGGAAAATGGTTCAGACAAAGTCTTTGGTCTAACTAAAAAATTTACTGAACAAAATCCAACGACTACACTTAAACTGGTTAAAGCTTTAATACGTGCATCAAATTGGCTAGATGAAAATAACGGTGCAAACCGTAAAGAAGCTGCAAAAATTATTGCACAAGATAATTATCTACGTGTCGATGAAGATATTATTATCAATAGTATGACTGGCGTATTTGAGTATGAACAAGGCGATGTTCGACCAGCAAAATCATTTCATACATTCTTCAAGGGACAATATGGCATTCCCTATTATTCAGATGCAGTATGGTGGCTAACACAAATGCGTCGTTGGGGACAAATCAGCACTAGTCAAACAGATCAATGGTACCTAGAAACAGCCCAAAAGGCCTATCGTCCTGATATTTATGTACAAGCTGCGCAAGCATTAATTCAAGAAGGTAAGATGCAGGATACGCAATTTCCAAGCCTAAAAAATAATGCCTTCATCAAAGCTCCTCAAACTAGCGCCCTTGACCACATTGTATTCGACGCAAAACAGCCAAATCAATTCTTGGCTGCATTTAAAATTGGCTACAAATAAATTCTATGTTTATATGTGGTTAGTAAGTATCTGATGATGATTTCTGTACCGATGATCCGTATTGGAATGCATTAACGTTTATGTCTTACTAGCCTCATGATTTCATTTGATATATTTCGTTAAGTGAATAAAAAAAGCCAACGCTACAGCATTGGCTTTTTTATTACACGTTTTTTAAACCTTAGCGTTTACCCATTGAACGGCGTGTACCACGAGGTGGCATCCACGTTCGATCTGCATATTGCTCAGGTTTTGGGCGCACCTGATTATGTGCAACATCATCAGAACTGCCTTCTACGTTCGGCATTGGAAAAGGGAGATTCACCAAAGGTTTTTTTGAAGTAGGCTGTTGCTTACTCATGACCATCACTCTCATCAAATTAGGTTTATTTTAAAGTTTTTTTCTTTGAGATGCGAGAAACTTCCACATTCTGTCAATTTTTGTATTTCAAAACCCAAAATTTAAAAAAAATTATGTTTTTTTCAAAAATTCTGCGTTTTTAAACGCCTTGCTAGAGTTTTTTGAGCTAAGATAGTGTGCTTTTTATTTTTTAATCCCCATAAGAAGGAATATGCCGTGGACGTACGTCTCTCTGATCGTGTAAATGCCATCAAACCGTCCCCAACTCTTGCTGTGACCAACAAAGCTGCTGAATTAAAAGCAGCTGGCAAGAATGTTATTGGCTTGGGCGCAGGTGAACCTGACTTTGACACCCCACAACACATCAAAGATGCAGCAATTGCAGCGATTAACAACGGTTTCACAAAATATACCGCTGTAGATGGTACGCCAGGCCTTAAAAAAGCAATCATTGCAAAATTCAAGCGCGACAATAACCTTGATTATGCAGCAAACCAGATTTTGGTTTCTTGCGGTGGCAAGCAGTCATTCTTTAACTTAGCACTTGCTTTGTTAAACAAAGGTGATGAAGTGATCATCCCTGCACCATTTTGGGTAAGCTACCCAGACATGGTAATCATCGCTGAAGGCATTCCTGTTATTGTGAAATGTGGCGAAGAACAACGTTTCAAGATCACCCCTGCTCAACTTGAAGCAGCGATCACAGACAAAACACGCTTAGTGGTTTTAAACAGTCCATCAAACCCAACAGGCATGATCTACACTAAAGCTGAATTAGAAGCTTTGGCTGACGTGCTTCGTAAATATCCTGAAGTATATATCGCATCTGACGATATGTACGAACCAATCCGTTGGGATGATGAGTTCTACAACATCGCAACAGTTGCACCAGACCTTTATGACCGTACAATCGTGTTAAACGGTGTGTCTAAAGCGTATGCAATGACTGGCTGGCGTATTGGCTATGCAGCAGGTCCTGCTAAGCTGATTGGCGCAATGAAAAAAATCCAGTCTCAATCAACTTCAAACCCAACTTCAATTTCACAAGTTGCTGCTGAAGCTGCGTTGAATGGGCCTCAAGACGTTCTTGAGCCAATGATTGAAGCATTCAAACGCCGTCATGACTTAGTAGTTAGCGGTTTGAACGACATCAACGGTATTTCTTGCTTACCTGCTGATGGTGCATTCTATGCATATGCAAACATCCGTCCATTGATTCGTGCGAAAGGTTTAAAATCTTGCACAGAATTCTCTGAGTGGTTATTGGAAGAAACTGGTGTAGCCGTAGTTCCTGGTGATGCATTTGGCTTAGGTGGCTTCATGCGTATTTCTTACGCAACTGCTGACGAAGTGCTTGTTGATGCGCTTGCTCGTATCAAGAAAGCTGCTGATTCAATCGAAGGCGTAGATGCTGCGATTGCTTCAATTGCTGCTGAAAAATAATTTAACCCTTTAAAGTTAGATTAGAGAAACCCGCGAACTTCGCGGGTTTTTTATACAAATCTTAAGTGAATTTACTTAGTTTAGATATTTGCGATAGTACAAACAAATCAGACATAAAATTGCTGAACTTGCATAAGCAAAGGTAGCAAAAACCCAAAATGAATGGATACCCATCGAAGGGATATTTATCTCAAAAAAACTCATCGGGTGAAAAGCAAAATACCAACCGCCACCCAGCCCAACGACAAGCAACATAAAACTATAAATGAACATTGGAAGCAAAGTGACCTGCCAACAACGTAGTAAATTTACAGCGATCGCAAGCATTGCATCTGCGATGTGAAATAGACAGACCAATACAATCAGTGATGAAACCATAAATGCAACGGACTGATCTGAAGTAAATAAAACAACAAATTGCTTTTGAAATAAAAACAAGCTGAAAGACAAAATTGACGCCACCGTCAACACGATATAAACAGCTTTTTGGCTTAATTGCCAAGCTTGTTCTTGGTGACCTTCTCCAATTTTTATCGACAGTAATATGCTAAATGTTACAATCAGCGCATTAATAACATTAAACAACCAATAACCCGCCACCATCACAATTTGGTTTGCCGATAATGCAATATCCCCTAATGGAACAGCAAGCAATGAAATTGAAGTAAATGCAAAAACATCAATGAAAATAACTATACTTGCAGGGATCCCTATACGTAAAATTTTTATTAAAATGTCAAAGTTGAAAAATGGGGCTTTCCATTGAAGCCGATGGCTTTTATCCATAAGAAAAATATAGAAAGTTATAAATATAATACAATATGCTAAAAATGAAGAAATAAATGCACCATAAACACCATATGCTTTTAAGCCCCAAAGTGGGATACCAAAGATAAATACACCTGACAAAATCAACTTTGCAATTAGAAATAAAATATTGCCATAAAAAACCAGCTTAGCTTGACCACAAGTCTGTGTCACAATAAAAAAAACACGCAGTAATAATTGAACGGGTATAATAAACATGCTGATCTTTAAACAAACCAAGATCATGTCTTTTAATGTTGCATCTGCACCAAGTAAATCGACAATAGAATCAGCATGACTGAGTACACATATACCAAACAGGCCCCAAAGCAATACACTCCATATCCCTTGTTTAACGATCAAATCTATCTGATGTAACTCGCCACTCCCCTTTGCTTCGGCTAAAGTCTGCATCATGCCTTGTAAAAGCCCAAAACCAAAGATAAAAACCATACTATATAAAGATATTGCAATTGCTAAGACTGCCACATGTTTTGCACTAAAATGCGATAAATACAGCGTATCGACCAAGCCACTGACCGCAATTGTCACATTCCCTAATAATAAAGGAATAAATAAATCCCAAAATTTTTTCATTATTAAACCAAGAAGTTTCTCTAAACTTAAAGAGAAAGGTACTTATATCTACGATATACCTTTTACTTTTGTATTTTTTTAGCACAATTAAGCAACATTTCATTTTTACTGAAACTGTATCTTGATATACAAGTTTCATGCCGAATATTTTTGTTTTATTTAATGACGCCGAACAAAATGAAAATATATCTAGCCTATTTACTAAAAATCAATTTAGTTCATTCCATTTTTACATGATATAAAATTAAAATAAGAACAACGACAAAACCTAGCCTCTATCTCAAAAGCTAAAGTCAAAATTAGTTATGGATGAATTGAAATTTACTTATGGACGTTCAGAACCGATTAAATCCGATTTATTTGAATTGGTGCGGTGAGACGATGCCGAAATCACCAAAGCAATCCCGACTAAAACAATCACTGCAGAAATGATAATTCTAAAGCTCAGTGCTTCACCTATAAACAATGCCCCACCCAGAATCGCTAAACACGGCACAGACAATTGCACACTACTGGCTGTCACACGGTCAATCTGCTTCACTATGGCATACCACAGCACATAAGCTCCACTCGATGCTAGACCGCCAGACAGCACTGCTAAAATTACACCTTGTGGCTTGATAAAAGTTTGCGTGAAAAATGCTAAATAAACCAGCAATACAAAAGGAATCGCCAGTACAAAATTTGCCAAGCTACTTGCTAGTGGGTTATGCATATTTTTACCTGCAATACTATACATCGCCCATCCCATACCTGAAAGTACCATCATCGTGGCATAGCCCAAATGAGGTGCTGAAGCCCCAGGCAACAACAAAATGAGAATACCTAAAAGTGCAATCGCTAAACCAAGACCACAACGCAGATTGATCTTTTCACCATGATACAATCCATAAGCGACCATACTGAGCTGAACCGTACCAAAGAGGAGCAGCGCTCCCACACCTGCATCAATATGCAAATAAGCAAGTGAAAAAGCAACGATGTATAAAGCGAGCAAGAATCCGTTTTTTATGTTCCATTCTATTTTCGCCTTATGTGTAGAAAACCTATAAAGTACCCATAATACTGCGGCACCACTACACACCCGAATCAGGCTAAAACTCATAGGATCAATCTGCTGATCAGCCAAAGCTAAACGACACAGTACAGAATTCGCAGCAAAGGCCAACATCGCTACACAAATTTTAAGCAGCATGTTTGAGCATCCTTATTCAACAGCTTACTTTAGATATATCCAATATAATTTATTAAATCTATAGTGATTTTCTCATTCAACTTATCAGGAATATTGATGTAAATTTCAAGCTCTATACAACCGACAACTATCTTTCTTTTTCATTTGGGGAAAATAAGGCAATAACATCTGCTTCCGTGAGCTGTTCTGTAGAATACTTAAATTGGTAAAAGTCAGGTTTGTTATCAATATAAATCTCCGTACTAAGCTTTAAGTCTTTCGGCTGCTCGTCCATAGCAAATACATTGATATTACAATAGCTCCCATCTTGAGTACGCCAAAAAAGTGACGTGCCACATTCGCTACAAAAACCACGCTCTCCCCATTCAGACGACTGAAACAGCTTTAAATATGATTGATCTTGGAATGTTAAACTACTTGGTTCGACATCAATGCTCATGAGTACACCACTCGACTGTTGACGACACATCGAACAATGACAAGCATGTACATCATGATTTTTAAGCTCAGCTTGGAATTTGGTTTTACCGCATAAGCAAGATACATTCATTATTATTTCCTTGATTATTAAAATACGATATCAATCGGCATCAAAATATTGTTTATTCCATATATAAATCAAAAGTGTTCCGATGCCTAAAACTTATGCATTATTTTTGAAACAATTAGCTTCTTTAATTCACTGATTCATAAAGCTCGATAGACCATCATCTGCAAATTCAGGAATATAACGCCCCTGCAGCTCAACCATCTCTCTTAGCAATCTCAATATAAGGGATTTCTATAAGTTTTTTACTGATCAGCTCACAATCTAATATTGACCTAATGATTAAATTTTGATTAATTTCCTATTAAGTTCCAAAAAGGAACTTAATAATACAAAGGAAGCTATAATGAACCCTAAAGAAATGACTGGACTACAACTTCTACAAGCTATGTGTACTGGAAATATACCACCCGCGAGCATTAGTGAAACCATTCCCATGCAGCCTTATGAAGTGTCAGAAGGGAAAATTAGCTTTAAAGCAAAAGCGGATCATCGTCATTTAAATCCACTAGGTGGCGTGCATGGTGGATTTGCTGCAACAGTGCTCGACTCCGTTACAGGTTGTGCTGTACATAGCATGCTTGAAGCTGGCGTAGGTTATGGCACGATTGATCTGAATATTAAAATGTGTCGTCCAATTCCAAAAGATAAAGAGTTACTTGCTATTGGCAACGTCATTAACATCAGTAAAAACCTAGGCATTTCAGAAGGTCAAATTGTCGATGAAGATGGCAAACTATATGCACATGCCACTGCAACTTGTATGATTATTCGCCCATAACAACCAAAGGCACTGATAACTCAGTGCCTTTTTACTCAATCAAATCAATCCCTGTCTGCTAGATCGCTGTTTTAAAAGAACTGTTCGTATATGGTTTCTCAGCTTCAGGACGTTGTGCACCTTTAAAAATACAATAATACTTAAATGCACTATCCAAACTTACGTCTAAGCTTTTCCCTTCAGAGACAGACCACACTTTAGAGCGATTACTTCCAGACAATGCACTGCCTGAGAGTTGGTATAGATATAAATCATGTTCACGTTGAAAGGACTTTTTAACACTACGCTCGGTCTGCACAGACAATAACTGACATGGACTGCTAATTAACCAGCGTTCACTAAACCAAAGCTGTAGTAAGTCACCTAAATACAAATCGGTGCGACCTACGGGCCAAACATCAATATATGCAGATTCTACAGTCGTATAATACTGTTCAGGGTCTGAAATGATCGAAAGATACTGGTTTTGATAATCAGAAAGATGATTGAAAAGATCGGAAATTGTCAGCGTATTCATTCGCTTTCTCCTGTTTAGCCATTTTAGTGCTGGCAAGTTGGTGATAAATCCACACTGTTTAAGTTTTAATTAAACGCTCTGTTGTTGAATTCAGACTATCAACGCCATTTCAACATTGCAAGTAATTCGGTACGATTTTTTTTGAAAAAAATTTTTTTGTTCAAATTAGAAGCACCCGAAACAAAAATGACAGCAACATGACATTTTAGACTTGACCCACTATAAAATGTCCTTATAATCGCATGCAGATTCTCCAATAGCTCAGTCGGTAGAGCGACGGACTGTTAATCCGCAGGTCCCTGGTTCGAGCCCAGGTTGGAGAGCCAAATTCAAGAAAGCCCACGCAATATGACGTGGGCTTTTTTTTGCCCAAATATCAGCATCACTATACTTGCCTGATTATAAGTTCAACTCTGCTGTCAGCTTCTTGCAAAAGCAATCTCTGTATTTTTTCCAATTTTGATCTAAATTTGTAACAGATCAAAAAACAAGCTTTCTAAATTCCAAAACACAATGTAACATCTGTTACATATAAAATTAAGATAGCTAAGCATGAGCGACTTACCTTTAAAGAAATACCGAAATAAAAGCCAACAGGCCTTAGTCAGTGAACAAGACCGTTCAAATTCACAGGTCATTTATGAGGCTTTATTCGAGCTGTTGCTCAGTCAAGGCTATGGAAATATTTCCCTACAGCAACTATCAAAATTGACAGGGATTAGTCGCACAACACTGTACCGAAGATGGTCATCCCTTGATGATTTAATTGTGGATGCTATTGCAAAGAAAATCCAAGATTCCATTGAGATACCGCAAGAATTAGCACCAATAGATGCCTTTAAAATCATGTTGCAGCAACTTGCAATGTTTTTACAGTCCCCACTTGGTCACTCATTCTTGCAAGCATCATTAAACATTAAGGATGAAATCAGTATTCGTAAGCGTCAAGATTTATGGCATGCACGTTACCAACTCATTGCCCAAAGTTTTCAGAGATTACTCCCTGAAAACCAGCAACAACAAAATATTCATGACATCATCAGCATGACGCTAGGAAGTTTTTACTTTCAAATTTTTATTGAAAATAAAAAGGTTGATGATTCTTTTATTAATGCCGTTTTAAGAAACAGCTTAACCCTACTCCAATCTAGATAGGTGAATCATTATGTATGTCGGACATTTAGCCATTGGTTTAGCCATTAAATCAAAATTCCCAAAAGTTCCAACCCTTCCCATCATGCTCGGTGTTGGTTTTCTCGATATCATTGATGGTTTACTCATCATGTTCGGTCTAAATCATGTCACACCAAATCTGCAAGCAGGCCCCTACTTATTCTTTGATTTAACGTTTATTGACTGGGATCATTCCCTAGTTATGGCTGTGATCCTCTCTATCGTTTGGGCTTTATTTTTTATGAAAGACAAACGTGTTGCGCTCATCGCAGGGTTCGCTTGTTTCTCGCATTGGCTTGCCGATTGGCCTATGCACAATATGGATTTAGCACTGTATCCATATTCTGCTGAGCACATGGGTTATGGCTTATGGGGAAAATGGGGTACTGGTTCATGGATTTTTGAGGGTCTGTTTAGCCTTGCACTCATTTTTTATGCATGGAGAAACTTTGGCAGAGAACATATTTCCATCTTATGGCCAACTGTCTTGTTGGTTATCAGCTTTTTTCAACTTTCTCCATGGCTATCGCCAATGAAACACGCAGCAACCCTACAAGAGCCTGCGGCCTCTCTCGTTCACGGTTTTCTAGTACTTTTAGGCTTTCTGGTTCCAGGTTTACTCATAACATGGCTAATCAATCGAGCTGAGAAAAAAAGCCTTAACTCATAAAAAATAAAAGCCCAATCTCACTAGATTGGGCTTTTATTTGCATCGCTCAGCATGACATAAAATGAGAGATACACTTCAAAAACCAGTAAAAGACTAAGCTACTTTGACTGGTACACCACTATGGAAACGAAACAGATCATCAGAGGTACTAATCAGCTCTTTTTCAACGTTACGGATATGGTCAATACGCGCTTGAATATCCTCTTTCGGGTTTTTCAATTTACCCGTTTGTGCAACTTCTAAAGCCAAAGCCAAATAGTCTTCAAAATGACGGGATTCTGACTTTAATAAATAACGATAGTAACGACCTAATTCATCATCCACCAAGGGTGCTAACGCGTAAAAACGCTCACATGAACGTGCTTCTACAAAGGCACCAATGATTAAAATATCAATTAAAGCCTCAGGCTCATAAGTCCGCACTTCTTTACGTAAACTACCCGCATAACGACCAGCACTCAGATTGCTCCACTCTAGCCCGCGCTTTTTCATAAATTCAAGCACTTGCTCATAATGCAGCATTTCTTCACGAACCAGTTGTGAAAGCTTGACCTGCAAATCGGTAAAAAAGCTATAACGAAACATCAGGTTCATCGCTGTACCTGCTGCTTTCTTCTCACAATTCGCGTGGTCTTGCATCAGCACATCAAGATTATTCAGTGCTTCAGTCAACCAAGCTTTTGGTGTTTCACAGCCCAAGAAATCCATGACGGGCTTCATGAGTTCATCATAATTGATATTCGACATATTCAAATCTTAAAAACTTTAAAATTAACGTGCAGCTTTAATTACTGCTTTGATTTCACGCACGGCTTGTTCCAAGCCCACAAAAATAGCATCGGCAATTAGGGAATGTCCGATGTTTAATTCGTGGATCTGTGGAATTTGTGCAATTGGGGTCACATTTTCAAGGTTGAGTCCATGCCCAGCATTGACTACTAAACCTTTCGATGCTGCATATTCGGCACCTTTGACAATACGCTCAAGCTCATATTGCTGAGCTTCAGGTGTTTCTGCATCAGCATAAGCGCCTGTATGAATTTCAATGGTTGGTGCACCACAAGCAACCGCTGCATCAATTTGTGCAAAGTCAGCATCAATAAACAAGGACACATCACAGCCAATCTCGGACAAGGCTTGAGTTGCCGCTTTAACGTCATCAAAATGTCCAACTACATCTAAACCACCTTCAGTCGTCACTTCTTGGCGCTTTTCAGGAACGAAACACACATGATGCGGTTTAATTTCTTTAGCAAATGCAATCATTTCATCTGTGACTGCCAACTCCAAATTCATACGTGTTTTAAGCGCTGGACGCATACGACGCACGTCATCGTCCTGAATATGACGACGGTCTTCACGCAAATGTAAAGTAATCCCTTCCGCCCCTGCTTGCTCACAGATCAGTGCTGCATTGACTGGATCAGGATAAGACGTTCCACGCGCTTGTCGTAAAGTTGCCACGTGGTCAATATTTACACCAAGTAATGCAGCCATATTCATTTCCTAATTACGATTGAGTTTGAGTGTTCTGAATCCACAACTGACGACTTTTTAAGGGTCGATCGCCCAACAATGAACTGATCATTTGTCGGTACAACTTGGTCAGCAATTGTAACTGTTCCAAACTAAAATCCCTACCCTTTTCATATTGGCACATGCTTAAAATTTGCTGTCCATTTAAGGTCGCTCGTGAAGCTTGTGCAGTAGGAATAAAGCCTTCATTCAGCTGGAATATATAGTTGAGTGATGCTTGAATTTCTAGTTGATTGGCATCGGTCGAAAAATCTAAGGCATAGCCCAAATCTTCCAGTAGTTCGTGCTCAAACTGTCTTAGAATTTGTTTTAAAAATTGATTGGGATCTGCTTGCTGCGCCAGTTGTTGTAATTGCGTTAGCGTATGTGCATATTGAGCAAAACTTTGCTCCATTTGTACTTCGAGCGGACATAGTCTGAGCAGAATCTCGTTGAGATAAAAACCTGAAAAAAAAGCATCCCCGAAGAAAAAAATCGGCTGATTGACAATTTCAAGTTTTGTAAAATTTTTGAGTTCAGATTTACCCGAAGCTTGTAAACAAATCGGCTGATATTGTGGCGGCGGGGTTTGCCTTAGAATGCCATCAACTCGCCCATGCTCTTGGGTAAATAAATGCACAATATGACTACGTTCACGGTATTTTCTATGGTGAATTAAATAACCATGCAGTACTTCATTGCGCATGAGAAATTAACTAATCTTTTTTATCTTTATCATTATGTTCGCTGTCTTCATCATCCCCATCTGGGATAACAGCACCAACCACCGCTGCGGTTCCTTTCACCACGCCTTTTGTGGTTTTATACGCAATCTTTACAGGAACGGTGACGATCTTGTGTATACAACCTTGCAAAAACAACATACAAGCCATTACTGCGAACACTTTGACCATAACACCATCCCTATAAAAATTTGCTTTCTTAAAACTTAGATATCGCTATAACCTAAGCTTTTCAATGCACGTTCATCATCAGACCAGCCGCCTTTCACTTTAACCCAAAGCGTCAACATGATCTTTTGTTCAAACATTTTTTCCATATCGATACGGGCATCCATACCAATTTTCTTAAGCTTAGCGCCTTTTTCACCAATCACAATCGCTTTTTGGCCTGGGCGGTCTACAAAAATCGTTGCATCAATGTATGTACATGCTGGTTTTAGACGACCTGTTTTTTCATTCACCGTTGCTTCTTCAGTCTTAAACGACTCAATTTGCACGGTTAAATCATAAGGTAGCTCTTCACCCAACTGGCGCATAATCTTTTCACGGATAATTTCTGATGCCAAGAAACGCTCAGAACGATCTGTCAGTTGATCCAATGAATACATCGGTGGCTGGAAAGGTAAATATTTTTCAATGGTATCGCGCAGATGGTCTAAGTTTGCACCACGTAGTGCAGAAACAGGAACAATCTCAGCAAAATTCATTAATTTTGCACGCTGTTGAATCAAAGGTAATGCATGGTTTTTATTTTCAAGTGTATCAATTTTATTGATCACAAGAATCACTGGCATCTCTGCATTTTTGAGTTTTTCCAAAACGAGCTCATCATTTTGAGTCCACTTGTCTGCATCTAGAACAAACAATACCAAGTTGACATCACGCAATGCAGAAGACGCAGCACGGTTCATCATTTTGTTGATGGCGCGTACTTCTTTTTTATGCATCCCTGGCGTATCCACAAACACTGCTTGAGATTTTGAGCGCGAATCAATTCCCACAATTTTATGACGTGTGGTTTGTGGTTTACGTGAAGTAATCGATAATTTTTGACCCAACAAATGGTTCATCAACGTAGATTTGCCTACGTTTGGACGACCGACAATTGCCACAAAGCCGCTACGAAAATCCGTTGGGATTTCTGTGCCTTGTTCGCTAAAAAATTGGCTAATTAAATCATTACTGTCGCTTTGCGACTCGTGATCAGCATCGATGTGATCGGAAGAATTTGACATGGCAGATTACTGCTCCAAAAGTTTTAAAATATCCGCCGCAGCAGCTTGTTCAGCAAAGCGACGACTTGTACCTTCACCTTTTACAACAGGCAATCCATCGACTTTACATTCCACTTTGAAATGTTGATTCGGTGCATCACCTTGAATATCGACCACATCATAAACTGGGAGAGCTTTTTTTCGTGCCTGTAGATATTCTTGTAAACGTGATTTTGGATCTTTAAGTTGATCGGTTGGCTCGATATGGTCTAAATATGGCTCGTACCATTTTAACACAATCGGCTCCAACACCGTTAAATCACTACAATCCACATAGATTGCACCAATAATCGATTCAACTGTATCCGCAAGGATGGACTCGCGATGATGTCCACCTGATTTTAACTCGCCTGTACTTAAAATGAGTGACTGGCTCAGTTTTAAATCATTTGCAATTTTACCTAAAGCTTCCTGACGAACCAAGGTTGCACGCATACGCGTCAAACGGCCTTCGTTCTCAGTTGGATAAGCTTTATAGAGATAATTTGCAATAATCATCCCTAACAAAGAATCGCCTAGAAACTCTAGGCGCTCATAGTTGTATTTGTGGCTCACCGATCGGTGGGTCAGTGCAAGCTGAAGTAACTCAGGTTGTTTAAACTGATAACCGATACGGCTCGCTAAGCGGGCTTCACTTAGCTTGGACTGAGCTTTGATCAAAACTTTTCTCGAACTTTAATACTAAATCTATATTCAGCAAGAATGGTTTTCTTACCTCATACTCCTTTTTCACCTGCAACCCTTCGGTATTGGTGACTTGCATAATTTCTTTAATCTTCACATCGCGAATACCATTCATTTCCAGACGTTTTGAAAGCTGACTCTCAAACTCCGCGGGCTGAATATTTTTCGGGCTGCTTTGAAATACTTCCTCAATTTGGCTATTGATCATCCGATCATCAAAATAGGGAGCCCAAACTGCAATTGCCACTTTCGCCATAAATGCAAACCCCATGATTGCAAATAAAATGGCGATATAAGATGCCCCTTGTTGATTCTTGCGCATTTTTTATTTTCCGAATCGATATTAGTCAATGCTACCGTTACGGTTAAATGACGGCAACTTAAAGCCAGGTTCTTTATGCATCCAAATATAAAATGCACGACCTGTTAGGTTCTGTTCAGGAACCATTCCCCAGAAACGGCTGTCAGCACTTTGGTCGCGATTATCCCCCATCGCAAAGTACTCACCTTCTTTTACTTTCACTTCCCAATATAAACCATTTTCAGCAGAGTATTTACCATTTTCTACAAAGTTAATGTAGGGTGCTTGGCGTGCAACATTAACACCTTCTAACTCACGCATGGTAAAGGTATGCTTGCCAATGGTTTCTTTATGATATATCGAAGTAGGCGTATCTAAACGGTCTTTTTCACGACTAAATTCAACAGGAACTTTAGCAATTTTTTGACCATTAATGGTTAATTGGCCATGATCAAAAACAATGTGATCGCCAGGAATACCAACTACACGTTTGATATAGCTGATCGTCGGTTGCGGTGGATAACGGAAGACGATCACATCACCACGCTCAGGCTCACCCACATCAATCACTTTTTTATTCACAATCGGTAGGCGCACACCATAGTCAAACTTATTGACCAAGATGAAGTCACCCGTTTCTAAAGTCGGCACCATCGAGTCCGAAGGAATATTAAAAGGTTCATAAAAGAATGAACGTAAGCATAGAACAATCGCAAGGACTGGCCAGAAATCATAAGCCCATGTAATGACAAAATTTTCATTTCCCTTGCCTTTCGTCGCTCGTTGTTTAAATACAAATTTATCGAGCAACCACACCAAAAAGAAAATTAGTGTGACAGGAACAAGTATCAAATTAAAATCAAAATCCATGGGCTTATATTCCTACCTTTTTATCTTTCTACTTTCAACACAGCCAAGAACGCTTCTTGTGGGATTTCTACACTTCCCACTTGCTTCATGCGTTTCTTACCTTCTTTTTGCTTCGATAGCAGTTTCTTCTTACGAGAAACGTCACCACCATAACATTTCGCCAATACGTTTTTACGCATTGCCTTTACGGTTGAACGAGCAATAATTTGTGCGCCAATGGCCGCTTGAATTGCCACATCAAACATTTGACGTGGAATCAAATCTTTCATTTTTTCAACCAATGCAATACCACGATGACGCGCATCTTGACGGTGACAAATCATTGCCAAGGCGTCCACTTTATCGCCATTGATTAGAACATCAACTTTTACCAATGATGAACTTTCAAAACGTACAAAGTTATAATCGAGCGACGCAAAACCACGTGAACACGACTTCAATTTATCAAAGAAGTCCATTACCACTTCCGCCATTGGAATTTCAAAGGTAATTGAAACTTGGTTCGCCATAAACTTCATGTCTTTTTGAACACCACGGCGTTCCACACACAAAGTCATGACATTCCCCAAATACTCTTGCGGTACAAGGATATGGCACTCAGCAATCGGCTCACGTAGGTCTTCGACTGTTGAACCATCTGGCATTTTAGATGGGCTATCGATATAAATCGTTTGACCATTCTTCATCACCGCTTCATAAATCACAGTCGGTGCAGATGAAATGAGGTCTAAATCATACTCACGCTCTAAACGCTCTTGCACGATTTCCATATGTAGCATGCCTAAGAAGCCACAACGGAAACCAAAACCTAAAGCATCCGAGCTTTCAGGTTCAAAGAATAACGCCGAGTCATTGATCTGAAGCTTATGCAAAGCTTCACGGAACGGTTCAAATTCACTTGAATCAATTGGGAACAAACCTGCATACACCTGCGGCTTCACTTTTTTAAAGCCTGGTAAGGTTTTGACTTCTGGTGTGCTTGCAAGGGTAATCGTATCACCGACTGGCGCACCAAAAATGTCTTTAATTCCTGCAATTACGAAACCAACTTCACCCGCTTCAAGGATGTCTGTTTCTGTATGCTTAGGATTGAAAATACCCACAGAAGTAATGATGTGCGTTTGGCCTGTTGATTTCATCAACATCTTGTCGCCCTTACGCACACGACCTTCTTTCACACGTACCAAAGAAACCACGCCTAAGTAGTTATCAAACCAAGAGTCGATAATTAAAGCTTGTAATGGCGCATTACGATCACCAGTAGGTGCAGGAATGACATTAACAAGGGCTTCTAAAACGCTATCAATCCCAAGACCTGTTTTTGCCGAACAGGTTGGCGCTTCAGTCGCTTCTATACCAATAATGTCTTCAATTTCTTGAATCACACGTTCAGGTTCAGCCTGTGGTAAATCAATTTTGTTGAGTACTGGAAGAACCTCAAGACCTTGTTCAATAGCGGTATAACAGTTCGCAACCGACTGTGCTTCCACGCCTTGCGCCGCATCTACAACCAACAATGCACCTTCACAGGCCGCTAGTGAGCGTGACACTTCATATGAAAAATCGACGTGTCCCGGGGTATCAATAAAGTTCAATTGATACTCTTGCCCATTTGGATGGGTATAATACAAAGTAACCGACGCAGCCTTAATAGTAATACCGCGCTCACGCTCAAGCTCCATGGAGTCTAGTACTTGTGCTTGCATTTCACGATCTTGCAAACCACCACAGGTCTGAATAAAACGATCGGCAAGCGTCGACTTACCGTGGTCGATATGCGCAATAATCGAGAAGTTACGGATATTTTTAATATCAACAGATTTTTTAGCTTGCGCCATGGGCTACCTTGAACAAAATGAAGCGTTATGCAGACAAATTTCGATGCATAACAAAAGCCGAATAGAAATTGCGAAGGATTATAGCAGATGGTTTTTTCAAAGTATCCATAATAATACGCTTCCTTCTCACAACTCAGACGCTTTTTTACGTTTTTCGCTTCGTACTGAGCTTTTTGAATAATTCATTGAAAAATCTAGGGCATTCACATCTTTTGCAAGCGGTTGGTAAGCTTGGGTAAAACTGGGTGACATTCGTTTCGGGCGTCCCGTTTCAATTTCAACACATGCCCACTTGGTTTGTGCAACAAATAAAATACTATTGTCTTTAGGTCTATAAAACACATACTGGCGTGATGAATATAAAGCGTTTATATCGTCAAACCATGTCCGTAAGATGATTTCATCCGCTTCAAATGCAGCTTTTCGGTACTGCACATGATGCTCAACCGCAACCATGGCATGTTTTAATTCAATATACTCTTTTAAGCCCAAACCCAAAGCATCAATATGTGCTGTTGCAACATCCTGCATCCAATGCATATAAACCACATTATTCACATGGCCCAACTGGTCGATATGTTCTGCTTGTACCTGAAGGTTTAAATCAAAAATACTACTCATAAGAACTCTATCTAATCCCCATTTCCCCGAAGAATGTCGCAGTGTACGCCAATCAAAGACAGCATCAAATTGCAAAAAATAAAAAACCACTCTTAGGAGTGGTTTTTACACTTATTTATTGGATACGCATACCCAAGATGGCTGGTGTACCTTGTCGAATGATTCCAACCCGAGCAACCTGACCTTTTTTCAAATCAGATACAGCCTGAACAAAATCATTAGTATCAGTAATCAACTTGTTATTAATACGAGTGACGACATCTCCAGCTGTCATACCTGCCTGTGCAGCCGCTCCACCACGCTTCACTTCTTGAATGAGAACACCACCTTTTAGCTTTAATTGAGATGATTCAAGTGGCGATAAATTACGAATCGCCACACCTAGAACAGGTCCTTTTGCTTGTGCAGTTGCATCTGACTTTGCTGGTGTATCATCTGGTGCAGTGGTCAGTGTCGCTGAAATATTGCGCTTTTTATCGTCACGTAAAATCTCTAACTGTACCGTTTGATTTGGCATAGTACGGTTTAAATAATTCAATAATTCAGATGTTCGTGAAATCGGTGTTCCATTGAATTTTAAAATAATATCGCCTGCTTTTAACCCTGCTTTTTCTGCAGGTGAATTTGGCTGTACATTGGTAATCAGGGAACCTTCTGGTTTCGGTAAATTATAAGATTCAGCCAAATTGCGGTCTAAATCTTGTAAATTGAAACCTAAATAAGAACGTGTGACTTTACCTGTTTTCTTCAGTTGGTCAGCAATGTCCATGGCAACGTCTATAGGAATCGAAAAAGACAGTCCCATATACCCGCCCGTACCACTGAAAATACGTGAGTTCACCCCAACCACTTCACCCTGTTGATTAAACAATGGTCCACCTGAGTTTCCAGGGTTTAAAGCTACATCAGTTTGAATAAAGGGTACAGACGTTTCCCCCATCATATTACGCATCTTGGCACTGACAATACCTGCTGAGGCAGAGTAATCAAAACCAAAAGGAGAGCCAATCGCAAGCACAGGTTCGCCTACACGCAGTTGGTCAACATTACCGGCACGGAGTGATGGAAAATTTGTGCCATTCACCTTAAGTAAGGCCACATCGGTTCGTTCATCACTACCCACCACGGTCGCATCCAGTTCACGGCGGTCATTAAACATAATGGTGACTTTCGATGCATCTTCTACAACGTGGTGGTTTGTCAGCAAGTAACCATCTTTACTAATAAAAAATGCGCTGCCATAAGCCGTTTTTTCTTGCGGTGCTTGCTGCTGTGGAATAATGACTTGATTGCCAAAGAAACGCTTTAAAATTTCAGGTATCTGCTGTTGCATTAACTCTTCTTGAGTCATTTTCTTTACAACATTGACACTGACTACCGCAGGGCTGACTTGCTCAACTAAATTTGAGAAATCAACAGGTGCTGCCTGTGTTTGTACGGCAGCCATTGTGCATGCAACAGCAAAAAAACCAGTGTGTATAGCGCGACTTTTCATATCAAGCATTGACCTATGTGTTTGTTATCAATTTATGTATTAGCGTTTTTAGCATAAAGTTTGTCTATCTTGGGTAATAATATGTTCTATTATGTTTGTATAAACAGATGCTTAAACTTTGCTTAAAAAACAAGTTCTTTATTTATATTTTCCATAATTTGAATAGATATTGCCCTTGCCTTTTTGTGAAAAAAGCGCTGTGATTAGCAAACTTTTTCCAAATTAGCTGACGGACATGTCTAATTTAAGCACAACGCATCATTTTGATGTGATTATTGTGGGAAGTGGCGGTGCAGGCCTGAGCTTAGCCTTATCGTTGCCTCAACATTTCAATATTGCTGTTCTTGCAAAATCAAACCTGACCGATGCAAGTACCTTCTATGCGCAAGGTGGCGTTGCTGCTGTTTTAGACGAAACGGATTCTATCGAACAGCACATTGATGACACCATGATTGCTGGTGCTCATCTTTGTGAGGTTAATGCCGTTAAACAAACAGTTGAAGGTGGTAAACCTTCTGTTGATTTTCTGCTGAAACATGGCGTGCAATTTACCCTTGATGATCAAGAACAATTGCACCTGACCCGTGAGGGTGGGCATTCACAGCGCCGTATTATTCATGCTGCCGATGCTACAGGCCGTGCCATTTCAACAACCTTAGTTGAACGTGCAATTGAAAAAGACAACATCACTATTTTTGAAAATTATATTGCGATTGATTTAATCACCTCTCAAAAATTAAGCTTAGAAGAACAGAATAATCGTGCTCTCGGTCTTTATGTACTGGATGAAAAGACTGAAAAAGTCCATACATTTTTAGCACCTTTCACTGCTTTAGCCTGTGGGGGGGCAATGAAAGCTTACTTGTATACTTCAAACCCTGACATTGCAACGGGTGACGGTATTGCCATGGCTTTTCGAGCAGGCTGCCGCGTGGCCAATATGGAATTTAACCAATTCCACCCAACCTGCCTCTATCATCCACAAGCACGCTCTTTTCTGATTACTGAAGCGATGCGCGGTGAAGGTGCTTATCTGCGTCTACCCGATGGTGAACGCTTTATGTTGCGCTTTGATGAGCGCGCTGAACTTGCACCCCGCGACATTGTGGCACGTGCCATTGACTATGAAATCAAACGCTTAGGTATTCGTCATGTCTGGCTCGACATTAGTCATAAACCCGAAAGTTTCATTAAAGAACACTTTCCGACTTTGTATGCACGTTTGCTCGAACTTGGCATCGACATTACCAAGGAAATGATTCCTGTAGTTCCTGCTGCGCACTATACCTGCGGCGGTGTCGTGGTTGATGAACATAGTCAAACTGACATTCAAGGTTTATATGCGATTGGTGAAACATCATATACAGGTTTGCATGGTGCTAACCGTATGGCGAGCAACTCACTCTTAGAATGTTTTGTGTATGGTATGAGTGCTGCGGAACACATCGAGAAAAGTTTTGATTCAAATTACCAATCTCCAACGGCTCCAGCTTGGGACGATTCCCAAGTGACAAATCCTGATGAAGATGTGGTGATTTTGCAAAACTGGGATGAACTGCGTCAGACCATGTGGAACTATGTCGGCATTGTCCGCACCACAAAACGTCTTGAACGCGCACTCCACCGTATTGAAATGTTGAAGCGGGAAATTACCGAGTATTACCAAGATTATCAAGTTAGTAAGAACTTAATTGAGCTACGGAATTTGGTTTTAGTCTCTGAAATGATCGTGCGCTGTGCTATGGAACGCAAAGAATCTCGTGGTTTACACTACACTTTAGATTACCCTGAGCTATCAAATGAACTGCGTAAAACGGTACTTACTCCGCCCAACTTCGAAGTTGAAACACCTTTAGTGAACAGCTAAATTTAACCCCTAATAAAAGCCTGACTATCAGGCTTTTATTTTAAAATTATCATCTTAGGATTTTGGCGGAATAGAATATGTGCCCACCACATGTGCAATCGGCTCATCCTTCCCGACAGAATATAACCACACATCACCAACCACCAGCGCTTTGCCTACCTTCATCAGTTTACACTCACCACGTATATTTGCTGACGCAACAGGTTTACTGAGAAAATTAATCGACAAATTAGTGGTCACAGCTAAACCGACTATCCCAATCTCTCCTAAAATAGCAATATACAGCGCATAGTCAGCAAGGGTCATCATAGTTGGGCCTGAAACCGTACCGCCTGGTCGCAAGTCGCGGTCATCAACTTGATAGAGCACCGTTGCAGCACGCTCAGTGACTGACTCAATACAACATTTTTCTAAACTTTGTGGAAATTCCTTTTCTAAAAAAGCCACAATTTCGGTTAAGTTACTTTTCATTTTCCCTGCTATTTACAATCCTTTGTGACTGACTATAAAAGAAAAATTCATTTCACTACAATCCCGAAATGGAAATTTCAGGATAGTTTTTAGTTTAAATATTGCAACGCTTGTGCAAAAACCTGCTCTGGTGACTGGGTCGCATCCAAGCGTTTGACCCGCTCAGGATACTGCTCCCAGAGCTGCTGATAACCTGCCCGTACTTTTTCAAAAAAAGTGACTTTTTCTTGTTCAAAGCGGTCTAAAGCCCCACGTTCACGTGCGCGCGACATACCTGTTTCAATCGGTGCATCGAGCCAAAATGTAATATTTGGCATATGACTCACAAAGTGATCATTCAAGAGTTGCAACTTCGACTGGCTTAAACCGCGTCCTGCACATTGGTAAGCAAAGCTCGCATCGGTAAAGCGGTCGCATAGTACTGTTTTTTGTTCAGTCAATGCAGGAACAATCACTTGCTGTAAATGCTGTGCACGTGCTGCATACATTAACAATAGTTCCGTGTCATTTGACATCGACTCTTCATGATTAACAGAGAGTAACAAGGCACGGATTTGCTCAGCCATCGGTGTACCGCCTGGTTCACGGGTTAAAACAACCTGTTGGCCTTGTTGCTCTAGATGCTCATAAATTTTGCGAATCAGTGTGGTTTTACCGACACCTTCTGTGCCCTCAAAACTAATAAACATCTATTCACCCTTCTTGGTTTTTAAAACGTTGAGATATTCTTGTACAGCTTGATTATGCTGCTCCAAAGTCTCACTAAATGTGTGACCACCATTGCCCGTTGCAACAAAGTAGATGTTTTTGCTGTTGTCTGGATGCATGGTGGCTTCAATGGCCTTTTTACTTGGTAAAGCAATTGGCGTTGGCGGTAAGCCATTGATGGTATAAGTATTATAAGCGGTTGGCGTACGTAAGTCTTGGCGGCTAATATTGCCTGTATATTTATCCCCCATACCATAAATCACGGTTGGGTCCGTTTGCAAACGCATACCGAGTTGAAGGCGACGCGCAAACACACCTGACACTTGCTCCAGTTCACGATCAACATTGGTTTCTTTTTCAATGATAGAGGCCATGATCAAGGCTTCGTATTTGTCTTTATACGGCAAATTTGCCGCACGGTTTGCCCACGCTTCATCTAAAGTTTTCATTTGGCGTTTGTATAAATCCGTTAAGATTTTTTTGTCCGACTCACCTTTAGCAAAAAAGTAAGTATCTGGCGCAAACAGTCCTTCTGCATGGTCATAAGGAATCTCTAAAGCTTTTAAAAGCTGATCCATGGGCAAATTAGACACTTCTTTTTTGACGAGAGCATCTTTTTTTAACGCTTCGACCAGTTGTTTAAAAGTCGTGCCTTCTATTATCAATATACGGTTCATTTGCGCATTATCGACATTAGAAATCATATCCAAAATTTGGCGAATACTCATACCTTCATGTACTGCATAAACGCCCGCTTTCAGCGTGTCATGAATAAAAATCTTTTGATAGAGCTTTAAAATAATCGGAAAATTTGCAATATCATCTTTGGCCAAACGGTCGATAAAACCAGAATAGGTATCGCCTGAATTAATGGCCAGTAATTGCTTTTTGCCTTCAATCGGATAGGACTTAAATAAACTTGACCACAGTACAACCATTACTAAAACAAGGATGCTTACAGCAATCAATAACAAAGCTTTGATTTTACGTTTGAGCGGTTGTATTTTCTTTTTCGATTTGGTTTTGGCTGCGGACATACTAGTGCATCTGATTAAGTTGAAGATGATAAAACAAATCTATACATGGTTGAACATCTAAATGCTGATGGTTCAAACTTTTGGCTATTTTCATAGGGCTCAAGGCATTGCAAAAAAATACACTTTGAAAGCGTGGAATTTCTTCCATATCCACCATTCTCAGCTCACAGGCAATACCTTGCTGTTGCATACGCGCCAATATTTCTGCGCGCATAACGCCATGCACGCCATTATAACGAAGTTCAGGACTAATCCACCGATCATTTATCAGAATGAAACAATTACTGCTCACACCTTCAACAACAGAACCCTGTACATCAGTCACCAATGCTTCCAACCAGCCTTGCTGCTCTGCCTCACGCTTGAGTAAAACTTGCTCTAAACGATTCAAACTCTTCACACCGACCAACTGTGGCATATTCAAGCCCATCGCAAGTTGCAACACTCCTGAATCAATTTCGCTGTATGTCAACGCTTCTAATGCTTGCGGATAAAAAAAGACCCAAACATCCGCAGGCTGTGTTGGCAAACTATAACCTCGTTGCCCTTCACCCCGACTGACCACAATTTTCATAGTGCCATTTAAATTTACATGGTCTTGTTTGAAAAGTTCGATGGTTTGTTGAATATAAGATAAGTCTGCTGACAACAGCAAACGCTCACAGCCCAAATGCAAACGAGCAATATGCAATGACTCTAATTCAATCACACCATTACAAACTCTTGCCGTAGTAAAACATCCATCACCATAATGAAATGCACGGTCTAATAATTCTATTTGTTTGACTTTTTCTGCATTTTTATAGCATTGCATATCTATTTGCCTTGAAACAATGATCCGCCTTAGTTTAATGAATTCAGCGCAGAACCTCTTTTCATTTTTATTCATATAAAATTCGTTTTTTATTATTTTTTTAGCAATAAGACTCGCAGTATTCTTGGCTCATATTTAAAAACGCTTAAAATTTGAGGTCTCACATGAGCTTATCGAAGTTAAAAATCGGGGTACTAGCAACGCTAGTTTCAGTTACATCTTTTGGCGCAGTCGCAAAAGATTTTCTAAATGTCTCGTATGATCCAACACGTGAGTTGTATGAAAATGTCAATAAACAGTTTGGGGCATATTGGAAGCAGCGTACTGGACAAGACATCAACTTTAAACAATCCCACGGTGGTTCAGGTAAACAGGCGCGTTCAGTCATTGATGGTTTAGGTGCAGATGTCGTAACACTTGCACTTGCAGCGGACATTGACGTGATTGCTGAAAAAGCAAAACTCTTACCAACCAACTGGCAAAAGAAGCTTCCAAATAACTCGACCCCGTATACATCAACAATTGTATTCCTCGTACGTAAGGGTAACCCTAAAGGTATTAAGGACTGGGGTGATTTGGTTAAACCTGATGTTGCGATTATCACACCAAACCCAAAAACTTCTGGTGGCGCACGTTGGAACTATTTAGCCGCTTGGGCTTGGGCAAAGCATCAACCTGCGGGCAATGATGCCAAGGCACAAGAATTCGTGCGTAAAATTTATAAAAATACCAAAGTACTTGACTCAGGTGCACGTGGTGCAACCACAACTTTTGCTGAACGTGGCATTGGAGACGTCTTACTCGCATGGGAAAACGAAGCTCATTTAGCACTTCGTGAACAACCAGGTAAGTTTGAAATTGTGACTCCATCACTGTCTATCTTGGCTGAACCACCTGTTGCTATTGTTGAAAAGAATGCAGAAAAAGACGGCAATCTGAACTTAGCCAAAGCATATTTGAACTATTTATATTCGCCAGCGGGTCAAGAAATTGCAGCAAAAAACTTCTATCGCCCACGTAATGCAAGCGTCTTGAAAAAATATGCAACCACATTCAAACCGTTAAAGTTGGTGACTATTGATAAAGAATTTGGTGGTTGGACCAAAGTACAAAAACAACACTTTGAAAATGGTGGTGTGTACGACCAAATCGTGAAAGCGAATACTGCAAAATAAGCAACGAATCAAGTAAACATCTGTAAGGGAGCATCGACATGATTCATACTGTAATTGTACCGGGCGTGGGTGGGAGTGAACATGACCACTGGCAATCATGGTTACAACGTCAGCTCAAGTCGTGCTCTCGTGTACAGCAACAGGATTGGAATAAACCTGTACTCCATGAATGGATTGAACAATTTGTCAAAACAGTGCAGTCCGTTTCAGAACCCATCCAAATTGTGGCGCATAGCTTTGGATGCTTAACCACAGTTGCGGCATTAGCTCAGCATCCAGAACTGAATCAGAAAGTTAAAAATCTTGTTTTGGTTGCGCCAGCTAATCCTGCACGCTTTGGGGATTTAGGTTTTGCACGTGATAGTCAAAATGACTATCAGCAATACTTTCACCACCTTAAAATTCAAGTTCCGACACAAATGATCATTAGTGAAAATGATCCTTGGTTAGGTTTTGAAGATGCAATGCAACTTTCTAAAGCTTGGAAAATTAAACCTAAAAATTTAGGTCAAGTTGGTCATATCAATGTTGCATCAGGTTTTGGTCCATTTCCTGAAATTTATGATTTTTTGATTTCAGAAAATGTGCTAAAAAATGTCGATTTCCGCAATGAAAGCAATTATTTATTTAAATTTGCTATTTAAACACTGCAAATAATGTTTGTGCCGAAATTTAGTTTTATTTGGGCTGACCACTTTTGAGTCAGTCTTCTCTCTTTGAGGAGTAATCATGTCGCAGCGATCCCGAGTGCTGCCAGGATTTGGTCTTTCTCTAGGCTTTACCCTAGCATATCTGTCATTAATTGTTTTGATTCCGTTGTCTGCCGTTTTTATTAAATCCTTAGGCATCGGTTGGGATGGTTTATGGGAAATTTTAAGCTCAGAACGCATCTTAAAATCTCTACAGCTCAGTTTTAGTGCTGCATTAATTGCTGCGTTTATTAATGTTGTCTTTGGTTTATTACTAGCATGGTGCTTGGTTCGTTATAGCTTCCCGGGCAAACGTATTGTCGATGCTTTGGTCGATTTGCCTTTTGCCTTACCCACTGCGGTTGCAGGTATTGCACTGACTTCTCTTTATGCGCCTACAGGCTGGATTGGTCAGTATCTTGAGCCTTTAGGGATTCAAGTGGCATACACTCCAATTGGGATTACTCTAGCCCTTATTTTTATTGGTATTCCTTTCGTAGTTCGTACCGTCCAACCTGTACTGAGCGACTTGGAAACTGAGTTAGAAGAAGCAGCATCGGCATTGGGTGCAAACCGTCTGCAAATTGTCACGAAAGTCATTTTTCCGATTTTATTTCCAGCACTTATCACGGGTTTTGCTTTGGCATTTGCACGTGGGGTCGGTGAATACGGCTCGGTGATCTTTATTGCAGGCAATCAGCCTTTCAAAACTGAAATTGCGCCACTCATGATTATTTCGCGTCTAGAAGAATATGACTATGCAGGTGCAACCACGATTGCTGTCGTCATGTTAGTGCTGTCATTCGCTATTTTATTCCTGATTAACTTGTTACAGGCATGGGCCAGCCGCCGCACAGGGAGAACTGCACGATGAATATCAACAGTAATGCACTGGCTGAAAAACTCCAATCGCGTGATGCGACACGTGAACCCACTTGGGTTCGCTACACCCTGATTACTATTGCTCTGCTGTTCTTTCTGAGCTGTTTGATCTTACCGCTGATTTTGGTGTTTGTTGAAGCCTTTAAACAAGGTGTGGGCGTCTATACCCAAGCCTTGGTTCATCCTGATACATTATCTGCAGTCAAACTCACTTTATTAACTGCTGTGATTGCGGTTCCACTGAATGTGGTATTTGGTGTTGCAGCAGCATGGTGTGTTGCCAAATTCAACTTCCGTGGTAAATCAATCCTAACCACGATTATTGATATGCCTTTTTCTGTGTCACCTGTTATCGCAGGTTTAATGCTGGTGTTGATTTTCGGTACACAAGGTTGGTTTGGCGGTTGGCTCATGGATCATGACATCAAGATTCTCTATGCTGTTCCTGCCATTGTATTGGCAACGATCTTTATTACTGTTCCTTTTGTAGCACGTGAGCTGATTCCTCTAATGGAAGCTCAGGGAACTGAAGAAGAAGAAGCGGCGATTGTCCTTGGTGCATCAGGCTGGCAAACATTCTGGAAAGTCACTTTACCGAACATCAAATGGGGCCTGATCTACGGCGTCATTCTATGTAATGCCCGTGCAATGGGTGAGTTTGGTGCGGTATCTGTTGTTTCTGGACACATTCGTGGTGAAACCAACACTTTGCCATTGCACGTTGAGATTCTCTATAACGAATATACTTTCAGTGCTGCTTTTGCTGTGTCTTCACTGTTGGCGCTATTAGCGATTGTAACGCTTGTTTTAAAAACATGGGTTGAGCTACGCCAAGAAAAGCAAAACAAACAAAATGATTCAACCGTTTAAAGGAATGACCTCATGAGTATTCAAGTTAAAAATATTGAAAAACACTTTGGTGCATTCCATGCGCTGAATAACATTTCCCTCGATTTTCCTGATGGTCAATTGGTTGCGTTACTTGGCCCATCAGGCTGTGGTAAAACCACTCTACTCCGCATCATTGCAGGGCTTGAGTCTGCAGATGGCGGTCAAGTCATCTTAGAAGGTGAAGATGCGACCAATGTCCACGTACGTGAACGTGAAGTCGGTTTTGTATTTCAGCACTACGCATTGTTCCGCCATATGACTGTGTTTGAAAATATTGCTTTTGGCCTTCGTGTACGACCACGTTCAACACGTCCTTCTGAAGCTGAAATTAAAAAACGTGTCACACGTTTGCTGGATCTAGTCCAATTGGGCTTTTTGGCAGATCGCTACCCTGCGCAACTCTCTGGAGGTCAACGTCAACGTATTGCGTTGGCACGTGCTTTGGCTGTTGAACCACGTGTACTATTACTGGATGAACCTTTTGGAGCACTAGATGCCAAAGTACGTAAAGAGCTCCGTCGTTGGCTACGTACACTGCATGATGAATTACATATTACTTCCATCTTTGTCACCCATGACCAAGAAGAAGCACTTGAGGTTGCAGACCAAATCATCGTAATGAACAAAGGTAATGTCGAACAAATTGGATCACCACGTGAAGTGTATGAAAAGCCTGCAACGCCGTTTGTATTCGATTTCCTTGGTCAAGCAAACCGTTTCGAAGGACAAAATAATGCAGGTACAATCCAGATTGGTGAAGACCGTATTCAATTAGACAGTTTACGCAATGCACCATCTGGTGAAGTCATCGCCTTTGCCCGTCCAGATGAATTACGTATCCATGCGCAGCCTCAAGACAATGCCATTCAAGCAACCTTTGTTCGTGAATTATGGATTGCAGGAAAAGTAGTTGCTGAATTACATGATCGCCAAGGTAAACTGATTGAAATATCACTCACGGCAGAAGAAGCAAGATTACACCAATTTAGACCGAACCAAACGGTATGGTTAAGCCCTTCTAACTTACATTTATTTGCAAAACCTGCGGCTTAAAACCAAGATGAAGGGGCATGTTGAATGCCTGCTTCATGATAAAAGAGATCCAAAATATGAACTTTCAACAACTTAGAATTATTCGGGAAACGGTGAGACAAAATTTCAACCTTACCGAAGCCTCTGCCGCACTGTACACCTCTCAGTCAGGCGTCAGTAAGCATATTAAAGACCTAGAAGATGAATTAGGTGTTCAACTGTTTATTCGTAAAGGAAAACGCTTACTCGGTTTAACCGAACCTGGTCAAGCCCTACTGGGTATTGTTGAACGTATGTTGGTCGATGCCGATAATATTAAACGTCTTGCAGATGATTTTAATCGTGTCGATGAAGGAACATTAACAATTGCAACAACGCATACACAAGCACGTTATGTATTGCCGCCTATTGTTAATCAATTTAAAAAAGAGTTTCCAAAAGTTCATCTCATTTTGCAACAAGCGAGCCCTGTAGAAATTACTGAGATGCTTCTTCAAGGCGAAGCCGACATTGGTATTGCGACTGAATCACTCACCGCAGAAGATAATCTGGCCAGCGTACCGTTCTATAATTGGCAGCACAGTATTATTACCCCACAAAACCATCCACTGGCAAGCAAACAAAATATTAGTATTGTAGACTTGGCGGAATATCCACTGATTACTTACCATGGTGGTTTTACAGGCCGTTCAAAAATTGACAAAGCTTTTGAAGATGCTGGTGTAGATGTTGACATCGTCATGTCTGCTCTAGATGCCGATGTCATTAAAACCTATGTCGAACTCAACATGGGCGTTGGTATTGTCAATAATGTAGCCTATGATGTTGAACGCGACTATCGTTTAAAACAAATCCCAACCGATATTTTTGGTCTCAACACGACATGGATTGCCGTGCGTAAAGGTCACTTACTACGTGGTTATGGCTATGAATTTATTTCACTCTGCTCACCAGATGCGGATATTAAAGCACTGAAAAGAGTTGCTTATCCAGAAGACTAATTTATTAATACTTTCAAAAAGAGGCTAACGAGCCTCTTTTTTCCGCTAAACGCGTACATTTCAAGTAAATATAGTATATGATTTAATCGCTTGATAAAAAAACTAATGAGCTCAAACAATGAAAAAGAAACTATTGAGCCTCCCTTTACTCTGTTTATATTCCTCAAAATTATGCTTTGCTGCTGCTTTTGAACTGTCAGGTCAAACCATACAACCTTTTTTTGAACCTAAAAATTATGCTGAGTTTTCTCTTGCCTACATCCAGCCACAAGTTTCTGGCCAAGTTCAGCATAGTGAGGCATTACAACAATTTGGTGTAACTGACTTTTCAACAGGAAATTTTAGTAATAAACAAGTAATGATGGGGGCTGCATTAAAATTAGAACTCAACCCTCAAGTCAAATTTGCAATCATTTATGACCAACCTTTTGCTGTAGATATCGACTATCGTTACCGTCCAATCATCTATGGAGAAAAACATGAAATCGAAGCAGCCAGTATAAATTTTAAGAGCCATAACCTAACTACACTTTTAGGCTATCAAATCACGCCGAATTGGGATGTTTATGGAGGACTAAGCTATCAAAGTCTTGAAGGTTCTTTAAACATGAAAGGCAAAACATATTCTGTGTTTGATGGTTATGATGCCGATTTTAAAAAAGATGAGGGTCTGGGCTGGTTAGCAGGTATAAGTTATCAGATGCCAGAGTATCATTTTAGAACATCTTTGACTTATCGCTCCCCCATCAAACATCAACTCAGCACAACCGAGTCTATCGAAATTGGTGTTAGCACACCCGATACAACACATATAAAAACGCCCCAATCAGTCAATTTTGATTTTATGACGGGGCTACCCTATCAGAATCTTTTGTACGGTAGTGTGAGATGGGTCAATTGGGAAGAATTCGTCATTCATCCCCCCAAATTTGAAGCTGTCATTGATTATGCTGCAATATTCTACCCGGAAGTGAAAGATATCAAACTGATTAGCTATAAAGAAGATCAATGGTCTACAAAACTTGGGCTTGCACATTTATGGAATGAGAAATGGATCAGTGCATTAGAGTTACTGTGGGACTCTGGTACCAATAACCCTGCATCTACGCTTAATCCAAGTGATGGCTATAAAGGAATTGGGCTTGCCGGCATGTACAAATTGCGACCTGAATTGAATATTGCAATGGGTCTTTATTATTTTCATTTCGATACCCCAAAAGCGCCCAATGATTCAAATCCATTTGAAAGTATAACAGGGCTTTCAGCACTCAATGATAATGATGCATGGGCCATTGGTATTCGTTTTTCCCATCATTTTTAAAATGAAACAAAATAACTAAACATAAAAAAACGAGCCTTGGCTCGTTTTTTTATGTCTTGGATTACCAGTGGTAACTGACACCCAATTTTGCAACTGGAAGCCATTTATATTTATCATCATTGGCAATCTTGCGTGCTTCATTATCTGCAGCTGTTTGACCTGAAGTCGAACCACCCACTTCAACCAAACCAGTCGAGTTCAAATCCACAGATGGATTACCAGTGTAGTAAGCACCAACTTCACCAAATACACCCCAGTTTTGATTAATCTTAGGAGCTAAACCAAAACCTAGATATGGAGCAATATCATTTTTATATGATAAAGAACCATCTACAGAACCACTACCTGATGGCGCATAAAAATTCTGACCATCAATCTTAATTGTATCGTTTGAGTTGTTCAGACGTTTGGTTAAGGCATAATCATTATCAATATAACCTACACCAGCAGCAACATATACGCCTTGAGCCCATCGGTTTGTACTTGCACCCCACGGACGAATTTCAGCATTTAAATATGCAAGGCTGTTATCCATATCCATGTCGTATTTTGTGCCGTCGATAGACAAATCATCAGACCATGAAATATCACCACCGTTATAACCTAAAGCTAAACCCACGTATGGGTTTGCTGTCCACAATAAAGCACCGCCGTAGCCTGTTGTACCCACTTCAGCACGGACGCCTGTAGGAATGAGTTTATTTTGGTCAAAAGCATAGCCATCTTTTACGACAGCATCATCAGCAAAAGCTGTACCTGCAACCGCTGACATTGCAGTTGCGATTGCAATTAAACGTAATGATTTCATGTTTTTCTCCTCTAAAAAATAAAGATTTTTTACATCATTTACCATTTTTTGATGAGCCCATCTTAAAACAGCCCCTGACTGTTTTTTATTCGAGATTTGCTCAGTTTTTGTTATTTTTTGATACATTTTAAGCTTTATTGTTGTTGTAAATAACATTTATTTACTTAATTTTTCAAACCCAACCAGCTTAAATGCCTTATTTCCAATCATTCATTATTATTTCCGATCCTATGCTGTTTTTTCATCTATTCTCCGCACAATTTAGTGTAAAATCAGGAAAATTTTTTTTCTGGAAGGAAGATCATGTCTCAGCTTTCAACAATTATTGAACAAGCGTTTGAAGACCGTGCGAATTTTACAGCAGCGGACTGTTCTGCTGAAGTTCGTGCAGCAGTTGAAGAAGTCATTGCTGGTTTAGATAATGGGACATTACGTGTTGCTGAAAAAATTGATGGCGAGTGGGTTGTTCATCAATGGGTGAAAAAAGCCGTGCTTTTATCATTCAAACTAAATGATAACAAACCAATTGAGTCATGTGACCTTCAATTCTACGACAAAGTAGATACTAAATTTACAGGTTGGACTGAAGAACAATTTAAAGCGGCAGGCGTTCGTGTTGTTCCGCCAGCAGTTGCGCGTAAAGGTTCTTTCCAAGCGAAAAACGTAGTGTTAATGCCTTCTTATGTGAACATTGGGGCTTATGTAGATGAAGGTACAATGGTTGACACGTGGGCAACTGTTGGTTCATGTGCTCAAATTGGTAAAAACGTTCACTTATCTGGTGGTGTAGGTATTGGTGGTGTTCTTGAGCCACTTCAAGCGAACCCAACAATTATTGAAGATAACTGCTTCATCGGTGCACGTTCTGAAATTGTAGAAGGCGTGATTGTAGAAGAAGGTTCTGTGATTTCTATGGGCGTATTCATTGGTCAATCGACTAAGATTTATGACCGTGCAACTGGCGAAATTCACTACGGCCGTGTACCAGCAGGTTCTGTTGTCGTTGCAGGTAGCTTACCTTCTAAGTGCGGTACTTACAGTCTATATGCTGCAATCATCGTGAAAAAAGTAGATGCGCAAACGCGTTCTAAAACGAGCTTGAACGATTTATTACGCGACGAATAAACTTTTATTCATCTTGTTGCGGAGCTAAAGTTCCTCATCTCTACGGTTAAGACTAGCCGTAGAGATTTTTGTTTTTCTAACCTGTGGTTTAATTTTGCTATGAATACGCTTCGATCTTCTGCTATCCCTGTTTCTGACCCTTCTGCGGGTCTACGTATCACGGAGATCTTTTATTCTTTGCAAGGCGAAGCCAATACCTCTGGACTTCCAACAGTTTTTATTCGTTTAACAGGTTGCCCGCTTCGTTGTACCTATTGTGATACCACTTATTCATTTGAAGGTGGTGAGCGCCAATCTTTAGATCAGATTATTCAAACCACGCTTGGTTTTAAAACCCCTTATGTCTGCGTGACAGGTGGTGAACCCCTTGCACAGCCCAATGCCTTGCCTTTAATGCAACGTCTTGCAGATCTTGGCTGTGAAGTTTCTTTAGAGACCAGTGGTGCTTTAGATGTGTCTAAGGTTGACCCACGTGTTTCAAAAGTATTAGATTTAAAAACCCCAACTTCAGGTGAAGTTGCACGAAATTTGCTTTCGAATCTGGACCATCTAACCCAACACGACCAAATCAAGTTTGTGATTTGTAACCGTGAGGATTATGAATGGTCAAAACAGCAAGTTGAAGACTATAAACTCAATGAAAAAGTCAGCACAGTATGGTTCTCTCCTGCTTTTGCAGTTGAGAAAGGTGCTGCTCGTTTACCTCAACTTGCGCGTGACTTAGCGCAATGGATATTAGAAGACCATCTCCCTGTTTGCTTCCAACTCCAACTCCACAAGTTGCTTTGGAATGACGAAACTGGTCGTTAATGCATTGCCTATTCATCTTTAATTTATATTTGGAGAAATTTGTATGCGCCCTCGTGCCATAGTTTTGTTATCTGGCGGTTTAGACTCAACAACTTGTTTAGCATGGGCGCAAGCACAGTATGACTGTACAGCGCTCAGCTTTATGTATGGTCAACGCTCAACTACCGAGCTGGACGCTGCACGTGAACTGACAAAAAAAGCAGGTGTAGAACATCGTGTTATTAATATCGACTTAGGTAATTTAGGCGGTTCTGCGTTAACAGACCATAGCATTGATGTTCCAGATCATGAACAAGTCGGTATTCCTGTAACTTATGTTCCAGCACGTAACACAATTTTCTTGTCTTATGCATTAGCAGCAGCAGAAGTTTTAGATGCTGAAGCCATTGTGATTGGTATTAATGCTGTTGATTATTCAGGGTATCCAGACTGTCGCCCTGAATTTATTGAGGCATTTGCCAATATGGCTCGCCTTGCAACCAAGGTTGGCGTTGAAGGAAAACCTCTTAAATTTGAAACACCTCTGTTACATTTATCCAAAGCAAATATCATTCGCTTAGGTATAGAACATGGCGTAGACTATAGTCAAACGGTGTCTTGCTACCAAGCAGATGACCAAGGACGTGCATGTGGGAAATGCGACAGTTGCCGTCTTCGTAAAGAAGGTTTTGCAGATGCTGGCGTAGAAGATCCGACACGTTATATACCGTAATAACAAGGTACAGTTTATGAAAAATTTAAAATCAAACATTTTGCTTTCTACATTGGTGTCTGCAGCTGCATTGTTCGCAACAGCTTCACATGCTGCTGAATCGAACAAACTACAAGAAGCGTATAAAAGCACCAATGTAAAATCTGCATTGATCAATGTTTGTAAAGAAGAAACTGGGAAAAGCAAAAAGCTTAGCGCAGCGGAAGTAAGCAAATACTGTACTTGTGCAGTTGAAGCAGATGGTAAATTGACCAATGCACAAAAATGGGAAATCCAAAGTGCAATTAATCAAAAGAAAAGCCCATCTACTTTAGCTTTTGTACAAAAACAAAATAAAGACCTTCAAACATGTTTCGGTCCACAGTTAACAGGCAAATTAAAGTCTTTAACTGAAGAAGCAATGAAAGCTGCTCCGAAAAAATAATTCACAATATGTGAATGAAGCCTGCTCTATGCAGGCTTTTTTATATGCTCCAAAAGATAGAATATTTAAATATGCTTGTTGAATGGAATACAAACGTACAAGACCGCAAATTTGTTGCTTCTTACAGTGGTGGTAAAGACAGTAGTCTGGCTTTATACAAAGCCATACAAATGGGTGAAGCCATTGCATTGATTGTCATGTTAGAAGAGCAAGGCCAAAAGTCACGCTCACACGGGATGTCACTCGATATTATTCATGCGCAGGCAAAAGCAATTGGGCTTCCCATCTACAGTGCCTCTGCAACGTGGCAAGACTATGAGAACCAGTTCATTCAACTGCTACAAAAAGCTCAAAGTTTAGGTGCAGAAACATTAGTCACAGGTGATATTGATTTAATGGCACATGCCGAATGGAATCAATCCGTTTGCGATAAAACTGAGCTCAGTTTATGTATGCCACTGTGGCAACGCCCACGTTTAGACATTGTGTATGAGTTTATTCGACTCGGTTTTCAAAGTATCATCGTTACAGTCAACTTAAATTTAGGGATGAAAATTGAGGACTTAGGTCAAGCGCTTAGCCTTGAATATATTGATGCATTGGTTGCAAGAGGCATTGATCCATGCGGCGAAGCGGGTGAATTCCACACCACGGTGATTGATGGCCCAATTTTCAAACATCCACTTTCAGTCGTTAAAGGTGATATTCTGTATCACGAAAATTATGCCTTTTTACCACTTGAATTAGAACAGCGCGACATTTAAGGATAGAACATGACTGATACGATCCAACTTCCAAATCAGAACTTTCCAGCGACAACAGGCAACGTAAACTTAACTGAAGTACCGACTGAATGGCTGATTGTGTATTTTTACCCGAAAGATTCAACACCTGGTTGCACAACTCAAGCCGTTGGTTTTTCATGTTTAAAAGATCAGTTCGATGCCCTGCAAACCACAATTATTGGTATTTCACGTGACTCGGTTAAAGCGCATCAGAATTTTACAGAAAAGCAGGCTTTAACCATTAATTTAATTAGCGACAAAGAAGAAGTACTGTGTAAACACTTTGATGTGATTAAAGAAAAAAATATGTATGGTAAAAAAGTGATGGGCATTGAGCGCTCAACGTTTATTTTTCATAACGGCAAAATGGTGAAAGAATATCGTAAGGTGAAAGCCGCGGGGCATGCGGAACAAGTTTTAGAAGACTTAAAAGCATTACAAGCTTAATCCACATCAGCCCGCAAATGCGGGCTTTGTTTTTTGTGATTTTTTATTGATAGATTTTATTGCACACGCTTTTCATTTCACAAGCAGTGAAATGGCGATTCCCCACATCACCAGAGCAATGATCGCATCGAGGACATTCCACGCTTTCGGATTTGAAAAAATGGGAGTAAGCATACGAGCACCATAGCCCAAAGCAAAAAAGAATAACCAAGACGCACACACTGCCCCTAGGGCAAAGTACGCAGGTTGCTCAAACTGTGTTGAAATTGAACCCAGTAAAATAACTGTATCTAAGTACACATGCGGATTAAGCCAAGTCAGCGCTAAACACAGCAAAATAATATTTAACAGCTGATACTTTTCAATGGCACTTGCTTCCAAGCCCTGCTGTGATTTGAAGGCCCGTAGTAAATGTTGAAATCCATAACAAAATAAAAAAAGCGCCCCTGCCCATTTGGCAAACTGAATAATTTCAGGATAGTGCTGAAGCACTTTTGAAAAGCCAGATACACCCAATACAATTAAAATCGAATCTGATAATGCACAAACAAAACATACCCAAAAAACAAACTGCTTTTTGAGGCCTTGTTTCAGCACAAATGCATTTTGCGCACCAATAGCAATAATAAGACTCATCCCGACTGCAAGCCCTTGCATATATGTACTTAACATTTTGACTTTTCAACTTAATTGATAATGTCAGGATTATCTTTCATTTTTGATTAAATTAAGTATTATTTAGAAAATATCAATATAACTAAAATATTTTTAGTTTTAAGTGAGTCTCGATTATGCTCAACCATAAACAGTGTGATGCATTTTTAGCAGTAGCAGAAACAGGAAGTTTTGACCTTGCTGCCGAACACTTATGCATTACCGCTTCTGCCGTCACTTTACGTGTACAAAGCCTAGAAAAAAGTTTGGGACATTTATTGATTGTACGAGAAAGACCCTGCCGTCCCACCCAAGCTGGACAATCGCTGTTACATTACTTGCAGCATAGTCGTCTGCTAGAGCAAAGCTTCATTCAGAACCTTACTGGTCATATAAACACCTCTGCTTTTTATCAGATCAACATTGCAACCAATGCCGACTCCTTAGCCACGTGGCTTTTACCCGTGTTACAGTCAACATTGATTGATGAAAAGATTGTGGTACATTTTCAGGTCGATGACCAATCACAAACTCACCATTTACTTGAAGCTGGTTTAGTGAATGCCTGCGTGACGGATGAATCTCAAGCCATGAAAGGCTGCATGGCCGAATATCTTGGGAATATGAACTACCGTTTTGTTGCAACACCTACTTTTACACAGCAATGGTTTGACCAAGGTGTCAACCGAGAATCATTACGTGCTGCTCCTGCCCTAATCTTTAATGCAAAAGATGTGCTCCATACGGCCTATATCCAACAAAAATTCGGACTTAATCCAACTCAATATCCACATCACTTTATTCCATCTTCCAGTGCATTTTTTGATGCGATTACCTTAGGACTCGGCTATGGCTGGTTACCTTACTATCAAGCCAAGTCTTGTTTGGAAGAAGGCTCATTGGTTGAAGTGGATCCTCAGCTCAATATTGATCAACCTTTGTATTGGCACCATTGGAAACAGCAGTCGGTGCAATTAAATGTGCTGACAGATATCTTGGTGAAAAAAGCACACGCAGAGATGAATGAGCAAAAAGTTAACTCAGAATTCTAAGCCACGCAAGCTATTGCACTTTCCACTGGCCTGACAGTTGAATATTCACTTTTTCACCTACACCACCAATCGCTTTTTTCATACCGAAATCACTGCGGTTAATCATGGCTGATGATTGAACGTCCAACAAATTAGCAGTATTTGCATTCGGTTTTAGCGTGGTACTAAATGTGACAGGTTTGGTGATGCCGCGAAGTGTTAAATTCCCAGCAATATTATATTTTCCCCCACCCAAATCTTTAAAACTGGTACTTTTGAACGTGGCTGTTTTGTATTTGGATGCATAAAACAAATCTTCACCCAAAATCATATTTTTCAATGAAGGCTTGCTCAAGCTTAGGCTATTTACATCCATAACAAAATTTGTCGAAGCATGCTGTGGTGCTTTAGCATCAAACTGCATGCTGGATTGCACACGATTGAACTTGGCTTTTACTACAGTCACACCTAAGGATTTAATTTCAAAGCCTACATTGCTTTGTGGTGTCAACGTCCAAGCTTGAGCTTGCGCGTGTGTACTACAGGCAAATATAACACCTGCAATCATCAAGGTATTTTTAATGACAGTATTAGATATCGTCTGTTGTTTTCTATCCATTGCAGTTGGTCCTCGTCGAAATATTTTTATTCGACTGAGAACCTTAGTCTAAATTCGATGTGTCCTGAGTTAAAAATTTGTGTTGCAACTGTTTATAAATTTCACTTTGTTGGAATTTATGTAAAAAATCACTCGTCCCTAAAGGAAACGCTTGTTCTAAAATTTCCCCACGATAGTAAGCTTCACGAACAGGTGTAGCAGACATCGCATCTTGCAGGCTATCGAGTTCTACCATTTCCCACTCTGGAAAAAGCTGTAAATAATATGATGAATCGTCTTTAAAATGGCCAATGAGTCCAACTTTAGCATCAGGTGTGACTACATGATTCACTAATTTCTTTACCAGTTGCACCCATTTAACATCATTATAAACGTCAATTACATGTACAAAGTGAATCCGTTTTTGATGCGCTTCTGAAAAGTTAGATAAAATCATTTCTTCACGTTCAGCCGCTAAGAATGGATTTTTCGTATTTCGTTCATTTTGCGCAGAGCCTAAAGCCAAAATGACATTTTGACTTTGTTCCAAAGCAATCTTGATGGTTTGCATATGTGCCAAGTGAAATGGCTGGAAACGACCAATGAATACGAGATAATCAAATGTATATGGCATAAATCTTTTACTTTTTTATGAACTGATCAGTTATGTCGATCATAAAATTATGCGACATAATGAACCCATAAAATTAAATCAGACTTTCAAGCAAGGATAGTACGATGACACTGAGCTGTATTCAACAACCTCATCAACATTTGAATGCAAAATTAGATAATGGTGTACTGACATTAGCCATTAATCGTCCTGAAGCAAAAAATGCATTGTATAGCGAACTTTATTTGTGGATTGCAAAAGCTTTAGATGAAGCAGATCAGGACAATAGCGTTCGTACCGTGATTCTACGTGGTGAAGATGCAGACTTTACCGCAGGCAACGACATGCAAGACTTTATGAAATCTGCGGCGCAAAAAGGTCAAGCACCAGCATCTGAAGGCCCTCCATTTATTTTACTCAAATCTGCAGCGAAGTTTTCTAAACCATTGATTGCTGCTGTACGTGGCGTGGCGATTGGTATTGGGGTAACGATCTTATTACATTGTGACTTGGTGTATAGCGACAACACTGCCCTATTCCAAATTCCATTTGTCAGCCTTGGCTTATCTCCAGAAGGAGCTTCAAGCAAATTATTGGTTGAACAAGCGGGTTACCACAAAGCTGCGGAATTACTGCTGACCGCTCAGAAGTTTGACAGTGCAACTGCAGTTGCTGCAAATATTGTGAACAGTATTGAAGATGATGTATATGCAGTAGCAGCTAAAAAAGCAGCACAATTGTCTGCTTTACCTTTAGCATCCTTGGTTAAGTCTAAAGGCCTGATGAAACATAATGTGAATGAAATTGTAGCTTGGATTGATCATGAAGCTGAAATTTTTATGGATCGCGTTGGTTCGCCTGAAATGATGGAAGCTGTAGCAGCATTTATGCAAAAACGTAAACCTGATTTTTCCCAGTTCAATTAAGGCTTTATAACTTGACTGAAAAAACCACTACGTTTATTAAAACGCAGTGGTTTTTTTACTTTTAGTCCCAACATATTTTAAAACCCAATCTGGAAATACTTCTTATGTCGAACACTACAGAAAAAAAACGCTATTTTGAGCCCGCGCCACAAGACATTGATGTTGAGAATTTTAAAAAAGTCATTCAAAGTCGCCGTTCTGTTCGTAAATTTACGGATAAGACCATTCCAGCCGAAGTACTTGATGACTGTTTAGATTTGGCACTACTTGCACCAAATTCATCTAACTTACAGCCTTGGACTTTTTATGTGGTGCAAAATCCAACGAAAAAGAAACTATTGGTTAAAGCTTGCCTAAATCAGCTTGCAGCAAAAACAGCGTCAGAACTGATCGTGTGTGTCGCACGTACTGACCGTAATGATGAAATGGCAAAACGTAACATTACAGAGTTCCCTTTCCCTGAAGCCCCTGCAAGTGTACTCAAATATTACAAGTTTATTCCTTATAACTATAAAACAGGTTACTTAAATGCGTTAGGTAACTTTAAGAAAGTTGCTTTCAAAATCGCACGTAGCTTAGACAAACAACTACCCGTAACCACATTTAACCAAGCAGATACAAAACTTTGGGCAAGTAAAACCACAGCTTTGGCTTGTGAAAACCTTGTTCTAGCTTTACGTGCCTATGGTTTTGATAGTTGTATGATGGAAGGTTTTGATGAGCCTTTGGTTCGTAAAATTTTGAATCTAAACGAGCAGCAATATCCTGTGATGGTGATTGGTGCAGGTGAGCGTGCGACCGACGGGGTGTTTTTCCCGCAGTATCGTTTTGATCGTGAGTTATTTATTCAGAAGGTTTAAGATTAGTTTTCTCAATGGAATCTTTTCATTAAAGTTTTAATTTCAGGATTAACCTTCGGTTCGACCTACTTTTCTTTCGGGAAAAGTAGACAAAACCATTGTCATTCGCAAAACTCGTTCTATTCCGTCGTTTATCAATTTAGTCGCAGAAACTTTATCTGATAAATTAAGTCCTGCCTCAAACAGTTGCGAATGCCGTTAACGTGTATCAAATATATTTTTAGGTTCATCATTAAAGTACATCGACCATCTGAATAAACTCAAAAGCGGGTTCTTCATAGGGATGACTAAATTTTAAAGCCTTTGCCACAGCAGATGCCTTTTCCTCTGGAACAATGGTTTCCACCCGCCACTCTGGAATTTTCTCCAAAGCATCCAACTCACCTATAAACGGATTTGCGCCTTTTACAGGTTTAAACTGGCCTGTACCTAGAACCTGCCATGCGCAATGTTCATAGTTTCCTATACCACCTGCCCCCGCTTCAAAAATCGCAAGTTTTGTGGATTCAAGGTGAGATTCAGGGACATAGTAGATGAGTTTGAGCATTAATAATACCTTTTTAATTAAAATCAGTTACTTGTATTTAATATCACGCATGCTATATTAGTATAAAATATAGACAACATAGATTTATGACTACCACCTATACTTATGAACTAGCTAATTTTGTTTGCAAATTTAATTCATATAATTTAATGGATATGCTTCATGAAGTTGTTATTCCAGCATTTACAATAGAAGATACGTGGAAAGTAAAACGAGGGAATTTTTTCTTTCAATCAACTCAAATAGTAGAATTACCAAATCAATCTGAAAAGACATTTGCAGTAATCGGAAGATTTATTCGAGATACTAAATTAACAAGTACTCAGATCTATGATTATGAAACTAAAGAACTAATTTCTCAGAAAGATTCCATCCAAACTTCACCATCTGCGTTATTTGTACTTATTTTAAATAACCATCGTTTGATATATTTAAAAGAAACCCCTCATGCTCCAACATTAGAAATGTTTAAAGAAACATGTCAAACATTTTTTAGACGACAAACTAGAATTCATATTGAATCTCTACTTCAGGACTCACGAAAAGATTTTATAGTAAAATATGGATTACCTGATATCCATATCACTCCATTAAACACAAAAGAAAGCTTAGAAGATTTTTTGACACAATATAAAAAAATTCAAAGCATAAAAATTACTCTTAAGAAAAGAAATGATGAACTTCAATTTAAAAATGATTTAATTAAAAGAGCACAATTGAAATCAGATGCTATTCAAAGTAGCAATACGACCCTTATGTTTAGTAATAAAAAGAATGGTTTAAATTTTGATGAAACATTAGATCAACTCAGCGAAGCTACAGAACAAGGTAACCAAGGTATTCAAATTGAAGGGGTCAATGCTAATGGAGATTTAATAAAAGGCAATAATGATAAATTCAAAGTTATAAAGACAATTAAAGACATCAGCTTAGATAATATACTTTCTACTGGAAAAAAATTATATGGTTCATTTCTTAAACTCACTTCGCAAAAGGAGATTATTGTTCCTCCAACTAAGCCTGCGGTTATAGAGCAACTTAAAACTCTAGAACAACGAAAGAGCACACAGAAAAATGACTGAAAATAAAAATGTAGAAATGTGTAACGAGCTATTAGATGAAAAAAATTTATTTGATGTATACCTGACTTCAAGAAAAATTCCATTTTCCAATACAAACATCTTTTTGCTAACAATATTTAGTATTCTTTCATTTTCTTTAAGCTTAGGTATTAATAGCAGTGAACTAGCAGAGATGATCCCTACCATTTCTGCCAGCCTTATAAGTGTAATTCTTACAGTTCTTGGATTTCTTATAGCTGGATATGCAATTTTTTGTTCTGTAATGAATCATACTCTTTCTATTGAAATATATAACTCCAATACGAAACCTTTTGGTTTTTCACAATTAAAGTACTCACACCTGTTATTTATGCGAGTATTTTTCTATTATTTACTATATACAATGTTTTTAACTTTTATTATATTTTTTTCAAAATCTAAGATATTAGAACCACTTATTACAAACAAAATTGAGAATATTAATTGTTTCTATCATCTAATCAATTACTTAGTATTCAATATACTATTTATAGGCATTTCATTTCTTTTGCTTCAATTAGCATCATTTACATTTAATATTTATCACTCCGTCATGACTTCAATTTGCTTAAACGAAATTAATAAATAAACCGCCTGAAAAACTGTCCAACTTTATGGGGTCAGTTCAGTCAGTTCACATGGCGATTTTTTAATTATTAAAATCACATCTGCAACGCATAACCCAAAATCAAAAAGATCAATTGCAAGCTCAAAATCACAGCAAACAACTTCCATCCTTTTTTACGTAACGCAGACTTATCGACTGCTTCGTATGTAACTGTTTTAATCATGTCATCACCTCATACATGAGTGTTGATACTGAAATTGTTTAGTAATCCATCTTTTTTCTATTTTGCATGATATTTGTGCATTTATTACACAATATCACTTTCACACAAATATAAAAGCAAAATCTAAACCAACATCAGCGGGAGAAATAAAAATTTAAAAAACAAAAAAGACGATTCAATAAAAAAGCCACCCGAAGGTGGCTTTTAAAACACTGACTTCAGATTAACCAATGAACTTACGTGCATTGCGGAACATACGTAACCATGCACCGTCTTCAGTCCACTCTTCAGGCTTCCAAGAATGCTGTACAGCACGGAAGTTACGTTCAGGGTGCGGCATCATAATTGTTGCACGACCATCTTTCGATGTGACACCTGAAATCGCTTCTGGCGAACCATTCGGGTTCATTGGATAGTGTTGAGTTGGATTCCCTTGACTATCAACATAACGCAAGATCACTTGATGACCTGTATTTAATGCAGCCAAGTTATCCGCGCTTGTCACCACACGACCTTCACCATGTGCAACTGCGATCGGCAGGATTGAATCTTCCATACCTTCTAACAATACAGAGTTCGATTTTTCAACACGAACGTTAACTGCACGTGCTTCAAACATCTCAGAAGTGTTGCGATGGAAACGCGGCCAAGCTTCAGCACCCGGAATCAGTGGAGCCAATTGCGACAACATTTGACAGCCGTTACAAATACCAAGAGAGAACGTTTCATCACGGTTGAAGAATTTTTCAAATTGGTCACGAAGTTTTGGGTTGAACAAAACTGATTTCGCCCAGCCACCACCCGCACCCATGACATCACCGTAAGAGAAACCACCACATGCCACAAGACCTTCAAAGTCATCTAGGCTGATACGACCTGCAAGCAAGTCGCTCATGTGCACATCTACAGTGTTAAAACCAACTTTGTCGAATGCCGCAGCCATTTCAACATGACCATTTACGCCTTGTTCACGTAAGATCACCATGTTTGGACGACGTTCGTTGATATACGGTGCTTCAATTGGCTCATTCAAATCAAATGTAGGTTTTGCAATAATACCTGCATGTGATTTGTCCGTGATCAATGCAAATTCTTGATCCGCTGTTTCCACGTTATCACGTAGACGTTGAATCTGATGTGACACTTCAGTCCACGCCACTTGCAAGTCTGCACGTTCAAGCACTAATCCATTTACAGTCAACTGATCAGTATTGTTTACCGTACCAATCACCGCAATTGCATCACGTAATGTAGATGCCGAAACTTCGTCTGCAAGTGTTGCCCAATCAGATGCGCTGATTTGAAGCACTGCACCAATTTCTTCTGCAAATAGACTTTCAGTTGATTGATCTTCTAAAGCCACACCGAGACGTGCTGCAAACATCATTTCCGCAACAGTTGCAAGCAAACCACCATCACCGATGTCGTGGTACGCCTTAATTAAGCCACGGTTGTTCCAGTCCTGAACCAAGGCAAAGAAAGCTTTGAAGTCATCAAAACTATCCACATCAGGTGTCACTGAACCAATCGCTTTATAAACCTGAGCAAGGATCGAACCACCTAGACGGAACTGACCTTTAGAAAGATCAATACGAACCAGTACTGATTCTTCGTCTTTCAATTCAGGCGTTAAGGTTTTACGTACATCAGTTACAGGTGCAAAGGCTGTGATTACCCCTGACATCGGTGAAGTCACTGACTTGTCTTCGCCTTCATCATTCCAAGTAGTACGCATTGACAATGAGTCTTTGCCCACTGGAATTGCAATACCGAGTGCAGGACACATTTCCATACCAATGGCTTTTACACCTTCGAATAAAGCTTGGTCTTCACCTTTTTGCCCAGCCGCCGCCATCCAGTTTGCAGACAATTTAATGTCACTGATCTGGTCGATTTTTGCAGACATAATATTTGAGATCGACTCTGCAACTGATAAACGCGCAGATGCCGCAGGATTTAACAACGCAACGGGGGGACGTTCACCCATCGCCATTGCTTCACCTGTGTAACCTTGTAAGCTTGTTGTCGTCACTGCTGCATCTGCAACAGGAACCTGCCAACGGCCTACGAACTGATCACGTGCAACCATACCTGTAATTGAACGGTCACCAATGGTGATCAAAAATGATTTCGATGCAACCGTTGGGTTTTTAAGTACACGGTAAATCGCATCTTTCAAATCTGTAACTTTAGATGCATCAAAGTCATCGCCTTGACGTTCAATCGTTTCATACGAACGGCTCATACGAGGTGTGCCACCTAGCATGACTTGCATTGGCATATCCACGGCTTTATTGTCAAACAATGGATCGTTCACCGTCAATTGACGCGCTTCAGTTGCTTCACCTAAAACGGCAAACGGACAACGTTCACGCGCACATAATGATTCAAATAATTCTAAAGAACTTGGACGAATCGCCAACACATAACGCTCTTGCGCTTCGTTTGACCAAATCTCCATTGGAGACATACCCGGTTCAAGCGATGGGATCTTACGCAAATCAAGAATCGCACCCAGTTCGTGGTCATTCACCAGTTCAGGCATTGCGTTCGAAACACCACCTGCACCCACGTCATGTACAGACACGATTGGGTTGAAGTCTTCCATACGCCAGCATGCATCAATCACTTCTTGGCAACGACGTTCCATTTCAGGGTTTTCACGTTGTACAGAAGCGAAGTCTAGGTTTTCACCGAGTTTACCGCTGTCTACAGAAGATGCCGCACCGCCGCCTAAACCGATCAGCATTGCAGGGCCGCCGAGAACGATCAGTAAATCGCCTGGTTGAATCGCATCTTTTTCCACGTGGTCTGGACGGATGTTACCGTAACCACCCGCAATCATGATTGGCTTATGGAAGCCTTTCACATCGCCATTCACGTTTTGTTCAAAAGTACGGAAGTAACCATTTAACGCAGGACGGCCAAACTCGTTGTTAAACGCAGCACCGCCCAAAGGCCCTTCAATCATGATTTGAAGTGGCGATGCCATACGAGATGGTTTACCGTAGTTTTCTTCCCAAGGCTGTTCAAAGCCCGGAATATTTAAGTTTGAAACCGTAAAGCCTGTTAAACCTGCTTTTGGTTTACCACCACGACCTGTTGCGCCTTCATCACGGATTTCACCGCCTGAACCAGTCGCAGCGCCCGCAAATGGCGCAATCGCTGTTGGGTGGTTATGCGTTTCCACTTTCATGAGGATGTGAGCGGCTTGGCTCTTATACTTATAAACGTGGTGACCAGTCGCTTCATCTTTCTTCGGATAGAAACGCTGAGTATCAAAACCAACGATCACCGAAGCATTGTCTTTATATGCCGACAATACATCTGTTGGTGATTCTTTATAGGTGTTTTTAATCATTTGGAACAATGACAATGGCTGTTTTTCACCATCAATTGTCCATTCAGAACCAAAGATTTTATGACGACAGTGCTCTGAGTTTGCCTGAGCAAACATCATTAGTTCAATATCGTGTGGATTACGGCCGAGCTTGTTAAAAGCAGCAACCAAATAATCAATTTCTTCATCAGAGAGTGCAAAACCAAACTCAGAGTTTGCTTTCACTAAAGCGTCTTTACCCTGACCTAATATGTCAATTGCATTTAAAGGCTTTGGTGCAGTTTCAGAAAATAATGCAGCAGCGTCTTCAATTTGATTGAACACACTTTCAGTCATGCGGTCATGTAAAACTTGTTTTACTGCATCCGATACTTCAGAAATACCTTTTAAAGTAAACAAAACACCGCGTTCTAAGCGGTGTATCGGGGTATTACAGTTGGCAAAAATATCCGTTGCCTTTGATGACCACGGCGAAATTGTGCCTACACGTGGCGTCACAAGGACTTGAACTTCATCACTTGTCGCTTGGCGAACTTGGAAGGTTGCGCCATCATTTAATAGCTGCAAAGCAGATTGCTGTTGTTGCTCGTCGAGCGCTTGGTCGAAAAGGTAAACCCATTGGCTTTCTATTGATTGAACAGAACTAATAGACGATAGACGTGTTAAAAGTTGTGTTTGCTTAAAAGAAGAGTGTGCAGGTGCACCGGCAACGATAAACATGCTGTTTTTGGCTCCACGGGCAGGTCTAAACAACCTACCTCAATGTGACTTGAAGAGAGCGCATATTCTACTGTGTATTGCCAAAATCAGCTAGTCGTCTACGACTTAAAAAAGTGAGATTTCTTTGTTTTAAAAGATCAATTTACTTTGACTTTAAAAATCAAACATGATTAGTAACAAATGTTTTAAGGGATAAATTTCAAAGATGCCCGAGTTTTAGGCTTTGATTCGATTCTAAAAACCATTGTCAATTGATATTCGAGCTACAAATAACGAAGTCGACAGCCTCCTTGAGAACAAACAGAACTGCTTTAAGATGCTCTATTGATAAAAATTTAATACAGCATAAATTAAAAGACAACTTATGTCGCAGCCCTCTAGAGCTCGTCACACTTTTTTGGCATGATGAAGCCAATAACTCACTGAATAACGATAAATGATGCAAATGCGTTGGTTAGAACTGCTCTCAACAGTTCGTATTGGAAGTAAAAAACAAAACACAGAATTGGCACGTAGCCCATTTCACAAAGATTATGACCGAATTATTTTTTCTCAAAGCTTTCGCCAACTGAACCGAAAAACCCAAGTCCATCCACTAACTCAACACGATGGCATTCATACTCGTTTAACGCATTCACTCGAAGTCTCCTGCATTGGGCGCTCGCTCGGTATGCTCGCAGCAGAAAAAATCAAAGACGAACTACCAATGTGGATTTCTCCTGCCGATGTTGGAGCCATTATTCAAGCGGCTTGTTTAGCACATGATATTGGGAACCCACCTTTTGGTCATGCAGGTGAATATGCCATTCGTGAATGGTTTGATGATGCATCACACGGCAACTTTTTGGAGAAACTTTCCGCAGAGGAACAAGCCGATGTGCGTCAGTTTGAAGGCAATGCCCAAGGTCTACGTCTACTGACTAAAATTGACTATCATCCTAATGATGGTGGCATGCGTCTAACCTATGCAACGTTGGGAGCTTACTTAAAATATCCGTGGCTGTCGAAAACCATCGAATCACAAGGCGATACCCCAGCCAGTAAACGTGCCAAATTTGGCTGCTATCAAGCAGAAAAAGAAATCCTGCAACAAATCGCAGAGCAACTCGGACTGATTCAACTGGGTGAATATCATTATTGTCGCCATCCACTGACTTATTTACTTGAAGCAGCAGATGATATTTGCTACGCCCTGATTGACCTTGAAGATGGCATCATTTTAAACATGTTGTCTTATGAAGAAGTTGAACCGATTTTTTTAAGCTTACTTGGTGAATATAGTGCGCCAGTAGAACTCTCTATGCCAGATACCACGTGGCAGCAAAAAATTGCAGCGTTACGCGGACGGGTGATGAAACGTCTGGTTGAAGAAGTCACATCCGCTTTTGCCAAGCATCATTTTGAAATTTTAAGTGGACAACTGGCTGGCAGTTTATTGCAATACTGTGCTGCTGATATTGAGTTAGGCATTAACCGTGCTAAGGATTTAGCCCGCGATAAAATATTTGAACACCCGCAAAAAGCTGGTTTGGAAATTATTGCTCATCAAAGTTTGCAAAATATTTTAGATGCCTTTATTCCGCTCACTACACCGCATAAAACCTTAAGTTTTAAAGAGCAGCGCTTAATGGCCATTTTATGTCGTTCTGGTGCACACTTTGGCAGTAACCATTATGAAAATATCATGCAGGTCTTAGATATTATTTCTAAGTTTTCAGACCACCAAGCCTATAACTTGTCTCAGGAATTACAAGGTAATAAAGCAGGATTGATTTAAACCTCTCATCAGCATCCAATTTGATGATAAAACCATCAATCTCAACTCAATTTTTCGTGAGTCTTTTGCCTTTCTGCGCAATGCTCACTACTATGCAACCATTGATAAAAAAGTGAATCACACAACATGATCGGATGTCTTATTGGTGAAGTCTTCGCACTAGAAGCACCCACCGTACTTTTAAATGTAAATGGTGTCGGTTATGAAATTGATACACCACTAACCACTTTCTGCCAACTACAAAAAGGCCAGAAAATTACCTTATGGACGCACCTTGCCGTTCGCGAAGACGCTCAACTGCTCTATGGTTTTCTACATCAACAAGAAAAAATCATTTTTCGCACGCTATTAAAGGTCAACGGTGTCGGCCCTAAAATGGCTTTAGGCATTTTATCCACACTCAGTGTCGATATGCTGATTCACACTGTTGAACATGAAGATATCAATACTCTGGTTAAAGTACCGGGCGTGGGTAAAAAAACCGCTGAACGTTTGATGATTGAGCTACGTGATCGCTTTAAAGCGATGTCTTCAGGCGCAGCGCCAAGCAATTCAACCGTTGAACAAATCCAGTTCACAGGCAACTCTGCCGTGGCAGAAGCCGAAGCTGCATTGCAGTCTTTAGGGTATAAACCTCTAGAAGCACAGAAATTAGTCAATGCTGCAAAAGGTGATTTTACTGAGGCGAGCGACATCATCCGTGCTGCTCTCAAATCCATGAATAAATAATTCAAATAGACACACCAATACACCTAAATTGGATACACGAAGGCGACATGGATGTCGCCATGTTGGATTGGGATATAAGGACATATCCTCAATCCAACATAAGATTTACTTGCGGACTTTTAAATATATTTAAAAGCCCTCATTTTGATCTTTCAAAAGTAAGGCAATGCCTACACAATGGTACCTAAACACAAATCATAATTTGAGGCTGTGCCTCGAAAGTTCAGCCAGAGATTGATTTAACTATATGCAAGACCGTCTCATCGGTGGTTCCGAAAAACCCGAAGATCATATCGACCGCGCCATCCGTCCGACCTCACTCGATGACTACATCGGTCAGCCCGTGGTTCGTGAACAAATGGAAATCTTTATTGGCGCAGCCCGTGGTCGTGGTGAAGCCCTTGATCACACCTTAATTTTTGGCCCACCAGGGCTGGGTAAAACCACACTTGCGAACATTATTGCCCGTGAAATGGGTGGAAACCTCAAGTCGACTTCGGGTCCTGTATTGGAACGTGCTGGGGACTTGGCAGCCATGCTGACCAACCTTGAAGAAGGTGATGTACTATTTATTGATGAAATTCACCGTCTTTCTCCCGTGATTGAAGAAATTCTGTACCCTGCTATGGAAGACTACCAACTCGACATTATGATTGGTGAAGGTCCTGCGGCTCGTTCAATTAAGCTCGACTTACCCCCCTTTACTTTAGTTGCTGCAACCACACGTGCAGGACTCCTCACCTCTCCTTTACGTGACCGTTTTGGTATTGTGCAACGCCTTGAGTTCTATTCAGTCACTGACTTGACGCATATTGTGACTCGTTCTGCCAATTTGATGGATGTACCGATTACACGTGAAGGGTCAGCAGAAATTGCACGTCGTTCTCGTGGTACACCGCGTATCGCCAACCGTTTACTGCGTCGAGTCCGTGACTATGCACAAGTCAAAGGCACAGGTGAAGTGACACAAGATATGGCGCAACGTGCACTCGATATGCTCAATGTCGACAAAGACGGTTTAGATACTTTAGACCGTCGTTATTTGAGTATGTTACTTGAGCGTTTTGATGGTGGCCCTGGCGGTGTAGAAGCATTGGCAGCAGCGATGGCTGAAGACTCAGGTACGCTTGAAGATGTGATTGAACCGTATTTGATCCAGCAAGGTTATGTGATGCGCACCGCTCGGGGGCGTATCGCCACCAATATGGCATATTTACAGTTTGGACTGACCCCGCCTGAACCCAAAGACAAATAAAAACATGATGTCATCTTAAAAAGAACAGCGAACTGAGCTACTAGCTAAATGGGGCCACTACATTCGCTGTTCTGTGTTTGACAGTAAGAGCTATACATCAAAGCTAAAAATTAGCATATTATCAAATACTTAACCAAGTATAAGCGCTTTTTAATTTACGATGAGAAGCAACTTATTGCATGTTTTTACGTTGCTTTTTTTGCAGGTACATTTGTTGATCCGCGAACTCAATTAAAGGATCAATTTCCAAAGCATCCTCGGGGTAGATTGCAAGTCCGACACTCGCCCCTATTTTTAAATCTAATTGTTCAAAGCGAAAAGGCAGCCCACACGCTTCAGCAATTCGATTCATCGCTGATGTAGCTAAATCTCTATTCGCAACACTGCTGAGTATTACTGCAAACTCGTCACCGCCAAGGCGTGCAACTAAATCCTCTTGTCTTATATTGTTTTTGATGCGATGTGCAATTTCTTTTAACGCGACATCTCCCATACGGTGACCAAATTGATCATTGATCGTTTTTAATCCATCCATATCAATCATCAAAACACCAATATGCTTTCCGTGTTTCTTGGCCTGTAGCACGCCTTGTCTTAAATAATCTAAAAATAATGCACGATTGGATAAACCCGTCAGGTGGTCTTGAGTCGCAAGTTTATATAACTCCTGTGCACCAAACTTAGTGGCGTGGTACATTGCTGCGGCAATTAACTCTGACATCAAACTCAAGAGTTGCAAATCACTTTCTTGAAATGCTTCTACATCTTCAGAGTAAATTTTTAGCACGCCCACCGCTTCACCACAATGAGTTAACGGTACTACAGCCATTGACCTCAGCCCGACTCGTCGGCATGCTTCACGATCCACACGCGAATCATTTTCACTATCGGTACAATACAAAGTCGTGTTTTGTTCTACACATAAGCCAGACAAACTATTGAGCTTATGAAGCCGTAGCCCAAGTAAGTGGGCTGCTCCACCAGATACAGCGCGATACACCATATCGCCATTTTCATCAAGCTCGACTACAGCACCTTTTGCATTGGTGATTTGCTGTGCTTGTTCAGCAACCAATGTCATGACTGCGTTGAGATCCAAACCAAGTTTTGCGATAGACGTTTGCGTCTGAATCACGGACATAAGTTGCGATGGTGTAGGTTGGTTGGCGTTGCTCATAACATCTATAAACACTTACATTTTTGGATTATTTAAAAAAATTATACAATTTGCATCGCATAAACTGAATCTTTTCAAGCGATACGCGATCAAATACAGATGACACTACCACGTGATAATCACTGTCTTCATGTGATAATCATGATAAATCTTCAGCAATAGACCCCATACCCTTGGTATGTTGCACCAATATAAGCAGCCAAGACAACTGCTTCTTTATACACAGCGGTAAAGACATATATGTGCATACAGCCGAGTTAAAGAATTCAAATACGTCCCCATCACCAAAAATAAAAGCTACTTTCTCAACTAGAATGTGCTCAATGCCACCTATAGTTACATAGTGAAATAGTTGTATGATCAGGAACCCTAATATTTGACACCTTGTGCCATTGGAGTGAAATCTCAAACTGCTAAACTTCGAGCCGTTACTCCACTTGACGTATCTAAATTTTAAGGCTGTATACTTGAATATAAAAGCGTCAAGGAACTTAAAATCAATTCATAAACTGAATAAAACGGAATACCCTCATGGCGAATAAATTCGAATTCAACATTCGTGTCTATATTGAAGATACCGATGCAGGTGGCATTGTTTACCACGCCAATCATATTCGCTTTATGGAACGTACTCGTACCGAATGGCTACGTGCTGCGGGTGTAGACCATTACTGGCACCAAAAAGACTATAATTTTGTAGTACACAAAATTAATGTGAAATATTCACGTCCAATTTTAATGGATGATTTAATTACTGTTACAGCAAGTGTTGTTTCGTGTAAGGCGACGTCATTTGTGTTGCAACAAAATATTTATCGTGGTGAAATCATGCTTGCATCTGGCGAAGTCGAATTGGCATGTATCAGTTCAGAAATGAAACCACGTCGCCTGCCAGATGAAATTCGTAACCTGATTCTGAAGGAATTAGGACAAGACTAAAAAAATTATTGGCACATGTAGTAACTATGGCAACTCAACTCGAATCATCTCTTCAAGTTTCAGATCTAATTTTACAAGCAAGCCCTGTCGTACAACTGATAATGCTGGCTTTACTTTTGGCCTCGCTGTTTAGCTGGTATCTGATTGCCAAGTTACACATGAGTTATAAAAAAGCACAGGCAGACGATGAGCATTTCCAAAAAATTTTTTGGTCGGGTGCTGAGCTGAATACGCTATATAACAATGCGCAACTTAACTCCAAACGTGTCGGCCTTGAGGACATTTTCTATCAAGGTTTGGGGGAGTTTTTAAAACTAAAAAAACGCAATGCTGCACCAGCACAAACCATTGAAGGTACAGAACGTATTTTACGTGTAGGGCTAAGTCGTGACCAAAGCCAACTTGAACAAGGCTTAGGTGCTTTGGCCAGCATTGGTTCTGTTGCCCCTTATGTCGGTTTATTTGGTACCGTGTGGGGCATCATGAATGCGTTCATTGGTTTAGCTGACGTAGATCAAGTCACCCTTGCAACAGTTGCACCAGGTATTGCTGAAGCACTCATTGCTACAGCGATTGGTTTATTTGCTGCTATTCCCGCAGTATTGGCATTTAACCATTACACAGGAAAAGGCGAAACGGTTTACTCCGATCGTGCTTTATTTGCAGAGGAAATGGTTGCGTTATTACAACGTCAGTCTTTGGGTGAAACTAAGGAACATGACTAATGGCAATTCAACGTTCAGGACGCTTCGAGCGCATTAAAAAACCACTAAAAAGTGAGATGAACGTCGTCCCATATATTGACGTCATGCTCGTATTATTAGTCATCTTCATGGTGACTGCACCCATGATTACCAGTGGCATCAATGTCGATCTGCCACAAGCCAATGGCAATCCTATTGAATCAAAAGATGCACCTGCAATGGTCAGCTTAGATAAAGAAGGTCGCTATTTTCTTAAATATAAAACGCATAGTTCAACTGAACCTTTGGCTTTATCTGAATTGACGTCTATTTTAAGTGAAGCACAACAACAAGCTCAGGCTGAAAACAAAACTTTAACTGTTGTTGTAGAAGGTGAACAGTCTCGCTCTTATGGCGAAGTCATGTCACTTATGAACAGTCTACAAGAAGCGGGCCTCACCCAAGTTGGATTACTCACAGAGCCATTAAAGTAATTTATGAAAGATTTTAAAAAGCCACCTTTTAAACAAAAAGCCATCGCGCTTGGATTTACCTTTGGTATCCATGTGATTGCTGTTGTTGGCTTACTTTATCTTGGTATGAGTAAACCACCTGAGCCACCGAAGCAAATCAAGACTGTTCTGATTAAACCCGAGGACTTAAAGCCTGTTACGCTTGAAGAAACAAAGTTTACTGAAACAGCACATGAAAATGTAGCCAAAGAAATCACACAAACGGCTCCCCCCACTGTAGAGCCTGCACCTGTTATTCCAACCCCACCTATAACACCAGTTGTGCCAAAGGTCGATACTCAAAAAGCAGCTGCGGATGCCAAAGCCGCTGAAGCGGCAGCGCGTAAAGCAGAAATGCAAAAGCAGTTAGAAGCACGTGCGAAGGCTGAAGCTGAAAAACTTAAAGCACAGCAAGAGCGTGCCGAAGCTCGAGCTGCCGAACAAGCGAAAGCTGCTGAAAGAGCCAAACTGGATGCTGCCGCAAAAGCTGAAGCAGATGCAAAACACCGAGCAAACTTAGAAGCATTGAAAAAAGCGGAAGCTGTACAAAAAGCGAAGCTTGAAGCACAGAAGAAAGCTGATCTCGCTAAAAAGCAGCAACAAATTATTGATACCAATAAAGCTAAAGCTACGGCGGATGCAAAGGCCAAAGCGGATGCAGATAAAGCCAAGGCTGCCGCTGATGCAAAACGTAAAGCCGATGCGGACAAAGCAAAAGCCGCCGCTGATGCGAAGGCTAAAGCAGATGCCGATAAAGCCAAGGCAAATGCCGATGCTAAAGCTAAAGCAGATGCAGCGAAAACCAAAGCCGACGCTGATGCGAAACGTAAGGCCGATGCGGATAAAGCTAAAGCTACGGCGGATGCAAAAGCCAAAGCAGATGCAGAAAAAGCCAAGGCTGCCGCTGATGCAAAACGTAAAGCCGATGCCGAAGCAAAAGAGCGTGCGGCTGAAGAAGCACGTGCTTCATCTGCAAAACAGGCTGCCGAAGAAGCTGCACAAAAGAAAGCTGAGGCCAAACAAATTGCGTCCACGGCAAAACGAGACTTTGAAAATAAAATTAAGCGTGCATGGGATACCCCTGCCGGCTCAAGTGGGAAAACAGCGACAGCACGTGTGACGCTATCAGATAATGGTACTGTGCGGTCCGTCATTGTGAGTTCTAGCGACCCAGACATGAAAGCCAGTGTTGAAGCCGCGGTTCGTTCTGCTGCACCCTACCCTATGCCATCAGACCCAGAGGCGCGCAGACAAGCTCAAAGTTTTACTTCATCATTTACTGCAAAATAAAAATATCCCCTGAACAAAATCAGGGGATATTTATTTTGAGCACAATATGAAGTTTTTGTAGCGTTCTATGACCTAAAAGTACGTCAACTTTACACATCAAAATTATTTGATGTTTCAGCTATTCCATAACCGTTTCCGTACATCTATGACCTTGATCGGGTGATTCCTTTTCCTATTTACGCTTAAACCACTTAATTCGTACTCACTTTTCACAGTGTTATAACAGATCAATCATAATTTCATGCTTTCAATATTAGAAAATCATGCCATTATGTAGAACAATTAAATCCACAATAAAAGACGTTTGTTTGAGTAAATAACGAATGATGGAAATGACGCGTAAACACCTTCTTAGCCTAGCTATTTTAACTGCTTTTAGCCCAGTCTTAGTGACTCAAGCACATGCCCAGCTTCATTTAGAAATTGCAAAAGCACCTGAAGAAGCACCGAAAATTGCAATCGTGCCATTTAGCAATGACAGCAGTCTTTATCCTATTATTGAAACGGATTTAAATCGCTCAGGAAAATTCACCAGTTCCTCAAAAAATCTACCCGCAACAGCCAGTATGAACACACCTAATGCAGCTAACTGGCAGGCAGCTGGTGTACCGTATGTGGTGACTGGTACAGTTAAGTCTGCTGCAAATGGCGGTTTCGAAGTCCAGTACCAACTTTATGATGTGCAGAAACAACAATACCTTTTAAATGAATTATTAACCGTTCCAGCATCCCGTGTGCGCTCTGCCGCACACATGATTAGTGATGCTATCTATCAAGCACTTACAGGTATTCCTGGTGACTTTAGCGGACGGATTGCTTATGTACTACGTAATCCAGCTACGCCAGAACAACGCTATACACTTCAAATTGCCGATACCGATGGTGAGCAACCTCGGACGATCTTAACGTCACGTGATCCAATTTTATCACCAGCTTGGACTCCAGATGCCAAGAAAATTGCCTATGTGTCATTTGAAACTAAACGCCCCGCAATTTACGTTCAAGACCTTTCTACAGGTACACGAGAAAAACTTGCCAGCTTCCGTGGTCTTAATGGTGCGCCAAGTTTCTCACCAGATGGTAAGAGCATGTTGTTTACGGCATCTATGCATGGCAACCCTGAAATCTACCAAATGAACTTGGAAACCCGTCAGTTACAACGTATGACCAATGACAGTGCGATTGATACTGAAGCGCGTTATGCTCCTGATGGCAAATCATTTATTTTCACGTCTGACCGTGGTGGCTCTGCGCAGATTTATCGTTACGACTTCGACAGCAGTAACTATAAACGCCTAACTTTCCGTGGCGCATTCAATGCACGTGGCACACTCAGTGCCGATGGCAAAAAACTGGCACTAGTACACCGTCCAAGTGGTAGTAACTATAAAGTCGCAATTCAAGACCTAAACTCAAGTGTCACCAATATTTTAACGCCAACCAGTTTGGATGAATCACCAAGTTTTTCACCAAACGGACAAATGGTGGTCTATGCCACACGTGAAGGCTCACGTGGTTTGCTCTCGATCATGTCATTGGATGGACGCTTCCGTATGAACCTTCCAAGCGAACAAGGTGAAGTACGCGAACCCGCTTGGGCGCCTAAATAATTTTTAACTGTCTTTTTTAGTAATCATCAGTTTTCATGGAGATGAAGAATGAAATCAATCAAACTTTTAGCCCTTCCGATTTTAGCAACTGCTCTAGTTATGACTGGTTGTGCAAGTCGTAAACCAGCAGCAACAATTGAGGCGGGTCAAAACCCAAATGGTGCCACCACAGTCAACACACAAGGTCTAAGTGAAGATGCTGCATTAAATGCACAAAATCTTGCAGGTGCATCAGCAAAAGGTGTGACTGAAGCAAACAAAGCATTTTTAGCAAAACGTGTTGTTCACTTTGACTACGATAGTAGCGAACTCAGTAATGAAGACTATCAAACTTTGCAAGCACATGCTCAGTTCCTCATGGCTAATGCAAACTCTCGCGTAGCGTTAACAGGTCATACCGATGAACGCGGTACACGTGAGTACAACATGGCATTAGGCGAACGTCGTGCTAAAGCTGTTGAGAGTTTCTTAATCACTACAGGTGTAAGTCCAAACCAACTTGAAGCCGTTAGCTATGGTAAAGAAATGCCTATCAATGCCGGTCATGATGAAAATGCATGGAAAGAAAACCGTCGCGTAGAAATTAACTACGAAGCTGTACCGCCACTATTAAAATAGTAGTCGTTTCTTCAGCTATAAAAAAAGCGCTCAATTTCGTGGGCGCTTTTTTTATGACTAAACTTGTTCAGGCTTGGGATCTTGGTCAGACTCTTCAGCGTGTTGCATAGACTCAATCATGTCATGCTTATTGAACTTTTTGTACTCAGCTTTGGCTTCATAATCTTGCCATGCTTTTTTTACACTATCCGCTGAAATGTCATCTAGAGTAATCCCTTCGCTCGGCGTTGGAGTCGCATCAAATTTTTGCGTAGTCATTGTTGTGCTCCTATTTTTACCTGATGTTCCTTTCATCAACATAGCACTTTCCACGAGACTTGCAAGGGTAAAATCACAGCAAATAGTCGAGTTTAATTGTTCTTTTGCCTCGTTCTCGACTAAAATATAGCGCAAAGTTGATTTTATTATGTATTCAAGTTTTAGTGGAGCCTTCCCCCTTATGTCATATCTCAATCTGTCCCAATTCTTAGAACAACAAACGGGAAATCTTACGCCTGAATTGGCTCAAGTGATTAGCACAATTGCTAACACTTGCCAGACCATTGATCAAGCTTTGCAAAAAGGTGCCTTAGCAGGAGTTTTGGGCAGTGCACAAAATGAAAATGTGCAAGGTGAAGAACAAAAAAAATTAGATGTGATTTCAAATGACTATTTAATTGATGCTTTAAAAGTACACCCACAGGTTGGTGGTTTAGCTTCTGAAGAATTAGATGAATTCACCCCAGCTCAAGAAAATGGCAAATATTTAGTGTTATTTGACCCTCTTGATGGTTCAAGCAACATCGACATTAATATGTGCGTGGGTACTATTTTCTCAATCTTGCCTGCAAAAAATACAGTAACTCAAGCTGAAGACTTTATGCAAGCAGGCAACCAGCAAGTTGCTGCGGGTTATGTGCTCTATGGTCCATCCACCATGTTAGCGTTAACAGTCGGTGCAGGTACTGTGTTTTTCACTTTCGACCCTGAAACTCAACAATTCTTGCTCACTTCTGAAAATATTCAAGTAGCAGCAGATACCAAAGAATATGCAATTAACTCATCCAATCAACGTCACTGGGAGAATCCAGTAAAACGTTATATTGAAGAACTTCTTGCAGGTAAAACAGGTCCGCGTGAGAAAGACTTCAACATGCGTTGGGTTGCATGTATGGTGGGCGACATTCACCGTATTCTTTGCCGTAGTGGTATTTTCATGTATCCATACGACCTCAAAGATCCGACAAAAGCAGGTCGTCTACGTTTAATGTATGAAGCAAACCCAATGAGTATGTTAATTGAACAGGCTGGCGGTGCATCTACAACGGGTCGCGTTCGTATTTTAGACATTCAACCGACTGACCTACACCAACGTGTCCCTGTGATTATTGGTTCTAAAAACGAAGTCGATTTAGTGACTGGCTACCACAACTAATTTTTTAAAATGCGCATAACCATCTAACGCGTTATGTGCACGAGTCTCCCTCATGTCAATCGTTTTTCTTGAATCAAAAGACAACCCAAAGATTAAACATCTGCGTGGTTTAATTGAACAAAGTAGTTACCGTAAAAAGCAAGGTCAAACCGTGCTTGAAGGGACACACTTAGGCTTAGCTTGGGTTGAAAAAAAGAAGAAACTCAATTCTATTTTCACCACTGAAAATGCACTCGAACACCCTGATATTTGCGATATTTTAGATGAATATGAAGGTGCTGTTTTTGTCATTGCTGAAAGCCTGTATCGAGACTTAAGCACATTGGGGACCACTTTGCCCTTCTTGGCAGTTGTAGACTTACCAAGTTCAAGCCAAAGCGTAGACTTTAGCTTAGACACCCTGATTTTGGAAAATATTCAAGATCCAGGTAATGTCGGTACACTCCTCCGCTCCGCAGCTGCTGCAGGGATTAAACAAGTGATCTGCACCAAAGGCTCAGCATCACTTTGGTCGCCACGTGTATTACGCGCTGGTATGGGAGCGCATTTCTCGCTCAACACCTATGAAAACGTTGCCATCGAAGATGTACTCGAGCGCTTTGAAATTCCAGTGTATGTCACCAGCTCACATCAAGCTGAAAGCCTGTATCAAAAAGATTTAACCCAAGCTTGTGTCTGGATCTTAGGTAACGAAGGTCAAGGTGTTTCTGATTTTGCTTTGGCCCATGCCCAAGCAGTTAGCATTCCACAACCAGGTGGTCAAGAGTCTCTTAATGTGGCAATTGCAGGTTCAATTTGTTTCTTTGAAATGGTACGACAGCGACTTTAAAATCGTTAAGTTATATTAATTAAAGTCGGTTCAGCTAAAAAAATAGATTACACTAGAAAAAATAATTAGTTGTGTTGTCAACCAAACCATTATTTCCAACGTTATAGGCACATGATCGAGGAAATAATGGTGGGTATCCAATGACAGGATTTTCCATCTCTATGGATTTAGCACCCAAACAGTCTAAAGCGCAAGATTCGAGTATTCTTAAGAGTACCGCTGAGTCTCGCCTGAAAAGCTTTATGCAAGAAGTGACTGGTCGTGCATTAGTGATGATGGAAAGTGCAACACAAAACCAACATGGCATTGCCATGGATTTGGTGCAAGAAGCCTTTATTTCTTTGCATAAGTCTTATGCAGATCGTTCTACGGAAGAATGGTATCCCCTGTTCTATACCATTTTAACCAACAAATTACAGGATTGGCGTCGTAAAGAAGCACGTCGAGCACAACCCTTTTCTTTCTTCAAAAAAGTCAGTCTTGATGATGACGATCTTGAAGTCAATGATGTGGTTGATGAAAGAGCGCTAAATCCATCAGACTTTTTAAGTCAAGCTGCTACTGCTGATGAAATTCAAGAAGCCATTGCGAGCCTTCCAGTTCGTCAACAGCAAGCATTTATGTTACGTGCATGGGAAGGTTTTGATACTGCAACTACTGCACAAATCATGAATTGCTCTGAAGGCAGTGTTAAAACGCATTACCATCGTGCGATTCAAGGCTTACGCCAAGCTCTCGCACATTTGAATCCACATCTAGGAGGATCATCCGAATGAAAGATGATTTCTTAAAGCAAGTAACCTCCAAACTTGATGGACTCGCGCAGCACCACAAAAATAAACCCGTGGTGATGCAACATGTTCTTGATGATATTCAAGATCAAAAGTCCTCACGTTATGGCCTTTGGAAAATGTCTAGTTTTGCTTTAGCTGCGGCTATTGCAGGTTTCGTGGTTCTTCCAAACTCTGTAACTCTCGATGAAAAACCACACAACCAAGTAGTTTCGACTCCTAAACTTTCACCACAGATGGTTGAAGATTTAGAAATGTTATTGGTTTTAGGTGAGGACACCGTTCCACATGGCAGCTAAACGTGTCGCTTTTGCGCTTTGTACACTGGGTTTTTTACAAACCAGTTTTGCAGGTTTTGAACGTTTTTGGATTTTTTCCAAAGATGCGGATACACAAGTATCTGAAACGTGGGAATCGCTATCTGAAGAAGAACAGCGTGCGTTAATTCAACGCTACCAGTCCCTCAAAGAACTCCCAGATGCGCAAAGTGCCGCACTTCAACAACGTATGGATTGGTTCACTCAGCTACCTGAGCAAGAAAAGCAGAAAATGCGTGATACATGGCAACAGATGAGCACCCAAGAGCGACGTGATTTAGGCATTCGCATGCAAAAAGCTGATGCAAATGAACGTGTAAATATTCGTAATGAATATATTAATAAATACATCAATAACCATAACAGCACACATTAAGTTCAGTCAAAACTTATGACCTACTGCTCTCAAGTTCATAAAAAATGCCTCAATTGAGGCATTTTTTATTTTAATTCTAAATTTTACGGCGTTGTCTTAACCACACCAATGACAATAACCCTATCACCCCTAAACCACCGATCGAACCGCCTCCACCGCCACTTGATTCTTTATTGGTATTTTTAGCAGTATTTTTAAAGTAGATCATCGCAGATTTAGACTCTTCAGCCTCAGCATCATAAATTACATATTCAATCTCATAGGGGAATGGGCTGAAATTATTGCGCACTTCAACTTCAATATTACCGCCATAACATACATATTTCTCATACTCTCCAGGACACGGTCCTGTACGCTCTGGTTTAATATTGATACCTGCATCTTGACGAACAATACGAATTGCAAGATTTTCACCATTAGCATCTTGGTAAAATGCTGGTCGCTGATATTCTGAGGCCACAGTGCTAACAGGGCCATCACCGTCATCACTATCATTGGAAAGTGGGTTTATATTTAATTTTAATGTTCCACCGTAATTCAATGTGTATTCGTCTGTTTTGGCAATTGGTTGAATATTGCTAAATTCAGCTTTTAAAATTCCTGACGATGTTGCCTGTGTTGACTTACTCTGAACAGTATATTGACAATAGACATATTCAGAACTATTGGTAGGTTGACCATCTGTTCGATAAATCATGATTTGTTTTAAATCATCTTTCCATTCACAGCGCAATGTTGGATCAGCCCTGAGTTTAGAAGTATCAAGGACACCGCCTGTAGCACTGAGTGTTCCAACACCCAAAACCTTAGTTTCAATAATCGCATAATTATCTGTATTGGGTTCTTTTAAAGCTGATGTTCCATCAGCAGAATTAATCACAGCTTCATCTTGAAGTATAAAAAGGAATGGATCGACATAAATCGCACGGTATTTTTGATCAGTTTTTGTCGCGGATAAAAGTGCTTTATAGCGTTGTAACTCCTCATTAAACTCAACTAGAAAGTCAGGGTTAGTATTTTTATTGGCAATTAAATCTTCTAATTCCTTAATATTATCTTCATAAGCTTGTAGACGCTCTACATGTGAGGTGTTTTTCAAATCGGTAATGTCTGCCGCCGCCAAGCGACGAAGTTCAACAGAACCAATATCGCAACTATTGGCATCTTCTGGAGCCAACATCAAGGTTCCATCAACAATACGATCTAAGCCACGCTGATCACTACTATTACAGTCTAATTTGCTGTTGGTATCTAACAAATCAATAGCTCCCCCATTGACTTTCGGGAAGTACATTTGTCGAAATAAATTATACTTTGATGGTTCAGTTAATGAACTCAGTAAGCTAGACATAGCAACATTTTTAACATCAATATTGGTATCAACCGAATTACTTACAACCCTTGCACCTTCAGCGAACTCACACTGGCTTGTACTTGTATCAAAAGCGTTATAAGCAACTGTCACACCAGCATCATACTTATCCGACAAAGTCTGTGATCCTAAATAACGGCACGACTTGTATTGGTTATATGCAAGCACATTGTAATATAAAGATTTATCACCAGAATCATCATAATCCAGAACACCTGCTGCACTATTTTCCACAATGGTATTGTTTGAAAGGATAAAACTACTTTCTAGACTTAAATTATGTTCACGAGTATTGATGGCATAAATAATACTTCCGTTTGTAGGACTCGCAATGTTTTTTGCCACAGTATTATTACTCATGGCAACTTTAGGATTCCCGCAGAAGTCAAATGCACTGAGACTCGATGTCAGTCCATTCGCAATAAAACTACTCGCCCTAAATTCTAGATTAGCCTTCACATCCAAAAGACCTGCATTGCACTGCATTGCAAGAATACTACCAACATTCGCCTGATTACCCTGCAACACACTGTTATTAACAGACAGTTGATGTTCCCCTGATCCAACTAAATATAATGCCCCACCTTTCTTAGCAGATTTTGAGTTTAAAATCTGACTATTGTTGAGGGTTAATGCTCCACCAATAAGCAGAGCCCCACCTTCATCCGAGGAGTAACCATTTTCTAAAACTACATTTTCAAGTGTTAGACTACTCTGTGTGATGGTGTTAAATAAACGTGATTTCCCAGCCGCATCAATTCGTGAAGTCAACTCACCTAGTGCTGGATACTTAAAACTAATTGGGCTTTTCTCACGATCTAAATATGGACTTTTTCCTAAAATCACAACCTTAGATTCAGGTGTGATTTCTTTATTCAACTTATATGTACCAGCTTTTAATTGAATATAATCTGTCTGACCAGAACCTGTATTCCCAGCTGTGCAGCCCCCATAAGCCTTGTTGAGACTCGCTGTTTTAATTGCCTCACGGAGTGAGCATTGATCCATGTTCACATTATCTTCATCTTCAAATGTATTGACATAAATAGTCTTATCTTCCGCTGCAATTAGAGCCATGCTCGCGACCACCACGGCTCCTAACAGTCCTTTCTTAAAATATTTCATGTTTGGCCTTTTCTTTTTATTTTCGACGCAGCAAAATTAATGCAAACAACCCGAGTAAGCTAAGAATTCCAGTGCTTCCTCCAGAGGTTTTAATTTTGTCACTTTCCATATGATTTTGTGGTTCTTGCACAATTTGAACATTCACTTCAATGAACGGAACATGCTCATCAAAGCGTGTTGTTGTGGTCACAAGTTGCAGTCTAAAAATATCTGCACCATGCCATGATCCATTTGGCGTGTAGGTGATATTCCCTTGCTCATCAATAACAACTTTGCCCTTGGAAACAGTTTGAGTCTGCTGTACACGCATACAACCCGGTTGCCATTCTTCGCCATTAGGCGCCTTGACTGAGTTGAACAAGGTCGCACATTCAGTTTTAGACAATAAATCACTATCCCCTAGCAAATCTGCAACTGAAAGCTTGGCAACTTGGCCAGAGATTAAATCCTGACCAATCAGACTAATGCTGGTAGGGACTTCAATTTCAATTGCGCCTCGGTCACAGAAAGTATTATTACTATTCCTGTTTACGCCTCGTTGATCAGAGCTTTCACAACCAATCAGAGTATCGGTTGAGTTCACAACTACTTTACCTTTATTCACAATTGGTGAATCTAGCCAATGCATTTGACTCATTAAGATACGTGGGCGTATATAACCTAAAAATTTTTGATTAGGTACCTTATACGGACACAGTAAGCTATCCCCATCTTCAGACATCGTCTTACAATCGCCAACAACATCATTGCCTGCAATCAGAGGACCCGACCAAAACTCATTGGGATAATAATTTACACCACTTCCACAATCCTCTTGTGTAACAAGATTATTCTGAAGCACGGCTTTAGCAACATTTCCAGCACAGTTTTCTGCAATTGTATTTTCAATGTTGCCAAGTACAATACTATTCGCCAAATAAGCCATGTTTGCAGTGGCATCAAAGTAAATACCTTTACTATTGCCAACGACAGTTAAATTGTTCAAAGCCATACCATCACGAACATTGACGACATAGCCCGTATTTTTGACAAAGGTACTACTGACAAGACGTGATGTTAATGTCAATAAGGTAGAATCTTCATTAACAGTCGCATTATTTAAAGAATAAATATTGGCACTTGTACTGTTTGTTGTTTTATTTTCTTTGAAAACAGAATTAGATATGCGAAAAGAAGGTGCACCACCATACAATATTGCCCCTTGTACCGCTTGGTTCTTCTCGACCAAACTCGAGCGAATTTCTACTATACTTCGACTGATCCCATCTGCCAACAAGGTTGCAACATTATAAATAGCACCACCTTGCTCAGCAAAACCACCCGTTAATTTGACATATTCTAGACTTAAATATTCATTATTATAAATTAGCCCGCCTTGCCCAACACCACACTCTTGTTCACAGCCTTGCAAACTCACTTCTTTTAAATTCACACGAATTAAAGCGCTTTGATCATTATCAACTCGTAAAATATTATCTTGTCCATTCATTTTTAAAATGGCATTACTTACACCCTGAACAATGTCATCCCCAACAGAACTATCGTATGTAGTTCTCAGCGTCATATCTTTTTTTATGCTTAAGTGATTGTTTAGTAAATATGTTTTATTTTTTTCAAGCAAAATTGTTGAAATAGCATCTTTACCACCACAACCATAATATCCAGCTTCTGGCATGTCTTGATTAATATATTCGATAGCTTCGCGAAGTGAACATTCCGTGTCATTTTTGACAATATCTGCAGTGGTCGTGACCTTAATATTGTCTGAGTAGGCATGACTCGCCATGAATAGCGTAGCTACACCTATGCTCTTCTTGAGCATAACGATCTCCTTGCTTTTTATTTTATCTTTTCTTTTTATTCTTAGGTTGCATAATCCCTGCAACACCTAACAATTTTCCGTACTCTGTCACAGCTCGAACAATTTCTCAAGTAATATTATGATTTACCGATATTCGTCAATCAACGCATAAATCTGTCTTAAGTTTGCATTACTTAATTTGGTTTTCTCTCCCTTCAATAACTGAATCAACTGTTCCAAGCTTTGTAATAATATCGAGGTTTGATGCGGACCATGTGCAAGTAAATAATCAATAATTTGTTGATCCATATGAATCCCACGACGTGAAAGAACTGACATCACCAGTGTCGATCGGTCAGCATACAAACTACCATTTGGGACTTTCACACTCACCGCTTGGGTTAAACGTGACTGCAAATCAGGTAACTCAAGTTTTAACTCAATGGGAGCAACCCGAGAAGAGAACACCAACTGTCCACCTTCTTCATTGTTATAGTTGATTAAATGGAAAACTGCTTTTTGCCAATGTGGTACACCACTAATGGCTTCAATATCATCTAAAGCGACCAGATCAAAACGTTCTAAAGAGGTAATTGCTTCAGTCGGAGCATCAAGCAACTCAAGCAATGAAACTTGAATTGCTGTTTTTCCAATTTCCAGATAGGAATCGCAAATTGCTGAGAGCAAATGACTTTTCCCTGAACCTGCACCACCATAGACATAGAAACGATTCATTAAACCCGCATGTAACTGACGAATTGCATCTATAACATGCCCCCACCCTGGCCCAGAAAAATCACTGATCCGAGCATCGAGTTGAGGTTCAATATCTAATTGCAATTGACGCATAGGGGGGTATTTGTCCTAAAGTTCTTTATGGTCGACTTGATCAATCTTACTTGAATTTTCAGATGCTTGCTGATCTTTTACCATCCGATTTTTTAATTCAATATCAACTTCAACCTGATCAGTTTCAATGCTAATTGAACCTGTTGTCGAATCTTGTGAAATAAGTGCTGGTGTTCCATACATAGGGCTATTTTCGTAAAACTCACGTGCATGTCTCAATAAAACCACAATCACAGCAGCTACAGGCAATGCAATCAACATCCCCAAAATTCCGCCCAACTGAGCACCTGCTAGAACCGCAAATACAACTGCCACTGGAGACAGTCCAATTTTATCGCCTAGCAAGAACGGTTGCAGGATATAGCCTTCTACAGCTTGACCAATCATAAAGACCACACCAACTAGCAGTAGCTGCATCCAGTCAATACCAAATTGGAATAAGCTTGCAATAACAGCTGCAATAATACCAACAGCAAAACCTAGATAAGGAATAATACTACATAGGCCTGCGACCATACCGATAATTAAACCGACCTCAAGCCCAATAAGCTGTAAACCAACAGCATAGACCACACCCAAAAGCACCATCACCAAGAACTGACCTTTAACAAAAGCACCCAGTACGCTATGGCACTCTCTAACGATGACAAGCGTCCTTTGCTCGTAGGCTCTTGGAATCAGGCGACGGAAACTATCCAGCATGCGATCCCAATCTAATAGAAAATAGAATGCAATAATCGGAATCAGAACCACCGTACCGCCAATTTGAATAAAGTTCAGACCAGATTGCGCCAATTTAGCAATCATCGCTTGAATGCTGTCTGCACTATAATTGGTTTGTACGTATTCCATAATAGCCGCTGAAATTTGATCAACATCCAATTCCATAGGAACTAAATTAAAGCTGTCTGAAAGCCAAGGGAGGAATTTATAATTTGCCCAATGTATCCCTGAAGGAATACTATTTTTGGCATACATTAACTGTTCCCAAATCAACGGAACCAAATACCAAAATGCTAATGTAATGACAACGCCAATACCGATAAAAACAGCACTGATAGATAGCCAACGCGGTAAACCAATTTTATGCAGTTTATCGACTAATGGGCTAAACAGATAAGCGACTAAAAATGCACCAATAAAAGGTAAAACGACAGGTTTGAGTAAATACAACACCCAGAGAATAAGTGCTATACCTGCCAAAATAAAGAAACGCTTCAGTGTACGATCTTGCATGCAATCTCGCCTTTTTCAGATTTAATCGTTATTGAGAAAAATATTTTAGTAAAGATAACATTTTAGCGCAGAAATAACATATGTGTTTCGTATATTCAGGTATAATCGCCCCGCGAATGCGGAGACTTCATTATGAGCAACTCAACTTCTACCCCAAACACTGGTTTAAGCTACAAAGATGCAGGTGTCGACATTGAAGCGGGCGACGCGTTAGTCGATCGTATTAAATCTGTCGCGAAGCGTACTACTCGTCCTGAAGTAATGGGCGGACTAGGTGGCTTCGGTGCACTTTGTAAAATCCCTAAAGGTTATGAAGAACCTGTTCTCGTATCAGGCACAGACGGTGTTGGTACAAAATTACGTTTAGCATTGAATTTGAACCGTCATGACACAATTGGTCAAGACTTGGTTGCAATGTGTGTAAACGATCTTCTTGTCTGTGGCGCTGAGCCATTATTCTTCCTTGACTACTACGCAACAGGTCACCTAAATGTTGATGTTGCAGCAAACGTAGTCACTGGTATTGGTGCAGGCTGTGAACTTGCTGGTTGTGCATTGGTTGGCGGTGAAACTGCTGAAATGCCTGGCATGTATGAAGGCGAAGATTATGACTTAGCCGGTTTCTGCGTAGGCGTGGTTGAGCAAAGCAAAATTATTGATGGCTCTAAAGTTAAAGCAGGTAATGTTTTAGTTGGTGTTGCATCTTCAGGTGCACACTCAAACGGTTACTCTCTACTTCGTAAAATCTTAGATGTTAAGAATATTGATTTAACTCAAATTGTTGATGGCCGCCCACTTGCCGATGCGGCAATGGAACCAACTCGTATTTATGTGAAGCCTATTCTTCAACTTTTAAAAGAAGTTGATGTTCATGCAATGGCACATATTACAGGTGGCGGTTTACCTGGTAACTTACCACGCGTATTACCAAATGGTGCTCAAGCTGTTGTCAATGAAGCATCTTGGGAATGGCCAGAATTGTTTAAACTTCTTCAACGTGAAGGTGGTGTTGAACAGTTTGAAATGTATCGCACATTTAACTGTGGCGTAGGTATGGTTTTAGTTGTCGATGCTGCTGACGCTGACAAAACAGTTAAATTACTGAATGAGCTTGGCGAAAAAGCATTCACCATGGGTCATATTGTAGACAATGCTGAGTCAGTTGAAGGCGCAGACGAAAAAATCCGTGTCGTTTTCGCTTAATTCATATGATTAAAATTGCTGTTTTGGTTTCAGGAAATGGATCAAACCTTCAGGCTTTGATTGATGCCAACCTTTCAGGAAAAATTGTAGGCGTTATTTCCAACAAGCCTGAAGCCTATGCGCTACAGCGTGCTGGAAATGCAGGTATTGCAACAGCAGTGATTGAACACAAGCAATATCCAAATCGTGAAGCTTTTGATGATGTTATGCATCAACAATTGCTCGATTGGGATGTTGATCTCGTGGTTCTTGCTGGCTTTATGCGTATTTTAAGTGAGAAATTTGTTAGTGCTTGGGAAGGGAAAATGATTAACATTCACCCTTCTCTTCTGCCGTATTACAAAGGGATGCATACTCATCAGCGCGTACTGAATACTGGTGATCAACTACATGGCTGTACCGTGCACTATGTGACGGCTGAACTTGATGCAGGTCAGGCTTTAGCACAAGGCGTTCTGAAAGTGAATGTACATGATAATGCCGATTCACTAGCAAGCCGAGTACATGTGCTTGAACATGTCATTTACCCGCAAGTGGTGGAATGGATTTGTACAGGTACAATTCAGCATACCGAAAAGGCTGTGTTATATCGTGGTCAAATCATGCATGAACCTGTGCAATTTGCCAAGTTTCCATAAATTTTAAGATTAAAAAAACGCATCCTCGGATGCGTTTTTTTATGATGATTTCTAATGCTTTTCTAACAACTGATTAATTAATGGATTGATTTTCGATTCATTACTTTTATATTTCGTTGGATTTAACAACCCACCTGCATGTAATTTATATTCAGCAAAACCGAGCAATTGATCATCTTTATAAAGCCTTAATTCCGCTCTAGTTAATACCATTGAAAAATCCCACTTTTGATAAGCCACATATTTCAAGACATAAACACATTCTAAAGGTTTAGTCCGATCATAAATTTGAGTTGAGATATGACGCGCTTCCAGACCATTTATAAGAATATTTTCAAAGTTAACCACAATAACTTGAGGATTATGTTCAATACAAATATGCGTTAAATCACGTTTATCAATATTATTCAAATGAGAGACTTGAGTGCTTGCACATCCCAGTAACGGAAGTATGAAAAATAAAGAATAAATGGCTTTCTGCATTTATAATCCAAAAAATTACGCTGTTGAAATGAGCCTTTTAATGAGTGTCACCGTTTCTTGTGGTTTTTCCAATGGAAACATATGGCTTCCCTCAACCACTTGATAAGGTATTCCGAATTTCTTTTTCACCATTTGTGGAAAACCTGGACCAATAAATGGCCCTTTCTCAGCGATCAATAAATGCATGGGAACTTTTGGCTGGGCCTGTGGTAACCACCACAATGAGGGATTTGTTCTAAAGATATGAACTTCATCCATCTTTGAAATGCTAAGCTCCACACCTCCACGCACACGATCTTCAGTTAACCCATGGTCGATATATGCTTGAAAGCAATCAGGATCAAAGTCTTTATAAAAACCTTTAGCGCCTAACAATTCTGTAGCCTGTTCACGGCTTTCCCAGTGATCTCTGCGTCGCAGTGATAATGCGGCTGGAGACATATTATCCACCACTTTGAGCCCCAGCATCTTTGCAAAGTGTAATGCAAACGAAGCTTTGCCCATAATTAATGGTGGATCAATCATAATGACTTGTTCAAACAATTCAGGACGCTGTAATGCGGCCTGAAAAGTAAGCACTGAACCTAAAGAGTGACCTAAACCAATCACCTTGCGCCCTTGTGCCTGCCGAACAATACTATCAATCACTTGTTGAGTTAAGCTTTTCCAATGGTTATCAATCGGATAGCTTTTATCTGGTCCCAATAGAGGCACATAAATCACATCGTACTGATCCGAGAGTAAGTCAAATAATTTCTGATAGACTTTTCCAGGCACGCCATTGGCGTGCGCAAAATGAATTAAAGGTTTCATTGTAACTTTGTCGTCTGTTCAGTTTGCATTTGGTTTGACAGTGATGACGCAAAACCTGCCCCCATAGACGCACCTAAACGCCCTAAAACAGAATCAAGTGGACTATGTACCACAGTATAATCCATTGCTTTATCTGTATTTAACTCACGTTTTAAAGTATGTAAGTTACCAATACGATCAGCAATGCCGAGTTTTACTGCCTGATCACCAGTCCAGAAAAGACCTGAAAAGAGCGCTGGATCATTCGATTTTAACTTTTTACCACGACCTTGTTTAACAGCATTAATAAAATGCTCATGTACATTATCAAGTACAGCTTGGACATGTGCGCGCTGCGCAGGATTAACAGGTTGGGTCATAGATAGCAAGGCTTTGTTTTGACCAGATGTCATGGTGCGGTCTTCAACACCCAGTTTTTGCATCAAGCCGGTTACACCATAGTTCGGCATAATCACACCAATTGAACCGACCAAACTTGATGGATTCACCAGAATCTCATCCGCAGCTGACGCAATATAATATGCACCTGACGCACCAGTATCACCAATCACTGCATACAACTTTTTGTCGCTATGTGTTTTCTTTAGGTATTGGATTTCTTGCCAAATTTCATCAGACTGAACAGGTGAACCACCTGGTGAATTAATATTTAAAACCACTGCTTGGCTTTGCTTATTTTCAAATGCTTTCTTTAATGATTTAATCGTGTCATTACTGTTTACGCTTTGCTCGTCTGCGGCAATTGTGCCCACAATATCAACCACAGCAATATGCTTAGATGCTGTTGCATCCGTACCACTGGTCGAACAACTCTTGGTCATCGCAATTAAAATAAACAAAAGATAGGCAAAAGTCAGAAACTTGAAAAAGATCCCCCAACGACGTGCACGACGTTGTTCTTCAACGGAAGCTAAAACCGCTTTTTCTAAAAGCTTCCATTCATTCCCTGTTGGCTGTTCGTGTGCAGGTTGTTGTTTCGGCATTTCATTTTCTGGTTTTGGTGGCCAATCGGACATATAACAATCCAAACTTGAATAAAATTGCCCTCATTATATACACTGATTTATACAAAACTGTCGAAACCATTCATTTTATCTTATAATATTTTTTGTTTTTATCCACGTACACTATATCGACTCTAAAGAATGACTAAACCACAAGAACAGAACTCGACTTATCGTCTACTCCGTTTTGCAAGTAAACAACCCATTAAATTTTCACGTTTTTTTGCTAGAGGTTTAGCGGGTTTAGTCAATCTTTTAAAAATTAGTAAAAATAATGATGCTCTCAGACTAAATCTACAAATTGCTTTACCTGAACTCAGTCCAGAACAGCGCGAAATGATTGCGAAACAAGCAGTACGTAATGAACTCACTACTTATTTTGAGTTTTTTAGTATTTGGGGTTCCAGTAACCAAAAAAATATTGAACGCGTTCAAAAAGTACATGGCGAACATCTACTACACGAAGCCCTTGCTGCTAAAAAAGGTGTCGTCTTGATCGTTCCACATTTTGGGACATGGGAAATTATGAACACCTATGTTGCCCAATTTACCGAAATGACCATTATGTATAAACCAGTCAAAGATCCTGGGGCTGACTTATTTGTTCGTGAAGCACGTGGTCGGGAGGGTGCTCATCTTGTTCCTACCGATGAGTCTGGAGTTCGACAAATTTTTAAGGCGCTCAAACAAGGGGGAACAACCGTGATTCTGCCCGATCATACCCCCAAACAAGGCGGGGAAATGATTCCTTATTTTGGTTTTCCCCTAGCCTCAAGTAACCTGAGCGCCAAGCTGATTCAAAAAACCAAAGCCAAAGCTTTACTGCTGTATGCCATTCGTAATGACGATGGCTTTGACATGTACATTGAAGAAATGAGTGACGCGATTTATCAAGGTAGTGCCAATGATGGTACTTTAGTGATTCATCAAGCCATTGAGAACTTAGTCCATCGCCACCCAGAACATTACCACTGGACCTATAAACGCTTCAAAGCCAATTCGAAACTTAGGCCATTGTATAATCTGCCATTTAATGAGGCAGTGCTGCGTTTAGAGCAGTTACGTTTGGAACAACAGAATCAGCCGATTGCAACCACGGTCGAGTCTGACGCTGTGTCATCAACTCAATAAGTCCTGTAGACCTCGCAGTAAAACGTATACTACCGTGCCCTGCTGTAGTCAAAAGTGGAATATTGAGTGCTTTCAAGCGTGCTTGCGTTATTCTACTCGGATGCCCATAACGATTATGAAAACCTGCTGAAGCAACCGCTAGTTTTGGTTGATAATACTTTAAAAATGCATAAGCTGAACTATGACGACTACCGTGATGCCCCAAGATCAGGACATCAACTTTTAAGTCAGGATAATCCTGCAATAATTGAAACTCGGTTTGCCAGCCAGCATCGCCCATAATCAAAAAATTCTGATAAGGCTGTACATTTTTCACCTGTATATAGACTACACAAGATAGCTCATTTTGCTGATACGGCACTTGTGCCAATTGACTGGCTTTTGGCGATAAAATTTTGATCTCAACGTGTTCAGACCAATGCCAAATCTGCCCTTGTTTACAATAATCAAAACGAGACTTGCTAGCCACATCCAATTGCTGATTGGAATAGACTTGATTGATCGACAACTCATTTTTTAATGTGGTATAGCTTCCACTATGATCTTGATCCAAATGCGTAAGTATCAATGGATCTAATTCACTCACACCTTGTTTCGATAGAAATGGCTGAATCACCTGCTTAGCAATACTAAACTTCGTTTCATCATAGGAGCCTCCGACGTCAATCATGGCATGCTGTTGATCATCCTGCATATACACCGCCTGCCCCTGACCGACATCAAGTACAATTAATTCAAAAGGATGCTGCTTTGCACTCAGCCCAAGTAGCGGAAAAACACTCAATACTACCCATGTTTTGGGTAAAGTCGACTTGGGCATAAAAATAATGCTGAGTACCACAATGAGAAAAATTATCTGCCAAACGTTAAGTGCAACTGACAACAATTTGATCGGAAGCATGGCATCTAACAAGTGGAGTATGCTCAACAAAAATAGCAATACCCAATCTGCCAACTGAAACAAAAGACTACTCAGCGGTTCAAAAACATAAAAGGTAAAAGCAGCCAAAACATCCAATGGCACAACCACTAAGCCAATCAAAGGAATGGCCACAAGGTTACTGATAGGACTAATCCAAGAGACTTGTTTAAAGAAAATGATCACCAAAGGCAAAAGTGCGACAAAGATTTTCCACTGCGACTCTATCAACAGTTTGAGCGCGAATATAAGTTGCTGTTGCCACGTTTGGGAGCCACTCAAATCAAACCGAATGATGGTTTGATAAATGCGTAAAAGTACAAAACATGCCCCATAGGACAGCCAAAAAGCAGCTGATAGAATCGAAAAAGGATCAAACAATAAAAGAAGTGATGCACTCAATAAGAGCAATGTCAAAGCCGAAATTTTCTGCCTGAGCCAAGCCAACGTTGTTAAACAGAAACAACTGAGTAAAGTCCGCAGTGCAGGAATCTCAAAACCAACAAAGGCACAATACAGCAATACGCAGAAACAAAATGGTAGTAACAATGCATAAGGTCGTGGGATTTTTAGAAAAATCTGTGGCCAATAACGATTCAGTATCTTTTGTAAGAGCCAGCAAAACATCACAGCAAAGATGAGTACATGCGGTCCTGAAATTGCCAACAAATGACTAATACCAAAACGTTGAAAGAATATTGTTGTTTCCTTATCTAAGAAACTTTCATCCCCTGTCAGGAGCGCTAAAATTAAGCCCTTATGACTTAAGGGCTGTATATAAATAAAGTTGCGTATCTTTAAACGCTGTCGCTCTATACCTAATTGGAGTTGCTTGAAGATGGTTTGCTGCTTTCTTAAATGACTGGCATAGCCTAACGCGTAAATTTCTGCCTCAGATAAGGGTTGTATTTGCTTGAGTTTGAAACCAGACATAAGATTACGTTGCAGATACCACTGCTCAAGATCGAATACACCTTGCACTGCATAACTATGTGCAGGACGTATTTCCCCGGTCAGTCGGTAGTATTTCCCAAGTTCCAACACCGCTTGCTGATCCGATATCCTTTTTTGAAAACTTAACCACTGCACCGGTTGCTCGTGTCGGTTCAAGACCTGTATTTCTTGCTGAATGGTCTCACTACCCAGTTGGTTAATCTTTGCAATATAAACAATGACTTTAGTATCTTCCACTCGGGTTTCTTTATAGGCTAGACGTTGCTGCAAAGCCGATTGCGCATAATGATATCCCGCAGTTAAAAACAACATGAAATAAATTAATCCGCATATAAACTGTAAAATAAGCGCGGGTTTATGCTTAAAAAGAAAAAACTGTAAAGGTAAAAGTCCGATGACCAAAATCAATGCTGGGTAAAAAAGATGATTTAGGATGGGGACGCTCTGCCCCATTAATGCAATTCCTAAAATCCAAGCAACAGCATATAAAAGCTTCATTTTTTATTCAGTTATTGTTTTTATTGGCGCCATAATAAAGCCCACCGAAGTGGGCTTCAATAGATAGTGGCTTTATCTCATATTTTTGTCGGTACTCAGCCTAATCATTGACCCAAAGACCATCTTGCATATGCAAAATAGAATCAGCCGACTGAGCCAGTTGCTCATCATGCGTCACAATCAACATCGCCATATTGAATTCCTGACGTAAATCCATCAGCAACTCAAAAATTTTACTTGCTGTTTTCCGATCTAAATTACCTGTCGGTTCATCTGCCATCATCAAGTCAGGCTTAGCCACCAATGCTCGCGCCAAGGCAACGCGTTGACGTTCCCCACCTGAAAGCTCACCTGGTTTATGGGTTAAACGATGCGTCAATCCTACACGTTCAAGCAAGTATTCAGCCTGTTTTTGCACATCTTTAAAGTTGGTGCCTTGGCGTAACATCAGCGGCATGGCCACATTTTCTAAAGCCGTAAACTCAGGCAACAGATGATGGAACTGGTAAACAAAACCTAAGTGTTGATTACGTAAATAGCCACGCTCAGCTTCATTCAAACTGTCAAAACGACTACCCTGTAAAAATACCTGTCCAGAGCTCGGACGGTCTAAACCGCCCAATACATGTAACAACGTACTTTTACCCGAACCACTCGACCCCACAATCGAGACAAATTCGCCTGCTTTGACTTGTAGAGAGAGACCTTTAATCACTTCAACGGTCGACTTACCATCGGTAAAGTGCTTTTCAATATTTTGTGCTTCTAAAACAATTTTACTCATAGCGTAATGCCTCCGCAGGTTGGATTTTTGCAGCACGCATTGCAGGATAAATTGTTGCAAGGAAACTTAAAATTAAAGACAGGGACACAATGGTTAATACATCTTGCCATCTTAAATACGAAGGTAAGTAATTAATAAAATAAGCATCAAATAAATGAAGCCCCATTACATTATTTAGCCAACCCACCAAGCTACTAATACTTGAAGCGAAAACAATACCGAGAATCGCACCAGATACTGTACCAATCACACCAATAATCGTACCCTGAACCATAAAAATACGAGTAATAGTTGCTGGAGAAGCCCCAAGAGTTCGTAATATAGCAATATCCGATTTTTTATCGGTGACAACCATCACCAAGGACGACACAATATTAAATGCAGCCACCAAGACAATCAGGAACAGTAATAAGCTCACCATCGCTTTTTCCATTTGGATCGCACTAAATAAGTTGCCGTGAGTATAGGTCCAATTTGAGGCATAAAAACCGCTTGGCAGATCCATGACAATTTCATCTGCCACTTTCGGAGCAACAAAAATATCATCTAGTTTCAAGCGAATACCTTGTGCACCGTCAGGTAAGCGCAGCAAAGTTGATGCATCATTAAGAGCAATGTAGCCCATCATCGAATCAACCTCAGCACCAATGCTGAAAATCCCCACAATTTTGAAACGCTTAAAACGTGGTACGACACCCGCTGGTGATGGTGTTGCCTCAGGTAAAACCAAAGTCACACTGTCATTTAAACCTAAACCTAAGGCATCGGTCATTTGTTTGCCTAAAACAATACCAAACTCACCTTTTTTGAGCTTATCAATACCCCCTTCAACCATGTGGTCTTGGATAATCGAAACCTTTTTTTCATACTCAGGTTCAATTCCCGTGACCATGATTCCAGCCACTTGGCCTTGTGCAGTCAGCATCCCCTGCAATTGAGTAAAAGGTGCCACACCCGTGACATGCTCTTTTGTTTCAATTTTTTTTGCAAGTTCGGGCCAATTTGTTAAAATTTGTGTTGAAGAAACAGTGGCTTGAGGTATCATTCCAAGTACACGAGTTTTCAATTCTCGGTCAAAACCATTCATTACAGATAACACTGTAATGAGTACTGCCACACCCAGTGTCAGACCGATCATCGAAACCAGTGCAATAAAAGAAATAAAGTGGTTGCTACGCCGTGCGCGAGTATATCTCAACCCTATATACAGCGAGATTGGTTTAAACATACCATCTAGTCCGAGGTCATAATTATGGAAAGTTTACAGCATCAAAACGTTCAAACTGAACGTCGTGTGATGTCTCGAATCGACGCGGCCTTGAGAATTAACTATCAGATTATTTCTGATGATGTTGCCCTTAATGACCCTTACGATCCTAATTTTGTTTTGCCACGCTATTTTCTACTACTCGCAGAATTAGATCAATTTGATCATGCCCTAAACTACGAATTAGAACAATTATCTGAAAAAGATCAACAAATTGCTCGAATATTATCCCTATTTAATCAAAAATTAAACCTGATCACGGGATCTTTGTACGACACGATTGTACAAACCATGTTACCTACGCCTGAGCATGTCAACTTTTCAGAAAGTGGTTTAAGCTTTTACAGTGACAAGCAAATTCAAGATGGTACCTATATACATCTGACTTTGAGCCATCCTGAAAACTTCTTCCATATTGCAGCCATTGCGCAAGTGGTATATAGCAACGCAGAAGAAAATGATAAGTATCGCACGGGTGCATACTTTATTACCTTGCACCCGCAAGATCGTTCAAAACTCGCAGACTGTATTTCATTAAGCTTAGAAGATCATTAAAAAGCCAAAAACTCGGACTAGTTTGGACTTTTTAATTTTTGGGCAAGTTTGCGACTTGCCTGAAGATCTTTATAAAAATAGACAAATAAGCCAGATAGCAATACCACTGCACCCAAGAGGACTAACATCGACAGTTTTTCGTGGTTGAGTACTGCACCAATAAATAAAGCAATCATCGGCGTCATGACTGTTGTCAATGACAACGTTGTCGGCTGAATTTTTTGTACCAAATTAAAATAACAGAACATTGCAATCAATGACGCCATAATGACGGTATAAAGTAGTGCCAAACAAGTTTTCAAATCGGGCATTTGCTGCGGTGCATACTGCCAAATAAATGGCACGATACATATTGCTGCTACGGTTGAAACCAAGATTGACCCCGTGGCTTGTGCAACAGGTTCGATATTCGCATTGACTTTTTTCACCCAAAAAATAGAGGCTGCATAAGAAAATACACTGAGTAGCATCAACCCAATCCCAAAGGGATGCACATGCTGTGTATTTCCAGCAAGACAAATAATGGCCAATCCCACCAATGCAATACACATCCCGAGCCACTGCATTGCGCTCAAATAGGTCTTAAAGTAAAAACGTCCGATCAGCCCTGCCATAATGGGTGCTAAGCCAAACATTAAGGCAATCATGCCTGAACTAATATAATTGGTTGCGACATAGGTAAAAAACTGCGAGCCGATCAAGCTAAAAGAACCAGCTAAATAACTATGCCACGCAACTTTGTTGGTCGGGAACTGGCGCTTTAGAACCAATAACAAACAAATCGCCAAAGGTAGTGCAATAAAAAATCGCAATACCAACGCCCACAGCATATGTAAATCGGTCACACTCCACACAATCGCTAAAGGCGTTGTAGACCAAATAAAAACCAGTAATCCATAGGTTGCCATCAAATTGGCTTTAGAAGACATAATCGGCTCGATGCTAGATAGCTGTTTTACGTTTTTGCTTTTGGATGGTTTGATCTAAAGAACTGGAGAACTCTCGTTTATCTCGTTCGGAAATAGGGGGAGGACCACCTGTTTGAACACCTGCCCCACGTAAGGTATCCATAAAGTCCCGTAAATGCAGTCGCGCTTTGACATTTGCAGTGGTGTAAATTTCACCACGAGGATGAATCGCAACCCCTCCTTTTTCAATCACTTGTGCGGCAAGCGGAATATCCTGAGTAATCACAATATCGTTGGCTTGCATGCGATCAACAATTTCTTGATCAGCCGCATCTGCCCCGCTCATCACCTGAATCGAATTAATACGGATGGATGGCGTAATCCCAACATTTTGGTTTGCCACGAAAGTGACTTCAAGCTGATAACGATCTGAAGCACGTAAAATCACTTCACGTAAGATTTTAGGTAATGCATCAGCATCCACCCACAGTTTAAATGGCAACACTTTGCATCCACGAACAAAAGAAACTGTCTTAGTCTAACAAACTCAGTGCGTTAGATTAATAGATAAAACCGCTCAAAATGACAGTGTTAACCATCGCCAAATACTTTTAAAGTATAATTCATCATGACTGTGGTAGGATTTAAAAGCCAAATTCAAGCCATATCTATGTGCTTTTTCATGATTCTTCAGTAAAAATATAATAAAGGACTTGAAATATAGAAATAACCCTCGATTTAATAGGGATATATCACCTCATTCAATCGTGCATATGAACAATCAAAATAGTCCAGAAATAATCACCATTGATGACCAAAACTTTGGTAGCCACGTCGAACATTGGAATTTACTCACAGATCACCCTGCACAAGATGTACCCAAATGGTTAGGTTTAGCTTTAAATGCGCCGATTATGCCAATGGGGTTGTGCCAAACTGAACAGGATATGGATGCAAACTGTTGGTTAATCCAAGGACCAAGTCAAGCTGCTGTTCAGCTTACACAAGTGATTGCAGTTGAAAATAATAAGCCTACAGCAGTAAAAACTGCATTCCCAAGTTTCAATAGCCCCTACAAAGTTCCTGTTGTGGTTGAACGTATCATCCGCTGTCAATCAAACACGCAAGCTGTTCTACGCCTAAATTTAGGTAATAACAGCATTGTATATGCTTACGATAGTCTGTATAGCGTGAATCATGGCCAATACCAAAAAGACCAAACCTATGTTGCACAACTCAATGCATGGGCATATGAGCTAGAGGCTGTTGCAGAACATGAACAACTTGTCGTTGATGATCCCGCATCCATTAAACACCATCGCGCACTAAACGATATTTTAGCAGCAAACAATGGTATTGCCCCTGCCAACCTCCAAGAGCAAATCGACGCATGGGAACCAAAGTCAGATGACGATAAAGAACCTGTGACTGTAGATTTTTCAAAGATGGTTGCCTATTTATATGGTGAAAAGATTGGTCAGGAAGATGAAGCATGGTTTCAAGGCAATATTGTGGGTAAAACTAGCATGCAATTTATGGAGCAAGACTACACGTTGCTTGACGTTGCCTTAATTCATGAAGAAGACCAAGCTGCAACCTTGATCCGTATTGCCACTAAAAACCCAACTTATGCACAGTTCAATATTGGGCAATACATCCGTGGTAACATTTGGATTCAAGCCAATATTTATTCATCAAATCAATAATTTAAACAAAAATCCAACTCAGATTGCAAAGCAATTTGTATCAACTGAGTTGGATTTTTTTATTTTTATAGCTCACTTTTATTTTAATTTAAATTCATTTGTATAAAACTTATCCACATTTTATATTAATTCCATCTATTTTAAATTCATTTTAAAACCCATTTATCCACAGTTTTAAATTCATTATTTTTATTTAATTTATATATTCAAAACTTATGAGTTTTATGACTTTCATATAGTTAGCTCTTGCCAGAAGCAGACTTTGATATAATTTTTAGATAAAACTAAAAAAATTAATAATGATGTATAATCGGCTTTGATTATTTTTATTTAGTACTTTATTTAATCATTTTTTTATGTTAAAAATATAAACATGCAATAGGATTTAAACGATAATTAAATCGGAATAAAACTTCCATGAAAATTATGCAAGAAGAAAATATACAGCATGTTGAACATCAATTAGAAAAGCGCTATCAGCTTGATGCTTATTCGTGCATGTTCTTTGTGTTAGGCATGATGATTTCTGCCTACTTCTTACATCAATTCATTTTGTAATTGATGTGACCTTCGCAGCCCCATTCAAAGAAGCCAACGATTGTTGGTTTTTTTACGTCTAAAATAGCCAAAACAAAGTCATCTAAACTTTTTTTCTTCTACCGCGCTTAGCTGTGTGGTCTTTTATGCGCTTTATATAATATTGTTCAGTAAATATTTGCCCAAAATACTCAACAGGCTGTTCACTCATATAAACAAAACCATATTGCTCATACAATTTTTTTGCAGCCTGATATGGTTGCTCAAGCCACGTTTCCACCGCCTGAAAGTCATGTAACTCACAAAATTGCATTGCATGTGACATAAGCCGTTGACCTATGCCCTGTCCGCGCCAAATATCATCCACCATCAACCACCGAAGTTGAGCATTGGCATTGCCTAAGTTTTCTGCATCAATCGCAACACAGCCCACAATACGATTTTGATGTAAGGCAAACCAAATTTCATTACGCGCCTGATCTAAGCGACCAATAAAATCAGCTAACTCGCGTGCAAACTGAATTTCAATCACATCATGTGATGTGCTATTCATTCGATAAAACTGGCGCAACATATCAATCAGCCGGGCAACACAGCCTGTTTGATAGCCAGAGACAATTTGAATATTGGTAGTATGTATTCCAGTTGCTGAGATGCGAAAGTTTTTTAGTGTTTCAAGATACAGGGCTAAACCCTGCAAAATCAGTTGCTGTCCATGTTCATCTAAATTTTGCAATGCCACACTGATCTGACTTTGATCAGCTCTATGAATATGGTGAACTGTACTGAGCCCTTGCTCGGTTAAGCAAACTAACTTGACACGTCCATCTTCGCTACTACTGAATTCCTCAATTTCACCCGTTTGTTTTAACTTGGCTAACATTCGGCTCACACTTGATTTGTCCAAACCCAAGTGTTCCACCAAAGAAACTGCACTCAGTTGCCCTTGTTGCTCTAAACAAAGTAAACATTGCACTGACGATGATGACAATACTTGATCTAAACCATTCTGTAGACGACCATACTCACGAACCAATTGCTGAGTAGACTGACGAATGTGATAAATTGGACTAATCGGCGTTCGACTCATAACGTTAGCCAACTTTAGTGTACATATCCAGCATATTTACATACTCATAAAAACTAAACAATAGATAACAAAATATTTTAGATATAAAAAAACCTGCGAGCCTAAACTCGCAGGTTTTTGAAAAATATTATAAAAATTAGAACAACCGATTCATACCGTTTAAAGTTGCAACCCGGTAAGCTTCCGCCATAGTTGGATAGTTGAATGTGGTTTCCACAAAATATTTGATGGTATTATTTGGACTATTCATCACAGCTTGACCAATGTGAATAATTTCCGAAGCGTTGTTACCGAAGCAATGTACACCCAGCACTTCCAAAGTTTCTCGGTGGAACAGAATTTTCAATTCACCCACCGTGTCACCCGTAATTTGTGCACGTGCCAAGTGACGGAATGAAGCCTGACCCACTTCATACGGAATTTTTTCTTCAGTTAACTCTTGTTCAGTTTTACCAATCGAAGAAATTTCTGGAATGGTATAAATCCCTGTCGGAATATCAACAACAGGTTCAACGCCTTCCTCACCGCTCATATTTGCACCCGCACAACGACCTTGGTCGTATGCAGCAGAAGCCAGTGAAGGCCAGCCAATCACATCACCTGCAGCATAAATATTTTCTACTTCGGTTTGGTACTGATCATTCACCGTAATCTGACCACGACTGTTTGGTGTAATGCCAACATTTTCCAAACCTAAGCCATCCGTATTTCCAGAGCGGCCGTTACACCATAAAATGGCATCGGCTTTAATTTTCTTACCGCTTTGCAAATGCAGTACCACGTGATCATCATAGGTTTCAAGATGATCAATCTGCTCATTATGGCGAATCAAAACACCTTGTTGGCGTAAGTGATAAGATAACGCATCTGAAATTTCATCATCAAGATAACTCAGCAGTTTGTGCTGTGTGTTAATCAAGTCAACTTTGTGATCTAGCCCAATAAAAATAGACGCGTATTCACAACCAATGACACCTGCACCATAAATAATGATTTTTTGGATGGAATAATCAAGATCTAAAATTTTGTCTGAATCGAATACACGCGGATGGTTAAAATCAAGCGCCGCAGGACGATATGGACGACTACCCGTTGCAATTACGATTTGTTTACATAGGATCGTTTCTTTAATGCCTTCAGGGCTAAACACTAAAACTGTATTTTGGTCTTGGACATAGGCGCGACCATGGAAAATATCAATTTTGTTACGGTCATAAAAACGTGAATGCGTATCTACTTGTTGTTGAATCACTTTATGTGCATTTTGAAGCACTTGCTTCATGGTAAACTGACGCCAGTCGCCCATTTTTTTAAACATTGGATCACGACGATAGCGAATAATGCTCGATACCGTTTGACGTAAAGCCTTACTTGGAATGGTCCCCACGTGGGTACAGTTACCACCGAGCTGCTCACGTACATCCACAATCGCAACACGCTTTCCAGATTTGGCAAGTTTCATTGCCGCGCCTTCACCCGCAGGGCCTGAACCTAGAACGACCGCATCGTACTTAACGAAAGTTCCACCAACGACCTCTTTTTTACGTGGCATTCAACGCTCCTTCTTCAAAAACTTATTACTTATCTTGGGCATATTATGACGTAATTGCAGGCAATTTGCTGTATTTAGCTTACATATATTAAGTGATAACCACATTTAGTAAATGAATAGTATTTCTGCCCCATCATTTAGCATTTCAGCTATACTAAGAACTGCTATTTTTAGCATCTCCCCCGTCAAAAACAGTGGAATAGTTGAATATGTCTGAAAACCGTAAACCTGAGCAGGGTATCAAACTTCGTGGCGCAGAAAAGGTCGCGCGTATACCTGTAAAAGTTATCCCTACGGTTGAAACACCACGCAAGCCGGATTGGATTCGCGTGAAAATGGCAGCACCCGAAGAAGTGCAACGCATTAAATCAACCCTACGTGAACAAAAACTACATACCGTTTGTGAAGAAGCAGCATGTCCAAACCTACCTGAATGTTTTGGTGGGGGTACTGCAACCTTTATGATTATGGGTGACATTTGTACACGTCGTTGTCCTTTCTGCGACGTGGCACATGGTCGTCCTAACGCACTTGATGCAGACGAACCACGTCACATGGCTGAAACGATTTCAAACTTAGGTCTAAAATATGCCGTGATCACTTCTGTAGACCGTGATGACTTACTTGACGGTGGTGCACAACACTTTGTTGACTGTATTAAAGAAGCACGTGCATTAAGCCCGAATACTTTACTTGAGATTTTAGTCCCTGACTTCCGTGGTCGTATGGACATTGCGCTTCGCATTATGACCGAGTGTCCACCTGATGTTTTCAACCACAACATTGAAACGGTGCCACGTTTATACAAAGCAATGCGTCCAGGTTCAGACTACCAACACTCTTTAAATCTGTTGAAAATGTTTAAAGAATACTGCCCTGACGTTCCAACCAAATGTGGTTTGATGGTCGGTATTGGTGAAACTGAAGAAGAAGTCATTTCACTTTTAGATGACTTGCATGCACACGGCGTTGACTATGTAACGATTGGTCAGTATTTACAGCCTTCAAAAGAGCATGCGCCGATTGACCGCTTTGTTACACCAGAAGAATTTGAACGTTACACTGCACATGGTCAAAAGCTAGGCTTTAGAAATATTTGGGCAGCACCAATGGTTCGCTCAAGTTACTTCGCTGACCGTCAATACTATGGCGAACCTGTACCAGCAGTACGTCGCAAAGTAGACCCTGCGAAAAAGATTGCTGTTCAAACAATTGAAGCTTAATTTGCTGTGATGTTAAACAGTTAAATGCAAAAATTAAAAGCCCTCATATGAGGGCTTTTTTTATTACAGACTTCGTTCTTTATATTTTTCAATTACGTATTCATACATTTCTAACACAGTCATTGCTCAAAAAACGCCCTAAGCTAATTCAAAGTCTAAAATAATTGTATTGCTACACATCAAATCAAATTCATTTTTATTACACCTTTTCAGTCTACGTTTTGCCTTATTTTCCGTGAAATTTTATAAAACGTATGACTCACCTCACGGTGTAAACAACGGGAGGTTTCAATGGGTTTCATTTTCGCCATTCTGCTTTTAATCTGTACCCTCTGGGCTATTTTTTATTTTGAAGTCAGTCGCCTTATTGGTGCTGCAATGGTTATTTTTGCATCCCTATTCACTGCTATTTTTATTAATCCGTGGTCACTACTTCTAGGTCTACCCTTAATTATTCTCAGCCTGATTGTGGTTATTGATCCATTACGCAAGTCCTTAATCACGCAACCTGCATATAAAGCTTTAACCAAAGCCATGCCGAGTATGAGCAGTACCGAACGCGAAGCATTGGATGCAGGCACCAGTTGGTGGGAAAAAGAATTATTTATGGGTGCGCCTGACTGGAAAAAATTTGATGGTTATGTCTACCCAACTTTGTCTGCTGAGGAGCAATCCTTCTTAGATCATGAAGTTGAACACCTTTGCGGTTTACTCAATGAATGGGAAATTCATCACCACTTAAAAGATCTTCCTGTTGAAGCATGGCAATACATCAAAGAACAAGGCTTTTTGGGTTTAATTATTCCCAAAGAATACGGCGGTCGTGCGTTTAGCTCCTTTGCCCAAAGTCGCATCATGAGCAAAATTTCTTCACGTTCACTGACTACTGCCGTCAGTTGTATGGTGCCCAACTCTCTAGGCCCAGGTGAGTTGCTTTTACATTATGGAACTGAGGAACAAAAACAACGCTATCTACCGGGACTCGCCAAAGGTGAAGAAATCCCCTGCTTTGGTTTAACCAGTCCCGAGGCTGGTTCAGACGCAGGTGCAATACCTGATACAGGCGTGGTCTGTTATGGCATGTTTGAAGACCGAGAAATACTCGGTTTACGTATGAACTTTTCAAAACGCTGGATTACTCTGGCACCTATTGCAACTGTGATTGGTCTCGCTTTTAAACTTTATGACCCTGATGGACTCTTAGGCGATGCAAGCAAAACTGAATACGGTATCACCTGCGCCTTATTACCTGCCAGCCATGCAGGTGTCCAAGTCGGTGCACGCCATAATCCTGGTTCCCCTTTTATGAATGGAACGGTCGATGGACAAGATGTTTTTATCCCACTCGATTGGATTATTGGTGGGGTAGAAAATGCAGGTAAAGGTTGGCGCATGCTGATGGAGTGCTTAGCCGTAGGTCGCGGTATTTCCCTACCTGCGCTCTCCACTGCTTCTGCTGAAATGGCCTATTTAAGCGTCGGTGCTTTTGCCAAAGTCCGCCAACAGTTTAAAATTTCTGTGGGACATTTTGAAGGTGTGCAAGAAGCCACTAGTGATATTGCCAGCGGTGCGTATATGTTAGAAGCTTTTCGCTATATGGTGACCTGTGGTTTAAATGAAGGTGGAAAACCTGCTGTAATGACAGCTATGGCCAAATACTATGCCACTGAAACCATGCGTAAAATCGTCAATCACGGCATGGATGTCGTTGGTGGACGGGCTGTGCAAATGGGGCCACGCAATTTTTTAGCACTGAATTATCAAGCCATCCCCATTTCGATTACTGTTGAAGGGGCCAATATTTTAAGCCGTTCTTTAATGATCTTTGGTCAAGGCTCTATGCGCTGTCATCCTTATTTATATGAAGAGCTGCAACTCCTTCAAGCAGAAGATACAAAAACCGCTTTAGCGCCTTTCGACACGCTACTTTTTAAACATTTGGCTTATACCTTTAACCGAACAGCACGTTCATTCAGTTATGGCATGTTCGGTGGTCCTTCAGATGCTTCCGCACAGACAGATGATTTCTCACGTCCTTTTTACAAAACCATTAACCGTTTCAGTGCCAACTTCGCTTTAACCGCAGACCTTTGTTTAGGCTTACTTGCAGGTGATATTAAGCGCAAAGAAATGCTTTCAGGGCGTTTAGCCGACATTCATGCTTATTTATTTATCGCGACTGCTATTTTGAAGTTTTATGAAAAAGGACAACGTAGTGAGGTGGAACAACAACATGCTCAACTAGCTTTAGAAAAAGCATTCGTGCAAATTCAGGATGCATTTGATGGGCTACTTGCAAACTTTCCTATACGAGCCGCAGCTTGCATAGTCAAATTCATCTGTTTCCCTTTTGGTCGTGTTGCCCAGCAACCAAGTGACCAGCTAAAAACGCAATTAGGACTTGCTATCATGGAAAATAACCCGTTCCGTGAACAACTGAAGCAGCATGTTTTTTACAATACCAATCCCGATGATGTCTTTGGGCGTATGGAAAATGCGTTCCAAGCAGCATTAAAGATTGATCCGCTGTGGACGAAGTTTAAAAAAGCGGAGTCCAAAGGACAATTTGAAGGCTTAGATTTTGAATCACATATTCAACATGCGCTTGAAACAGGATTCATCAGCTCTGAGGAAGCGGATCAGTTGCTTCATTACAACACTCAACGCTTCGATAGTATGCTCACCGATATTTTCGACCATGAGCTTGAACAGACACTCTCTTTAAATAACCCCTATCACACCAAAATTTCAGATATTAGACTCTAATCGTCTTATTGGTTTTGTGGAATTGCTAAAAAATAAAAGTTCGTTTACGGGCTTTTATTTTATCCACACAATATAAACCATGACATCGAAGCAAAGTTTTAAATCCAATAGACGTTTAAACGGTAATAGAACTCTTCCACTTCCAAACGGACTTGATATCCCAATTGGGTGAGTTCTGCTGAAAAACGGCGAATATCCTGTAAAGGTAAATGTTTTGGCAGCACTGTAAATACCGCAGTATTTCCCTGTTTGGCACTTTCTTCAATCAATGAGGCCAAACGTAATTTGTAGATCTCAATATCTAAATACGCTTGGTTAGACATAATTTTTGCTTGTTCAGCATTAATAAAAGCAGCCATTCCTTTCCTCAAATTACATCATTGTATAAGCAATGAAAATAACGCAGAAACAAATACTCAATCAGATGATTTAGTAACGCCATGTAGCCTTTTCGGCTAAAAAAAATCTTCAAAATTTAATAAATTTAATATTCTTCTACCGTTGCTTTAAATCTTACTCATTTAGAGGCTCACCAAACATTACAGAAAAAATAAATAAAATTACCATCTATTTAATTTAAATAATAATTGTTATCATTTACAACACTGTTTACTAAAGCACCAACCGTCTTCCATGAATAGCACCACTCAAATTGATGCCTTGGTTCATTCGGAAAAAGTTCGTCCGAAACCAACCAAAAAGAAAAAAGTCGATACCCCCGTTAGCTACCGCCTTATGGTGTTGTACCGATTTGCTCTTGCCTTACTTGGAGGCTATCTCCTTGCAGCACTTTCTGCATTAGCCATTGCTAAAATCTTTATAGCCAATCCTGTGAATGCGGCTATGAGCGCTACACTCATTGCATTTTGTCTTAACTGTGCTGCCTTTATTTGGGTCTTTATGGTTCAAAAAACCTTAAAAGCAACGCTCGGTATTGCTGTGCCATGTATTGCACTGTATGCCCTACTCAAATTTTTAGGATAGTTTTTCAATGCGTGTTGATCAAAAAGCGGAAGGACCGCGCCAATCCATGTCATGGTTGCATACATGGGCCAGTCTCATTTTAGGGTGGCTGCTGTATGCAATTTTTGTGACTGGAACACTCAGTTTTTTCCAAAATGAAATTTCTACTTGGATGAAACCTGAAACCCATCAATCTATCCCTGCGCAGTCTCAAGTGCAACAAATGCAGATCGCGCTCAACTATTTACAAAAAAACCACCCTGATGCAGGCAGTTGGAACATTCAACTACCCAACTCACGGCAAACTACGACTGAAGTAACTATTCGTGCCGTTGGCGAAGACCCGAAAGCACGTCGTGGTGGGACACGGATCACCTTAGACAGTGCCACTGGTGAAGTGATTGAACCACGGGATACACGTAGTGGTGGGTTCCTGTACCGTTTCCATTTTGAATTATACGGTTTACCGCGTCTGTGGACGCGTTGGTTGGTCGGGATTGCCACCATGTTCATGTTGGTTGCAATTGTTAGCGGTATCATCACCCATAAAAAAATCTTTAAAGACTTCTTTACCTTTCGCTCAGGCAAAGGTCAGCGTTCATGGCTAGATGCGCACAATGCAACCGCTGTTTTTGCATTGCCTTTTCACTTAATGATTACTTTTAGTGGCTTACTACTGCTCATGTTTATGTTCATGCCTTGGGGAATTAACCAAGCGTATGAAAATCGACAACAGTTTTTACGTGACCAACAGGCCAGCATGATTGAGCAGCCCCAAAAGGCTGAAGATCAGCAGCGTGAAGGTCGTGGTCAACGCGAAGGCGAAAGAGCTGATCGTGGTGAACGCGGACAGCAACGTGGTGAACATGCTGAAGGTCGTGGTGGGGAACGTCCACAACCCGAACTCCGCCCTGCGCCACTGACAGACCTAGCGCCAATTATGGTGATGGTACAACAACAGTGGAAAGACAATCCAATTGCTTCGATTAACATTATTTCACCCAATACAGACCAAGCCAAAATTGAGTTCCGTGCCTTGCGTGCTGAAAGTGTCGCGCATCGCAATGTCTATGCAACACTCAACTACAATGGGGTCACGGGTCAAGATGAAACGGATAAAAATATACGGATAAAAAACCCATCTATTCCAAGTGGTATCTATAACGTGGTCACCGTCTTACACGAAGCTCGCGGCGTCGACTTAGCTCTTCGTTGGTTGCTATTCTGTTCGGGCATTTTAGGCACGCTCATGGTCGCTACAGGTCTGATTCTTTGGTGTGTAAAACGCGCGCCCCAACAGCAAAAACAAGGCTATAAATCGTTTGGCTTCCGACTGGTTGAAGTCCTGAATATTGCAGCCATTATTGGTTTACCTTTGGCCTGCGCAGCATATTTTTATGCCAACCGTTTCATTCCAGCAGATGTAGAAATGCGTCTAAACTGGGAGATCCGTAGCTTCTTTACCGTATGGTTACTCACATTAATTTATGCCATTTTCCGTACCCACCGCCAAGCATGGTTAGACTTACTGTTATTGGCAACACTCGCTTTCGCACTGTTACCAGTGGTCAACTTGATGACAGGTGGTCAGGCTTTGTGGAACAGCATTGCGCAGGGTCAGTGGATGATTGCATCGGTTGACCTAGCCATGTGGATAATGGCAGTGATCTTCTATTTCGCTTATGACAAAGTTAAAAAGCATCAAGGTTTGCCGAATAAAAAAGTGAAAGCACCTGTTCAGGAGGCCGAAGCATGATTTGGTTTCTAATGATATGGGCTCTAGCAACCCTAGGTTTTTTTGCTCTTGCCAGCAGTATGTCTAAGCATCAAAAGCAAATCTTTAGCAAAGAACTGACACTTCAGCAAACCCGCTTAGCAACTACTGTAGGTTGGTTACTCCTCATTGTTTCTTTGTTCATTTGCTTAACGCAAGGACATTGGAGCACTGAAATCAGTTATTGGGTTGGCGTGATTAGCTTCGCGGCGTTGTTTGTTGGACTTTGCTTGAGTTATTTTGAGCAAAAAATTAGGAATATCGCTGTTTCAGTTTTACTCATATTTATATCCAGTCTAACTTTGCACCTAATCTAAGCCTAAAAGCCAATCTTCGGATTGGCTTTTTCACTTGAAAGCATTAGGCTATCCACAGTTTCAATCTTTGGTTATCTGTATGCCTAAATCTCCTAAAATTCCTGCTGAATTGGTCAACCTTGCAACAACAGGTAATAGTGACGCTCAATTTGAACTTGCTGAACTGTATATGCAAAGTGAAAATGAAGATGACATTACCCTTGCAGAAGAATGGGCGCTCAAAGCAGCAACATTGGGTCATGTGGAAGCCATGTATTGGCTCGGTGAAGGTTATGCTTTTTATGCCAAAGAACTTCGTGAAGAAGACCCAAGCGAAGCAGAAACCTACTTTGGACATGCACATCACTGGTTAAAACAAGCTGCTGAACTGAAACACCCTACTGCAATATTAGAGTTGGCTAGTTTTTACCGTCGGGGCGATGTGGTTGAAAAAGATGTCACTAAGTCAATTGAGCTGGTACAACAAGCAGCGGAACTGGGTGAAGCTCAAGCCATGCGTGATTTGGCTTTCATTTATGAAAATGCACTAGGTATTGATGCGGATGAGGAAAAAGCCAAATACTGGCATGACAAGGCGGATGCCGCAGAGCAAGAATAAAAGCAAAAGCCCATCCTTTGATGGGCTTTTTACTACTTAAAACTTACGCACAAAAATAATATCTAAATCCTGCTTAGGCACAAAATTCTTTTCTGTCATTTGAAATTGTGTCGAACTGATCTTTTTCACCTGACCATTCCAACAAAATGAAACCAACTCATTGGGATCACGCTCAATCGTCAGTTTAAAATTTTGAATCGGTTTCGCCCAATTTGCGCCCGTTTTCAAGATATAACCCAACGCCTGATAAGGTGCATATTGTGATTTGGCTTTTTTCAAACCTGCTTTGAAGCTTTGATCCATACAATAAGTCTTTTCATCCTCTTCAGGATATAAAGAAACCGAACCACCGACCAATGGTGCATATTCATGCTGAATACGGGTCATGCTGTTCGCTTTAAAATTTTGTTTCCAACTATAAATAACCTGAGACTGCCAGCGAATGAGATCTTCATCTTGAATTTTTAATAGTTTTTGCACTCTTGGATTTTTACAAGTTTGAATTTTTTGCTGAATAGAAGTACTTATATCGGCATTTTCACCTTTCCACGGCTGGATCAACTCTTGCTGCGTAAGACTGCAAGCCATAAGCTCATTCGTTACATCGGCTTGAAAGTCTCCATCATGAACATATTCTTGTTCATTACTCGGTAAAAAAGCCCGTACATGCACCTGAGGCTGTATACGCTGACCATTAACTTGAATTTTAAAACTATCAATTAAACCTGTGGCATCAGCATAATCATAGTCCATGTAATTTTGAACTTTCGGTAAGGGAAATAAAATAGTCTCGTTTACCAAATGCTTACTTAAATTTTTAAACTCATAATCGACAGTGATTCGCTTTTTACTGATAAATAAGTTTTCACTATACATTTGAATATCTTTATTTTTAAGATATTGCACACCGCCTGTTGCAACAAAACCCGTACTGTCATTCGCACTCACGTGCATAGACATAAATACGAATAACCCTATTATTTTTTTCATTTTAATCTTCTTTTTTAAGGTTTAATGTTCTGCATGAGTCTCAAAGTTTGCATTCTCGATCATGATCACCTGACGACAAATGCCTTCGGCTTTTCGTTGTTGTTCAAATACAGATGCTGGCATCGCCTCAAAACTGTCAAAGAAACAGATTTCTTGTTCATCTATAGAATAAACCAGTGAATGGTTTCCGACGCCTTCTAAAGTATCGTAATACACAATAATAAAGTTATTCTGTTCAAACGCCTGCTGAATGTGTTGATAATTGATTGCAGGCGAAATAGGTAACTTTAACTGTTCAGCTTCGGCATAACTCAGTTTTTCTTGTTCTTGAAGATCAGGGTCTTCATCGGTATAGAAATGCACATTGAAACCAAACTTTTTTAAGCCTACAGCCAAGCCTATCGTTGTGGTGCCAAACGTTGCATCATAAGCACAGACATCAATCAATTGTTCAATCTCTGCATCTATACCTAAATGTTGTAGCATCATCCATACTGCATAGATACCGCCATTGGCTTCAAGGTTCATTAAGGATTCAGGGATATTCACGGCCATAACACAATTCAAAAAAGAGATTATGTTGATAATAAACAAAATGACATGAACTCGAAATTAAATAATTACATCAAACCATCGAAACCGTATAAATTTCAGATATATTAACTGTAAATAATCAAATTTCAGAAAATTAGAAATGGCATATCAAGCTACAATTTTAAATGTAATGATCGCATCCCCAAGTGATGTATTAGAAGAAAGACAACTAGTACGTGATGCAATTTATGAGTGGAATGCGATTCACTCAAAACAATTTGGTGTAATGCTAAATCCTGTTGGCTGGGAAACACATATTGCACCTGAAATGAGTGGTAGACCGCAAGAAATTATCAATAAACGAATTTTAGAAGATTCAGATATTTTATTGGGAATATTTTGGACTCGCTTAGGCACTGAAACTGGCGAATATGTGAGTGGTACTGTCGAAGAAATTTCAAGACATATCGCATCTCAGAAACTAACCTCCATTTATATTTGTGACAGACCAATACCACCAAGTAAAATTACTGATCAATATCAAAAACTACAAGTACAAATTCGGGAATGGATGCCGAATGGTATATTAGAATTTTATAATGATCTACTAACTTTTAAACAAAAAATTAAAGATCATATAACACTACAATTACAAAATAACGAATATATTCATAATCTTTTAGATAACTCAACATTTGAAAGCGAAGTACCACCCCCAAATAATCGTTCCATTGAACCTAGTGATGAAATGGTTCAACTCATAATAAGTGCTGGAGAAACAGAAAGTGAAATTCAATTTATTTCGGGTATTGATTGCACAAATTTATACGCGGGCGATTTAAAATTGAATTTGGATACACCTAGAAAAATTGCTACATGGAAAAGCACTCTACGTGAACTTGTAACATTGGGACTCATTCAAGATGAATATGATGGAAAACTCTTTAACCTTACCAAACAAGGTTGGAAGGCATTTGATCAATTAAAAGAACAAATAGGCAAAAGCCAATAATATTATCTTTTAAAACTTGGAACACTTTTAGAATCCAAGTACAATACTTCGCTAGTCGAGGGATGCTGCGACTTTTTCACAGGTACATAAATGTGAAATCGCTAGGCTCGACGATCCGGTTCAAATCCTTTTTGAATCAACAACGGCATCCGCGAACTGAATGATCAATTTTTTATATTAGGAGATCGTGATGAACGCGGTTACTGCTTCATTTACAGATTACAAAGTTGCTGATATTTCACTTGCTGACTACGGCCGTAAAGAAATCAAACTTGCTGAAGCAGAAATGCCAGCACTTATGGGTCTACGTAAGCGTTATGCTGCTGCAAAACCACTTGCTGGCGCAAAAATCCTTGGTTGTATCCACATGACCATTCAAACTGCGGTTCTTATTGAAACCCTAGTTGAATTAGGTGCAGAAGTTCGTTGGACATCTTGTAACATCTTCTCTACTCAAGACCATGCTGCTGCGGCAATTGCGGCTTCTGGTGTCCCAGTATTTGCTTGGAAAGGCGAAACTGAAGAAGAATATGTATGGTGTTTAGAACAACAAATCAATGTGAATGGTACGCCTTGGGATGCCAACATGATTTTGGATGATGGCGGTGACTTAACTGCGCTTGTTCATGAAAAATACCCAAATGTATTGGCTAAAATTCACGGTATTACTGAAGAAACCACCACAGGTGTTCAACGTCTACTTGAAATGTGGAAAGACGGTTCTCTTAAAGTTCCTGCGATCAACGTCAACGATTCAGTAACGAAATCTAAAAACGACAACAAATACGGTTGCCGCCACTCACTAAACGATGCGATCAAACGTGGTACAGATATGCTTTTATCTGGCCGTCGTGCACTTGTCATCGGTTACGGTGACGTAGGTAAAGGTTCTGCTCAATCTCTTCGTCAAGAAGGCATGATTGTACGTGTAACTGAAGTTGATCCAATCTGTGCAATGCAAGCATGCATGGATGGCTTTGAGGTTGTTGCTCCGTACAAAAACGGCGTTCAAACTGGTAAAAAAGAAGACATCAACCTTGACCTTCTTCAAAATACTGACTTGATCGTAACGACAACGGGTAACTACCACGTATGTGATGCTGCAATGTTAGATACATTAAAAGCAGGCGCAGTGGTGTGTAACATCGGTCACTTTGACACTGAAATCGACACCAACTACTTACGTGGTTACAAGTGGGTTGAAGTGAAGCCACAAGTACACCAAGTGTATCGTTCTGAAAATGACAGCGACTACTTAATCCTACTTTCTGAAGGTCGTCTTGTGAACTTGGGTAATGCAACAGGTCACCCATCACGTGTTATGGATGGTTCTTTTGCCAACCAAGTCTTAGGTCAAATGCACTTATTCGCGGAAAAATTTGCGGATCTTGCAGAAGATCAAAAACAAGCAGCAATCCGTGTAGAACTCCTTCCTAAGAAATTAGATGAAGAAGTTGCTGCGGCAATGGTTGCAGGTTTTGGCGGTGTGTTAACAACTTTGACTCAAGTACAAGCAGATTACTTAGGTGTTCAAGTTGAAGGCCCATTCAAATCAGACGCTTATAAATACTAAGTTTTATATTTCCCCTCATCCTAGCCTTCTCCTGTAAAGCGAGTTTTAAGCACTGCTTTAAAGCTACGCGCAAGAGTGGGCTAGGAAGAGGTCTAAATAAAAAGCATTTATAAAAAGGATTTGAACATGTCGAAACACATTCCTATTTCTTTTGAGTTTTTCCCGACCAAAACGGATGCGGGCGCAGAGAAGCTCAAAGTCGTACATCAAGAACTACAACTCTTAAATCCAGAGTTTTTCTCAATTACTTATGGTGCAGGCGGTTCAACTCGTGAACGTACCTTAGCAGCGATTGCAGAATTTAATGGTAAAGGCACACCTGTTGCCCCTCACCTGTCTTGTATTGGTGATGACAAAGCACGTATTGCTGAGTTACTCGACATTTATAAAGATCAAGGTATTGACCGTATTGTCGCGTTGCGCGGTGACTTGCCTTCAGGTCAAGTTGGCCTAGGCGAATTGCCTTATGCTACGGATTTGGTTCGCTTTATTCGTGAACATTCGGGCGATCATTTCAAAATTGAGGTTGCTGCGTATCCTGAAATGCACCCTCAAGCAGATAGCTTTGACCAAGACATTCAACGCTTTTGCGACAAAGCCAATGCTGGTGCGAATGCCGCACTGACTCAGTTCTTCTTTAATCCAGATGCCTACTTCTACTTTGTAGATCGCATTCAAAAAGAAGGGGTGAATATTCCTGTAGCACCAGGCATTATGCCAATTATCAATGCCAGCAACTTAATTCGCTTTGCAGATGGTACAGGCGCTGAGATTCCACGTTGGATTCGCAAGCAACTGGCAACCTATGGTGACGATACCGCAAGCATTAAAGCATTTGGTCATGAAGTGGTTGTAAAACTATGTGAACGCTTAATTGCTGGTGGTGCACCAAGTTTGCATTTCTACACCATGAACACCACTGATCCTACCCGTCAACTTGTACTAGACCTCGGTTTAGCATAAGGATTTAAACCAGATTCACCCTATTTGAGAGTAAAACCGAATGCCTCGTTTTTTTATGGAAGCAGAACTCAATGTTGATCACACTGTCGAACTGACTGAAACGGTGTTTCATCATTGGGTCAAAGTTTTACGCGCTCAAGTCGGTGAAACGGCTACCTTATTTAATGGACAAGGTGGCGAGTATGAAGTGACCTTAAGTGACGTTGCCAAAAAGTCAGCCTCAGTTCAGGTCACTGCTTTCAACCCAACCAATCGCACACCTGCGTTCAAAACTTTACTCGGTCAAGTCATGAGTAAAGGTGACCGTATGGACTATGTCATTCAAAAAGCGGTTGAATTGGGCGTTTCGGAGATTCAACTCTTAACATCTGAACGTTGCGAAATGCGTTTGAAATATGATCGTGACCAAAAGAAGATTGATCATTGGCAAGGTATTGCCATAGCGGCTTGTGAACAATGTGGCATGAACCTTGTTCCCACTATTCATGCTCCGGTCGGCTTAGAAAAATGGCTCGCGACAGAGTTACCAACAACTCGACTTGTGCTTGCACCAAACAAAGAAGAACTCGACGTTTTGGCAGAAGCGACCCCGAACATTGCGTTACTGATTGGCCCTGAAGGTGGTTTAAGTGAGGCTGAAATTACGACAGCCAATGACCACGGATTTATAAACTGGTGTATAGGCGAACGGGTGTTACGTACAGAGACTGCGCCAGTTGTCGCTTTAGCGATTCTAAATTACAAATTTAGTGATTTAAATCACATAAACGGTTGAGTCATCCTTTAGTTCTGTTAATATATTGCTTATTATGTACAACAATATTACCCTTGACTTATATCAAAACATAACTTGAGTTTATTTTTGTACTGTGTTTTTTAACTTGAAAAACTCACAACTGAACATTTTTAGGTCATAAAAAAAATAAGGTTTCGCGATTCATGCCAGATATTTCTACAGAAAATCTTGATCGGCACTTGCAGACTGCGCAGATATCGCACTCCATTAGCCATATTCGTTTTCTTATTAGTAGCTTACTGATTCTTAATTTTTATATTTTCTGTACATATCACTATAATTTTTCTCAAGATTCTTTTTATTTTAACCTTTGGTTTTTCATTTCTGAGTTTATTTTGAGTATTTTATGGGTGATTAGCACAGTCTATTTCAAGCCAAGTAACTATTCAACTCATCCTGCACATCGTTGGATTCAAGGTGTTTGCTTAACCGTCGGCTGTCTAGTTGCGACTGGTGTTGTATGTATTTATTATTATCTACCCCAACAATCAGGTGATTTTAGTTTTGTTGACGCATTGGTTTTATCTGCACTTTTGGTCATTGTTACACAAACAGTCTGCCTAACCTATTTAACCCAGCGAATTAATTATTTCTGTCTAGTCTTTATTCCATCAATTACGCCCTATATCTTCTCTCAATTCATTTACTTTGATAACAATCACAATATTTTTCACCTTACCGTCAATTTTATTTTGATTGTGATATTACTCTGTGCCAATGCAACAAATCGTATCAATCAGCATTCCTCGCGCCTCTCTATTAAAAACCGCGAACTGAAAAAAGAAGCTGAAATGCAAGTGGCATGGACCGATGATCTTTGTAAACAATTACAAACTGAAGTGAATAAATCCAAGGAAATAGAGCAACAACTGCAACTGAATAATCAGTTACTGGAACAAAAAGTACGTGAACGTACTTTTGACATAAATGAAATCAATAAAGATTTAAAAAACAAACAAGAAAACCTTTCTCTTGCACATAAAATCGCAGGTATTCGCCCTTGGGATTGGAATATTAAAGATCGTTCGATTTCACTAACCAATCACAAACAAGAAAAAGTCGTTAAAAACTCCACAGAACATCAAAACCAACTACAGTTTTTGATTCATCCAGATGACATTACATTATTTAAGTCGTCTATGAAAAGTCATTTACGGGGTCATTCAGATCGTTATGAAGCCACTTACCGTGTGCAACATAACAATGGGAAATGGTATTGGGTACATGACACTGGTCGTGTCATTTCCCGAGATCCTATGACACAAAAGCCTTTACAAATGGTGGGTATTCGACGTGATATTCAACATGAAAAAAGTAATCAGGAACGTTTACGACTCGCAGCAAGCGTACTTGAACAAGCAGAACAAGGTATTTTCATTCTTGATGAAGACCTGCGTTATATCGACGTAAACCCATTCTTTGAGCGTCTCACTGGGTTTAATGCCGCGCACATAAATGGTAAACATCTATTTGATATTGTGGCCAACTATAGGTCACATCAACGCACCACTCACAACCAAATCATTGCTCAGCTTTTGAAAAAAGGTGAATACGATGGTGAACTAGACGAAAAGTTTCTTTCAGGCAAAGAACTGTGTATTTGGATGCATCTAAATGCCATCACTGATGATCAAGATCGTGTGACCCATTATATTGGGATTGTGTCTGATTTAACTGAGCGTAAACTGCAAGAACAACGCCTTTCTTATTTAGAAAACTACGACACATTAACGGACTTACCTAACCGTTTTTATTATAACTATCAACTGCATCAGTATCTTGTCTCTCAAAAAGACAGTATTAAACAACTGGCAATTATTCGTCTCAATATTGACCGTTTCCGACCATTGAATGAGTTTTTAAGCAACAATGGTGGAGATGAATTACTCCGTCAAGTTGCGCAACGCCTTCGTTTAACCAATGCAGAAGCTCTAGTTGTTGCTCACTTAAACGGCGATGATTTTGCTATTGTCTATGAAATTTCACATATTCGGCCATCTATTCAACAGCATATTGAGCGAATTCATAAAGCGTTTAGCTTACCTTTTGACATCTTTGGTCAAGAACATATCATTACGCTTTCAATGGGAATTTCTCAATACCCTGAACACGGTCGCCAACTTGACTACTTAAATAACTGTGCAGAACAAGCATTGACCGAGGCAAAACGCCTTGGTGGCAATACAACCAAGTTTTATACTTTGAGTAATACAGTTGCTTTAGAAGAAGGGATTTATTTAGAACGTGATTTAAGGCTGGCAATACAAAACAATGAGTTGGTAGTCTATTATCAACCAAAAATCAATTTTCACGATCAAAAAATTTATGGTTTTGAAGCGCTAGTACGTTGGAATCATCCATCCAAAGGTATAGTTCCCCCTGGACTGTTCATTCCTATGGCGGAAAAAACCAGTCTGATTTCGGATATTGGGCGCATTGTCATCCTACAAACCGCAAAACAGATTCAAGAATGGAATAAACTTGGTTTCGAGGACATTTGTGTCTCTGTCAATGTGGTTGCACAACAGTTACAACGTGGTCAACTTCTCAAAGATTTGGATGAAGCGCTTCACCTTTATGGAATCAAAGGCAGTAGCCTAGAGTTAGAAATAACCGAATCCACCTTAGTAGAAAACTCTGTTGAAGTTAAAAATTTACTTGAGACCATCAAATCACGTGGCATCCACATTTCTTTGGATGATTTCGGTACTGGCTATTCATCCCTGTCCTATCTGACTGACTTCCCAATCGACACTTTAAAAATTGATCGCACATTTATTTCAAAAATTGGGCACAGCAAACAAGAAGCGATTGTCAGTGCCATGATTGCAATGGGGAAAGCCATGGGCATGACTGTCGTCGCTGAAGGTATCGAAACTGAGCAGCAACTAAACTACTTACAAAACCTTGAATGCGATATCGCTCAAGGTTACTTATTTTCCAAACCACTTGCCCAGCGTGACGCAACTCAGTATCTCAAAGATAACCTCGAACTGCCCGCTTATACATACTTAATATAAATCAGGTGGTTTTAGCTCTAAGTTTGACTTAAAAAGCATCAGCTATCACTGGGATATGCCAGCAACTAATGGTATATTCGGTCTTGTCTACTAAAAAACCACCAGCTCCGCTGGCTAACCCACGCTACAAAGAGATTCAGATGGACGATCAATCATTAAAACAGCAAGCTTTGTATTATCACGAATTTCCAACTCCAGGGAAAATCAGCGTTACACCAAGCAAGCAGCTGGTCAACCAACGTGACTTAGCTTTAGCTTATTCACCAGGTGTTGCTGCACCATGTTTAGAGATTGAACGCGACCCGTCTACTGCTGCGCTTTACACAGCGCGTGGTAACTTAGTTGCTGTGGTCAGTAACGGTACAGCCGTACTTGGCCTAGGCAACATTGGTCCTTTAGCGTCTAAACCTGTTATGGAAGGTAAAGGCGTACTGTTTAAGAAATTTGCTGGTGTTGACGTTTTTGACATCGAAATTGCAGAAAATGATCCTGACAAAATCGTGGACATTGTTGCTGCATTAGAACCGACTTTTGGCGGTATTAACCTTGAAGATATCAAGGCGCCAGAGTGTTTCTATATCGAGCAAAAACTACGTGAACGCATGAACATTCCTGTGTTCCACGACGACCAACATGGTACTTCTATTATTGTTGGTTCTGCTTTGCTGAACGCTTTACAGTTAAATGGCAAAAAAATTGAGGAAATCAAGATCGTTGCTTCAGGCGCAGGCGCTGCTGCATTGTCTTGTTTAGATCTTCTTTGTGCAATTGGTGCGAAGAAAGAAAATATTATTGTAGCTGACTCTCGCGGTCTGCTTACCACTAAGCGTGAAGGCTTAGACGAGTCTAAAAAGCGTTATGTACAAGACATCGACGGCACTCAACTGGCTGACGTGATCGCAGACGCAGACATGTTCCTTGGGTTATCTGCTGCAGGTATCTTAACCAAAGAAATGGTTAAGCTCATGGCAAAAGATCCAATTATCTTTGCACTTGCAAACCCAGATCCAGAAATTCTACCTGAACATGCTCACGAAGTTCGTGATGATGTCATCATGGCAACAGGTCGTTCAGACTATCCAAACCAAGTAAATAACGCACTTTGCTTCCCTTACATTTTCCGTGGTGCCCTTGATGTAGGTGCAACGACGATTAATGAAGAGATGAAAATCGCGTGTGTATATGCGATTGCGCGTATGGCACACATTGAAGCAGATGCGGCATCTTATGGTGAAAAATCAGCATCATTTGGTCGTGACTACCTTATTCCACGTCCACTCGATCAACGTCTGATTTTGGAAATTGCACCAGCTGTTGCACAAGCAGCAATGGACTCTGGTGTGGCTGATCGCCCAATTCAAGACTTCTCTGCTTACCGTCAACGTTTGTCTGAGTTTGTTTACAACTCTGCGTTCATGATGAAGCCTATTTTTGCTCAGGCAAAATCTGACCCAAAACGTATTGCTTATGCAGAAGGTGAAGACCTACGTGTACTTCGTGCAGTACAAATTGCGGTTGATGAAGATCTTGCAAAACCAATTTTAGTCGGTCGTACGGCAGTTATTGAAGCGAACATCAAAAAGTTAGGCTTACGTCTTGAACATGGTGTGAACATCACGATTGTGGATCAAGAAAAAAATCCTGACTACGAACTGTTTGCAGACGACTACTACACACTCATGCAGCGTAAAGGTGTAACACCTGAATATGCGCAACGTGAAGCACGTCGTCGTTCAACGTTGATCGCGTCGATGTTGGTGAAACATGGTAAAGCAGACGGTATGTTATGTGGTACATATTCAAGCTACGACATTCACTTAGATTTCGTTAAAAACATCATTGGTAAAAAAGAAGGTCACAACTCTTTCTTTACGCTGAATGCTTTAATGCTTGAAGACCGTAACCTGTTCATTGCTGACACTTACATCAATCGTAATCCAACGGCTGAACAGCTGGCTGAAATGACTATTTTAGCTGCTGAAGAAGTGCGCCGTTTTGGCATGACACCACGTGTTGCGCTACTTTCTCACTCAAGCTTCGGTTCAGATCAAACTGATGCAAGCGCACAAAAAATGCGTAAAGTGTTTGAAATTTTAACGCAAATTGCGCCAGAACTTGAAGTTGAAGGTGAAATGCATGCAGACGCAGCATTGGATGAAAACATCCGTAGCTTTGCATACTCAAACTCACGCTTCAAAGGTTCTGCGAACCTACTGATCATGCCGAACTTGGATGCAGCCAACATTTCATTTAACCTGTTAAAAGCAACTTCAGGCAATAATGTTACTATTGGTCCTATCCTATTAGGTGCAGCTAAGCCAGTTCATATTTTGACGCCGACAGCAACAACACGTCGTTTGGTCAACATGACAGCGCTGACTGTAGCCGAAGTTCAAGAAGCTGAGAAAAACGCTATCTAATCACTTGTTGAGATAGTCTCGTCTTGTGACTTGAGAAAACCTCTATTCTGTAGCATGATGGCTGCAAGAATAGAGGTTTTTTCATGCAAGTTTATTTAGTAGGCGGTGCGGTCCGAGATCAGCTTCTGGGTCATCCCTATCACGAAAAAGATTATGTAGTTGTCGGTGCAACGCCTGAACAACTGCTTGCCCAAGGTTTCCAACCTGTAGGTAAAGATTTTCCTGTTTTTTTACATCCTGAAACCAAAGATGAATATGCACTTGCACGTACTGAACGTAAGTCAGGACAGGGATATCATGGCTTTGAGTTTTATACCGATAGTTCCGTCACCCTAGAACAAGATTTAATTCGACGCGACCTTACCATTAATGCCATCGCTATGGATGATGACGGCACACTATATGACCCCTATGGCGGTCAGCGAGACCTAGAACGACGTGTTTTACGGCATGTTTCCGATGCTTTTGTAGAAGACCCACTGCGCGTCCTACGTATTGCTCGATTTGCGGCACGTTATAAAACCCTAGGATTTACAGTGGCTGAGGAAACGTTGGCACTGATGCAACAACTCGCAAACTCGGGCGAACTTGAGGCGCTGACACCTGAACGCGTTTGGAAAGAAACCTCCCGCGCCCTAATGGAAGATCATGCTGATGAATACTTTGAAGTGCTACGTCGCTGTGGTGCTTTAAAAGTACTTTTTCCAGAAATCGAGGCACTTTACGGTATTCCGCAGCGCCCTGAATATCACCCTGAAATTGACTGTGGCATCCACACCATGATGTCATTACAACAGGCGTGCCGCGCCAACTATGCACTAGATGTTCGTTTTGCTGTTCTCGTACATGACTTAGGTAAAGCCTTAACACCTGTGGATGAATTACCACGTCATATCATGCATGAAGAACGTGGGGTTAAACCTGTGACTGAAGTGTGCGAGCGTCTAAAAGTCCCAACACAGATGAAACAACTTGCAATTACGGTCTGCAAAGAACATTTAAAATGTCATCAAGCCCTCACCTTAAAACCAGGGACTTTATGGCGCTTACTGCAACGCTTAGATGTATTGCGTCGTCCTGAACGGGTTGAAGCCTTTGTGCAGGCCTGTGAATGCGACTCGCGTGGTCGTTTAGGACTTGAAGATCGTGAATACCCGCAGTCTCAATATGTTTTAAAAGCGATGGAGGTTGTGCGAAATATTAAAGCTCAAGATCTGCCTGCAGATATCCAAGGCCCTGATATTGGTGAAATGCTGATTGAACGTCGCATACATGCCATTGGCGTGCTGAAAACTCAATACAGTTGAATCTTCATAAACAAAAAAATAAAGCGCCCTATTTGGCGCTTTATTTTCACTTCACTTAAGAGATAACCGCAGGAAATGTAATCACCTTCTCTAACCGCATCTGTTCAGTTGCAACCATTAACAAACGATCCACACCTAAAGCAATACCTGCACATGCGGTCATTTGAGGCAAAGCAGCCAATAAAAATTCATCAATCGGCATCACATGTAAACCTAACTTTTCCCGTTCTGCGTTATCAGCTGCAAAGCGTGAACGTAACACGTCAGCATCAATCAACTCATCATAAGCATTGGCGAGCTCTAAACCCTCGATGTACAACTCAAAACGTGCTGCAACTAGCTCACCGTCTTCATCTGTTTTGGTTTTGGCAAGTGAAGCAAGTTCTGGCGGAAAGTCAGTTAAAAATACTGGGGTATCAAAACCTAAGCTTGGCTCTACAAAATGCGAAAAGAGTAAATCAATATAACCCAATCGGTCATCACCCAAGTCCAAATTTAAACCCACGCGATTGCAGCAGTCTTTTAGCTCTTTCAAACTAGCTAGCAGTGGGTTCAAATCCAAACGATCCATAAATGCATGTTTATAGCTTAAAATGGTTGGACGAACTTCACCAAAACGCTGCTTTAATGTGACATTCAATAAATCGGTCACTTCAAACATCAAATCCTTCAAACTAAAATTCGGTCTGTACCATTCCAACATGGTAAATTCACTATTGTGTTTTCGTCCATGTTCATCATCACGGAAAACCTTACAGACTTGATAAATCGGCCCACTGCCACTGGCGAGTAAGCGCTTCATCGCAAACTCAGGGGAGGTTTGTAAATAATGCGTTTGCTGCGAGCCTTGTACATGGCGCTGCGCTTGAATGGAAGCCAAATGTACATCCGTCACACCAGCCTGAGATAAAATCGGTGTTTCAACTTCAAGTACTTCTCGTTCAGCAAAAAACTGACGAATTTGGCTGTACATTTGTGCGCGAGCACGCATGGCTTTTAAATCACAAGTTGGCTGATAATGGATCACGTCCTGACTCATGCCTTTGGCCCCCCATGTGCAGCCCATTCACGGCGTAATGGATAAGTCTTTCTTAAATGGTCAAAGGCTTTCTGGTCAATCATTCCCTCTTTTAAACAAGCACGTAAAGCGTGGTCATCTCGTAAAATTGGATAGATTTCATTTAAATGCTGTTGAAGTGTAGATTTCAAATCTTGCCTTTCAAAATACTGAGCACACACAGGCAACTGCGACTCGAAACTTTTATGTGCTTCAAACTGAAAGGTTTTACAAAAGGCGTCATAGATCATTTGTGTACCACGCGCTTTACCTTCTAAGCTATAACCTGCAATGTGTGGTGTCACTAGACTCACAGCATTTAGTACCTGCTCAGAAATCACTGGCTCATGCTCAAAGACATCTAATACCACTTTACGCTGTGTTTTTTCGATGTCTGCCAATAAAGCTTGCTCTTCAACAACAGATCCACGCGCAGAGTTGATTAGGATCGCTGTAGGCTTCATTGCAGCTAAAGCATCCGTATTAATTAAATGATGTGTCGGATGCTGCCCTGCTTTCGTGAGTGGAACATGCAATGAAATGGCATCGGCAGTGTTTAATAGCGTGTTTAAATCGACCTGCTGAATCACATCTTGCTGTACAAAAGGATCATAGCCGATCACATTCCAACCCAATAGTTTGGCCATATAGGCTAAGCGAGAACCTACATTTCCTAGACCAATAATCCCCAAAGTAAAACGTTCATTAGCATCTATAAAAGCTGGGTTCAAATGCAGTAAAGCGGTAATCACATATTCAGCCACCGCCTGTGCATTACAGCCCGCAGCATTTGCCCAGTGGATATTCTGTTTTTCAAGGGCTTCAATATCTAAATGGTCTGTGCCAATCGTTGCACTACCGACATATTCAAGCGCTGTATTATCAATTAAAGCTGGGTTAACTTGTGTCACAGAACGAACCAATAATGCCTTCGCCTCTACAACATCGGCATGGATCAAAGTACGCCCTGCTTTCTGTTCGACTTCACCAAATTCAGCAAAAAAATAATCGGTAAATGCGAGATTTTCATCTGCCACGATTTTCATAATCTATTCCAACGCTTTGTTAGCGCTATGATACCCCTTGAGTGAGTACAACACTATGTTGCCTTATCATTCATTAAGTTAAAAACCTATATATTCCACACTTATTTTTAAAAAATAAAAGACATAATAGTTTTATGGAATTGCCTTTTTCATTTATTCTCTATTAGAATAAGTAAAATAACTATTCAGCATGAATGATTAAAAAATTCACTCAGTATATTGAACGATAAAGTGCCATGTTGCATAAGCCTATGCATTGCATCTTTAAGTATTGATTGAGTATAAACGATTAAGATAAAAACAATATTTAACTAAAAATGATAAGGGGACTTAAGCGCCATGCAGCGAATTCCAACTCTAAATGAATCCCCGCCACTTAAAACGGCCCAACTGATGGGAAAAATTTACCGATATCATGTCATGATCAAACCTTCGGGTGCGCAGTGTAATTTAGACTGTAGTTATTGCTTCTATTTACATAAGCAAGACATGCTGCATCAACCTAAAACACCCCGCATGACAGAGTCTCTTCTTGAACTGCACATTAAACAATACATCGAGTCTCAAACCGCAGATGAAGTTGTGTTTAGTTGGCAAGGGGGCGAGCCTACTCTCATGGGTTTGGAATTTTTTGAACGAGTAGTTGAGCTACAACGAAAATATCAAAAAGCCAATCAACGTATCGAAAATGACTTACAAACCAATGGCACTTTACTCGATGAAGACTGGTGCGCATTTCTCAAACGGAATAATTTTTTAGTCGGTTTATCCATTGATGGCCCTGCCGAGTTTCATGATAAACATCGTTATAACAAAGGTGGAAAGCCGACCCATAGCAAAGTCATGCAGGCAGTGAAACTTCTGCATCTCTACCAAATTCCTTTCAATGCCCTCTGTGTGGTCAACCGTGATAATGCAAAGCGTCCAATCGACGTATATCGTTTTCTCCGCGATCAAGTCCAACCTCGTATGATCCAGTTTATACCTGGGATGGAAAGCGCACAGTTTCAGCAAACAGCTCCGGGTTATTGGAATCCAGATGACTTACCCACTTTAGGCAGTTCTGCAACACAACCTGAGACAGCTGATTCCGTCGTTACAGACTGGTCGATTGCAGCCGATGATTGGGGTTACTTTCTTTCTCGGGTATGGGGAGAATGGTTACAAAAAGACTTTGGTAAGGTCTTTGTCGATCAATTTGAAAATATCGTTTCGATGATGTTTGGCTATGGTGCTCAAAAATGTGTATCAGGACAAATTTGTGGTAAAGCGCTAGCTATAGAACATAATGGTGACTTATTTTCCTGCGACCACTTTGTCTATCCTGAATATAAACTGGGAAATATTCAGGACTTTCATCAAGGTGATCTGGTCTTTTCTGAAAAGCAAAAACAGTTTTCTTTTTCAAAGTATAAATCACTGCCTAAATATTGTACAAAATGTCCATATTTGCAGTATTGTTGGGGTGACTGCCCCAAAGATCGTTTTTTGAAAACACCTGATGGTGAAGCAGGCTTACATTACCTCTGCTCAGGTCTAAAAAAATTTTTTCACACCGCAACTTCATCTAAACATGATATTGCGAAACGCTTGCAATCACATTAAAAAAAATCCTTTTAACATAACTATAAATTTTTATTTTTAGAACAACCGTAAAAACATCGCTAAGTTCGTTAAGGCGGACTGAGTGAAAAAAAATCTCTATTGCTTCATAACAATCCTAACAAGGAGAAATAACATGCGGAAGAGTTTAATTGCACGCTCTGTTGCCTTAATTGGTGGAGCGTTGTTGTCTGCAACCACATTTGCAAAGCAACCCAATATTTTAGTCATTTGGGGCGACGATGTTGGGATGTGGAATTTAAGCACCTACCACCGTGGCATGATGGGCGGTACCACGCCTAATATTGATCGTATTGCCAAAGAAGGCATGACCTTCATGGATCATTATGCACAGGCATCCTCTACAGCTGGTCGGGCTGCTTTCATTACAGGGCAATACCCAATGCGTACAGGTTTGAGTACGGTCGGACTTCCAGGAGCAGTACAGGGACTAAAATCTAAAGATCCAACCATTGCCGAAATGCTGAAAGCCAAAGGTTATGTCACAGGACAATTTGGTAAAAATCACTTGGGTGATCGAGATGAACACTTACCCACTGTACATGGTTTCGATGAATTTTATGGAATTCTCTATCACCTAAATGCGGGTGAGTATGGTGAGCAACAAGACTATCCGAAAGATGAAGCAACACAACAAAAATTAGGCTTAAAAATGCGTGGTGTGATCCACTCTAAAGCTTTGGGTAATGGTAAACAACAAATTGAAGATTTAGGTCCATTTGGTATAGAACGCCAACGTAATCTTGATGAAGAAGTCTTGGTACAATCTAAGCGTTTTATCTCAGATGCAGTTAAACAAGATAAGCCGTTTTTTGTTTGGCACAACATGACACGAACACACTATAAAACCCACTTAAATAAGAAATATGATGGTAAAACGGGTTATGGTGTCTATGCCGATGGTGTTGCTGAAATGGATGATGGTGTCGGTGAACTTTTAAAGCTTCTTGATGACTTAAAAGTAAGCGGAGATACCATTGTGATGTTCTCAACCGATAATGGCGCAGCATCAAATTCGTGGCCAGATGGTGGTAACCAACCATTCCATGGTGAAAAAGGTGTAGGAGGATGGGAAGGTGGCTTCCGTGTTCCTTTAGTCGTCAAATGGCCTGGTCACATTCCTGCCAATGTATCAACTGGCGAATTTATGACCATGGAAGACTGGATGCCAACACTAATGTCTTGGGTGGGTGATAAAACGCTGAAAGAGGATTTATTAAAAGGTAAGCGTATTGGTGGGAAAAATTATAAAGTTCATTTAGATGGTTATGATCAAAGTGATCTTTTATTAAACCAAGGCAAAACTAAACGTAAAGATTTCTATTACTTTACGGAAACTACTTTCCATGGCATGCGTTATGGAGATTGGAAATTACTATTCACCAAACAAGATGGTTGGTTCCGCTCTACTCAAGAAGCAATGACCAGTCCATATATCATTAACCTGAAAATGGATCCATTTGAACGCTTCACCGAGGCGCGTGGTTATGATGAATGGGCTGAAAACAGAAGCTGGATTTTAGGTCCAGCTGGAGAGCAGATTGGAGAGTTTGTGAAAACCTTTAAAGACTTCCCACCAAGTCAAAAGAGTATGTCTGTCCAAGTCGACCAAGTTGCAAGTATGATTGAAAATCAGCCTGCTGGACGTTAATTCAACTTAAGGTAAGCTAAAGAGAAAACCTCTACAATACTTTGTTCCAAGGAACAGAAAATCTGTAGGGGTTTTCTCTTTAAAACAACTAACGACTTACTATTACACTGTCAATTTATTTAGCAGAATAAGACAGCTTCATGCCTACGATATAACCTGTATTGTCTTTAAAATCACCCACTATACGACGGTCAGATGTTTCACCTTTGGCATCACCAAACCACATATAACGACCACCGACACTAAATGCGAGCTTTTCATTAAAGTTATATTTTGCTGCCAAACCCGCGCCCCAATATCCATCCACAGGCCCTAAAGTCGGAGCTGGATCACCCGCGCCTGAATCCCATAAACCAGAAACCGCAATGGCAAGCTTCGGAGCCAAACGTTTCCCCAGCCCAATTTCAACTGCTGTTTGATCATCAGAATAATCCACTAAAGGTAAACCTTTGCCCAAAGCAGCCACGGTCGATGCTTTTAAAATAGGTGGATAATAGGCAAAGTTACTCCACGGCACATAGCGTACTTTTGCAAACACAGCAGTGGTCATATTCAGTCCTGCTTGCATGTTTAAATTGACAGACTCAGGGGTAGTAATACTGCCTTGATTATAATGTGAATAATCCATACCCAATTTATCAGCCAATGGCACATCTTCCTGAATTGTTGTCTTATGCTCAATTTCAGAACGATAAGTAAGTGAGGCTAAAATGCCCTTTTCAGGCTTGGCATAGCTGAAACCAGCCACCCAACCAATAGCCATATCATCAAAGCTGTTGTTATAACCACTATTGGCAGCATAGGTTAAACCACGTAAATGTACATTAGCTTCTATCTCTTGCAGTGCAGGTCCAGCATAAATCATGACATTTTTATTCAGGTTATAGCCCAATAATGCAGTGATATTTTTCGATTGCACATCGACACGGGTTTTAGCATCTGCTGCTGGGCGGTCTGTTGCAATGAAGTTATTTGTCCCATCAAACTTCACTTTCGCGCCGAATGGTTCGTCATAAATGACCGCTAAACGTAAACTCGGGGTTAAATCTGTCTTTACTGCATAATTCAGAGATTGATAATCTTCCGCCATGTCAGAAAGAGAATGCCCGCTTGAATCGTCACCTGTCACATCAGGTGAAATATGGGTGTAGCCTACTTCTGCATAAGTTCCCTGTTCAAAAAGCGCATCAATTTGTTGTGGGGAACGCTCTAAACCTGCGGCATAGGCTTGACTTGCCAATACAGACAATATTGCAGTTATGAGATACTTTTGATTCGATTTCATGTCTAATCCTTTAGTGAAAATTTAAGCCAGTGACTACGTTTCATTCCGCTGAAAAGCAGTCACTGTGAGTGATTGCATCGCTTTTTGTTCTAGTGAATAGAATCTTTGCTCAAACTGAATTAAGGCACACCCAAACCAATGTCTTTGGCTGGATATTTCTGAAAGGTGCTCATGTGATAACGCACCAGATTCAGGGCACGTGGATAACCCCATTCAAACCCATGATGGCTTGGAATTTGCTCTTTGGGGTCAAGGTATAAGTTGTATGCCCACGGTGCTGGGTTGGCGACTGACAACAAAGTACTATCAATATTTTTACGTGGCGAAGTAGTATCCATCACTTTGAAATGTACTTTAAACTCATTCCAACGCAGTGATGTGAACTGATTGCCTGAATAGAAGTATGAAGTTTCACGGTTTGACTCACCGTCATCAGCCAGCAGGAAACTGGTTTGGTCGATACCATCAAAGTAACGATCTTTCGGGATTTGATTTGTTTGCCCACCTAGTGCAACGGATGTGTTAAATAAGTCAAGAATGTCAAAAATACCATCACTGACCCGACCTGCTTTAATCATGCCCGGCCAGTAGGCAATACCGGGAACGCGGATTCCACCTTCCCATGTGGTGCCTTTACCGCCTTTCCATGGATGAAACCCAGAATCTGGCCAAACATCTTCATTGGCTCCGTTGTCTGAGGTAAAGAACACGACTGTGTTTTCAAGCTGACCTGTATCTTTCAGCGTCTTCATAAGACGACCAACGATATCATCGACCTCAATCACCACATCCTTATAGGGATATTTTGCAGGGCTCTTGCCTGCATAACCCGGAGCGGGATAATTATCATTATGTAATCGTGAAAATGAATGTATCAGATAAAACGGCTCATTCTTTTTATCTGCACGACGGATAAAACTGTCGGAGTAATCTGCAAATTTTTGATCCATTTTGCTGATGTCATCAATGGTTTTAATCGACTGTTCAACCTTTAGCGCCCCGCCTTTGACGCCACTGGTAATTTCAGGAGGCTGAATCGTGCGCATTGCTTCTAAACGCTCAGGGTCGTGGATTAAATTTGGATATAAACGTTCATCGGTCATCTCGGTTAAGTTCGATACCACTTGCAAGAAACCGAAGTATTCGTCATAACCATTTTGCTGTGGGTAAGCTCCATCAATTTCACCCAAATGCCATTTTCCCACCATGCCCGTGCGGTAGCCCGCTTTGTCGAGAAGACCTGCTGCAGTAACTTCACCCTCCCACGGATTTGCTTTGAGTTTTTCACCTGTCAAAATAGGACGGACCAACCCTGTACGTATTGGCAGACGACCTGTCATCATTGCAGCGCGAGAAGGCGTACTCAGTGGTTGTGCATAGAATGAGGTAAAACGCAACCCCCCTTGTGCCAGTTTATCAATATTTGGTGTCGGTGCACCCACCGTTTCACCCCCACCATTCGCACCGATATCCCCCCACCCCATATCATCAACAATGAAAATCAAAATATTAGGAGTACGCCCTGTTTTTTGTTTATATGCCTCAATTTTTTTCTGGGCTACCACGCTCTGCGCAGGATGAATAATCGCAGGTTCCATATGCTCAGAACTGACTACTGCTTTCAAAAAAGGATCGTTCGCAATCGTCTTCCCTGTTTGATACGTTTTCGCAGATGCAGCATGTGCTGTTGTTATTGCTACCGACAATAAGCTAGTGCCGATAGATAAACACAGCTTAGACTTCATGATACGCATGGTATCCTCCTTGACCGTTTTTAAGATAAAAGTATCCCTTCTGACTTTTGCCAGAACTTATTTCTTAGAAATTTAATCTGTATAAAATTTATTAAAGTTCAATTATTTATCTATTCTTAGTTTTAAATTCTATATAAATAAATGTTGCAGTCTATGTATCAAAACCTGCATAGCTAAAAATTATTTTTACAGTAAATAATGTGCTAAAGACCACTCACTAAAAATAGGGCATAGCAATAAAAAAAGGGGGCAATCTTGGTAACTTTAAGTCGTGGTGAAGCCAAAATTTCGTCTAGTGTTATACAAACAAGTTGATTAACCATCTTTGTTCTAATCCTTTAAAGAAAATATGTTTGCGATTTTCGAAGTTATTGAGTTCTACACATTCGATTTCACATCGTTATTTTTTAATCATCTCAATATTTTAAAGGAATCCACACTCCTCCATGACCATGGCTTTCTTTAAAATATGGCTTATGACTTCTACTCAGTCCTTGAGTAATAAATCTGCTTGAAAAGATTAACAGTCTTGAAATGAAGAACAACCATGCGAAAGAATGGTTATAGAATGGTTTGATAGAAAAATCATCCCATAGAAGAATTTTGGGCACGGCTAAAGTGAATCACAGCGCCCATATCATAATGTGGTGCGTATTTACTGCTTAGATTTCTAACATATCAAAGTCAGCTTTAGCCCCCCACAGTCAGGACAAGTCCAGTTTTCAGGCACATCCTGCCACGCTCTAGCTGCTACAAAACCTTCTTGCGGCCAACCTGATTGTTCATCATAGATGAACCACAAACCAAACATTGATAACGTTTCATCCTACATCCTCTTGAGTCCTAACTTGCTCTGATGTAATGGATGATTTAGACAGTAAAGTGGTAAATTTCTGATGAATTCTTTTTTGGCTTTTGGATCAATATTTATTTTGCTTAAGATCCTTGCATAGTGTTCGACTACTCGCTGATCCATCAGTTTAAACCACCACTTCGGAATCAAGGCAGGTAAAAGCATGGCGGCATAACCTGCGGGAAGTTGAGGTACATCTTCATAATTTTTCAGCGTTTGAAAACTACGTGTTGGATAAACATGATGATCTGAATGGCGTTGTGATATAAAAATAGGCGGGCGACTAAATTATTATCGTTCCAACTATCCTCAAGTTGAGTGCGCATATATGCTTCAGCAGCCAATTTTTGAGAACATTTAAGGCTGAGTTTGCTACACACCATAACGCTATAGTGCCCATCGTCAGCTCCAAACAAACACCGCTAAGTGAATTATCCGTTCATATCTAAAATACAATGAAAAAACCAAACATTTTAAAAACATCAAATACAGTACTGATTAAGATTTTTTAGTTAAATATTCAAATCAGTTCTTGATAAAACTGTATAATAAATCAGATCTTAAAGTTATTTTTGGGGCAAGGATGCGCGAGACAGATCACGAAATTATTCAACTCTTTAAACAACATGTTTTCCCTCTGTCTACGAAGCTGGCTGAAATGTTAAATGAACATTTCTCACATCAGACTGAACGTCGAGGTTGCGGTTATACACAAGCCACACGTGTTTTAGCTGAATACATCAACAGCCCACGCTTAAGCCAAGACTTCATCGACTTAAAATTGTTCGATCAATATGATACCAAAGCGTTGAAGGCACTACTTGAACAGTCTCAATATCTAATTTCAGACTGGCATAACTTAGACCTCAATGAAAATTTACAACAACATTTGGCTGGCCCAAATTCCACATTTCTTTCAGCACAGGTACATGACCATTTTGAAAGACAGAAAAATTTAAGACACATTGCAGCACAAGCTCAATTAGAAGAAAGTCAGATTTTATGCCAACTGATTGCAGATATTATTTTACCTCAAACCTCAACTAACACAGGTTTAGTCGAATTAAAGACTCGAACAGAAAAGCCCAAAGTCGGCTCATGCCCAATGGCTGAAAACTTCTTCCTTAAAATTGCCCATGGACGAGTACTAAGACAAGGTGAAATCAATATCTTTGTAGATGAGGAACAGCAACCCCTCTTACTAGAAAAACTGAACATGGGAGATGATCACTCTTGTATTAGTCTCAAACCTATACTAATGAATGGTGTTTGTTTGCCAGCAGGCTCATTATTTTCGGTCGATTATGATCGAGATGCCATTCAAAACAAAACTCAAAATCAACAGTTTAAAGGCTATGTCATCCCCTACACAGAAGTAAGTGGGTTTTGGTTCTTACGACTCACGACTTTGGCAGTGTCTCCTGAAAATCGGTCAAGAGCCTTTACAACCCACTATCAACAGCAAATTGACAATGGTTTATATAGTCCTGGAACCACGCGATTACAACAACTGCTTGATGTCGCCACTGCGCAAGTGAAGAACTAAACTATGTTAAATGTCTGCTACTCACCTCAATACTACGCTCGCACTCATACCAATAGTATGGAAAAATTGACGGCTGTGGCGGAAGCACTAAATGATTTGGGCATAGTGCAATTTCATACACCGAAGAAAATTTCTACAGACATACTAAAGCAACTCCATGACCCTAAGTATGTAGAAGCCTTTGATACAGGACTGCCTGAAAAGTTAGCAACACTACAAGGGTTTAAACCTTGGAATCATCAACTCCGTGATGCAGTTTATAACATCAATGCAGGTCAAATTCTGGCTGCAGAGTTGGCTTGGGAACACCAAATCTCAGCTAATATTGCTCAAGGATTTCATCATGCCGTTTATGAGTTTGGGGGCTCTTTTTGTAGCTTTAATGGACTGGCTTTAGTGGCTCAACAATTCCCAGATAAACGTATCTTTGTGATTGATTGTGATCAACATGGAGGCAATGGAACAGCAGAATTTACTCGTCGCTTGAGCAATCTTTTTAATTATAGTATCTATGGTTTGGCTTTTGGCTGTCCAACTTATGAACGAGCTGAAACCTATCATATTCATAAAACCAATGGAAATTTTAGTCAGTATATCCTAGCGATTCACCAAGCTTTTAGCCTCGCTTTGGAGTGGAAAGCTGATTTGATTATTTTTCAGGCAGGCATGGACTGCCATCAAAATGACCCTTGCGGTTCTTCATGGTTTAGTACGGAACTTATTCAAAAACGAGATGAAATCGTATTTCGTTTAGCCCAAAAGCACCAATTTCCACTAATGTTTGTTTTAGCTGGCGGTTATCAAAGCCTACCTGAACTGGTCAAACTGCATGTCAGTACCTTTCAAACAGCCTACAAAACCTACTATGCCAAGTAGGGATAGCAGTATTTAGTACACTCACCAGTGCCAACCTATAACGCATAAAAAATGCCAGCATATCGAAATATACTAGCATGGCTAATTACTCTAGAAAATCAAGAAAAATCAAGTGATTTTTCAAAACCTTTTAACTCATAACGAGCCATTGCCAAGTTTGATTTAGAACGATCTAAAACTAAATATAAGAACAACGCTTCATTCGTATCCAAAGGACGAATCAAGTGATACTGCTTACCTAAAGTAATTAAAATATCTTCAATGTTGTCATTTAATTGTAAAGCCTTCGCAACTTTACGCTTAGAACGAATAACCTCAGTATTACCTGCTGCTGCTAATTCTAAGTCTACCCCACCGCCTTGAGTCGCAAGTGCTAGACCACTCTCACTATCAACAAGTGCAGCAGCAACAAAACCATCAAGACCCGTTAACGCATCTAAACTAATACGCGCCATATTATTTTACCTCTAGTTATAGGGTTACCCCGGAAAAAATCAAAGACCAAGTTTTCTACGTAACTTTCCAATAAAGCCACGTAGTTTATTCATTTGACCAGTTTCTACTTGTTTTGTATCTATATGATACTTCACTTCATTTTGATCAATAAAACGACCTAATTGCAGTAAAACAGCACATGCTACAAAATTCAATACTTTTTCATTACTTAAATTCAGAGCCTGTTTTACATCTGCAATATGAGCACCCTGTGAAAAACAGGCAGCTATTTTTAAAAAGTCACGGCGTTGCAAATCTTTTTCAAACTGTGGCCAAATATCAAGCTTAAAATTCTGATTAAGATCTACCTTCGGTAAATCCATTGATGGCGAGGAATTTACAACCTTCCATAACCACACTCTTAAGTCATAGACTTCTTTGTCTTTTATCGTATCTTGTACAATTTGTGCCGTTGCATAGGTTTGATTCAATGTTTCATTAAATTGAATCGTTTTATTCGGATTGACCCAAACACGCTCTGTACGCGTATCTACCAATGCAAGAAAACCTTGTGCATCAAATAACTGAATATACCCATTGCGTGGAATAAAGATTTCATTAAATACTTGTTCCGTCGTCATTTCAGGGTTTAAAACCGTCAGTGGTGTCAGCTGCGTATGTGTCATTTCCATGGATGGTATTTCAAATGGCATCAACTCTGACTGTGGAATGACTTTTTTGAATAACCAATCACGTAAATATTCGGCATTAGGCAGAGGATAAAATAACTGATCCCCTACAATTCGTCCTGCATTCTCTACCTTTTTAACCAAACGTAGATAAGCAACACTCTGAAGAGATAAAAGTTTTTGAATACCAGGTGCGTTAAAAAAGGCATCATTAACGAGTAACAAATCAATTTCTTGTTCAGCAAGATTTACCCAATTCACATTCATATTTTTAGGCAAAGAAAGCAATATCTGTGTTTTGATTTGATCTAATGAATTCAAACTTAAACCAAATATCGCAATATTTAATACATTTTTCATTCATGAACCCACTAAAAAATCATCTATCGAGATCATGACTGCACGCCATTTCACTCTAAACAAAAAAAGTTCAACCGCATCCATTTTATGAGGCAATGCTCAATTGTTGGCTTGCCAATTTTTCACTTAATTCTTTGTAGTAATACAACATTTGTCCAATCAAAATATCTGTGCTGGTTACAGCAACCATCACCATTGGATATTTCGAGTGATTAACTGCCGTTAAAAATACTTTTCCATTTTCAGCATCAAGCGTAATTGTCTGACAACCCACAAGTTGGATTTCTGAAATAAAAGCAGAAACCATCGCCAAAATAGAGCTACTAACCGCTGCTATTTTTCCTTTATTTTCTATATTTTTCTTCGAAGCTAAGCAAAGTTCAAAGCCATCCGATGAACATAGCATGACAAAATCAATACCAGCAACAGTATTTAAAAAATGCTGTAATTCTGAATTTGCGTATTCAATCAACTCTTTCGGAATTTCACGAGGATTATTCATTTTTAGCTACCTATTAAATGACTGGCTCTGCTTGTAATTCTAGTGTTGCAATTAACGTTTCTATCATCAGCAAGACATCATCTTTTTTACGTGCATCTACCGCAAATAGTGGAAATTGTTTTTGATGTATTTGCATCCAATCACGGTAAATTTTCAGCTTATGCTCATGCTCTTCATCTAAATGAGTAATTCCCACCACAATATTTGAGCCATAATCTGCAAAAGCATTTAAATAAAATTCAAGATCTTTCAAACGGTCAGTTTGACTATGATCAATTAATACCACGGTCCCTATTGCCCCTTTACAAACAATGGACCACATGAAGTCAAAACGATCTTGACCAGGTGTCCCGTACAAACCAATTTTTGTACCGTCATCTAGACTAATTTCCCCATAATCAATGCCGACAGTCGTCAAAAATTTATGGTGTGCTTCTGTATCGGTATTGACAGCTTCGGTTGTTACTACAGAAATATCAGATAATGCTTGGATAGCAGCAGATTTTCCTGCCCCCATTGTTCCTCCAAAAACAATTTTATATTGCTGTAATATCATTCAGAAGTCCCAAATAGCGAAAAAGTGTGTACTGGTTCACATTATATTTTATTTGATTGACAAAAAACATCATTTTATAAACCATTTAGTAAAACTTAATTACATATTTCCCTACTTTTTGTATACCTTTTAATCTTATTTAGATGCATTTCTATATATTAAATAATGCTAAGTATATGTATTTTATATATAATAATTTTCACAAATAAGAATCATAATCAATTAGTATTAGATTGGCATTTTTTATCATGCAAAAATCAATCTTTTTATTAGATAATTAAATATATGTTAAACTTTTTTTCCAATCAATAAAAAACACTTTTCACGTAAATATCAGTTCTTAAATACCCTCCTCTTTGCAAAATCATCGCTATCTGGAACAAATTTAATCTATAAAAGAGGCAAATTCAGCGCGATGTAAACGGTTATTTACAAAATCATTTAAGTGAATTTAGCTTTTTATTAAGCTGAGCTGATTGCTAAAATACAAATAGAATGACTATCAAACCCTAGTAAAATTAGAAGAGTAAAAATATTTTATAGTGGCCTACGTGTTTTTTTATTTGCTGAAAGCACAAACCACTAAATCCTGATAGCGACAGACCATCAAGGTACATTTCAACATTAATGGTAATCTGCTTTAATTACTGCATGATTTTTCTGATCAAAAATCCTTCAACAACCTGAAAGATTTTTATCCCCTTAAGATCAAACTAAATTTTCACACTTACCTGCCGTTGCTGTGGTGAAGATGGCAATAAATTTTCAAACATTTGCATCAATTCAAGATTTTCTGTTTGCCATTTCGGTTACTTGTCTTTATCAATCAGTAAGGCACGAACACCTTCAATCATGTCCCCTTGCTCAAACCAGATATCTTGTAAATCACGCTCTAACTGCATACATTGCTCTAAAGATAATCCACGACCTACATATTGAAGTTTTAAGCTGATTTGCTTGGCCAACAAAGAACGTTGTTGTAAATTGGCTAGGATTTTTTCAGCCCAATCCATATAGTCACTGTCTAATGTATTGGCTAAGCTGTCTTCAATATCCTGCAAATCTGCATGTGAAAAATGATGCCGAATCGCATCTTCATACTGTTTTAGTTCGCTAGGTGCAGGTTCTTTTAAATAACGCGCAATGGTCTGCTCAATCGACTGTTGGGTTAATTGCGTAGCATGCGCCAATTCTGTTTGTAGCTGTGCTAAGTGGTCACTCGGCACCAGATAATCAATTAAGTCTAAATGTAAGGCATCGCTACTACTGATCTGTTCACCCGTCACCGCCATATACACGCCCACATCGTCTAAACGAGACAGGAAATGGGTTGCGCCCACATCGGGGAAAAAGCCGATCGCGGTTTCTGGCATGGCAAAACGAGATTTCTCACTACTAACAATGATATGGCAGGCTTGTGCCAAACCAAAACCACCGCCCAAAACATAGCCATCTAAAAACACCAGCACAGGTTTCGCATATTGGCGCAGGCTCTTCAGCATGTGATATTCATCAGCAAAATAGCGTTGATAGTTGGCAGTTCCATTTTGATAGCTGTCATAGAGGAAGCGAATATCCCCCCCTGCACAAAAGGCTTTAGGGCTTTTGGAGTTAATCAAGACGGCTTGAACTTGATCATCCTCTCGCCATTGTTCTAGCTGCTGGCTAATGCCATGAATCATGTTTAAGGACAGTGCATTCAGATGACTCGCTCGATCTAGCGTAATCACGCCTAAATGCCCTTGCATGCTAATCTGTAAATTATTTTCCATGCGAAGACTCCTTTTATTGATTTTTAAATTGTGCTGGACGCTTTTCCACAAAGGCTTTCATGCCTTCTTTTTGATCAGACGTTGCAAAGATGGAATGGAAAGTACGACGTTCAAAGCGTAATCCCTCACTCAAACTCACCTCAAAGGCGCGATTAATACTTTCTTTAATCATCATGGTTGCAGTCAGGGATCGCTGTGCAATTTTTTCCGCAGCCTCTAGGGTATAGGCCAATAATTCATCTTTCGGTAGCACACGCGCCACTAAACCACTTTGTTCCGCCTCAACCGCGCCCATTTGCCGTGCGGTTAAACACATTTCCATGGCTTTGGCTTTACCCAATGCCAACGTTAAACGCTGCGTTCCACCAATGCCAGGAATTACACCAAGAGTTACTTCAGGCAAACCAAATTTGGCATTCTCCGCACAATAGATAAAATCGCACATTAACGCCAGCTCACAGCCGCCCCCCAGCGCATAGCCACTTACCGCAGCAATCAAGGGTTTACGACGCTGCGCAATCCGATCTGCCAAATGGAAAAAATCGTCAAAATAGATATTCGGGAAATTCAGCTCGGCCATTTCTTTAATATCAGCACCCGCGGCAAAGGCTTTTTCCGAACCTGCCAACACCATACAGCCAATTTCAGCATCGCGCTCAAACTGGTCTAAGGCTTGGTTAATTTCAGCAATCAGTTGACTATTTAAGGCATTCAACGCTTGAGGACGGTTCAGGGTAATCACCCCTACGCCTTTACGCTTTTCAACTAAAATTGTGTCCCACTGTAAATCCTCGATAAATGTTTTTTCCCACTGCATGTTGCGATCCTTTCTCTGTAGACCAATGCACATATCTCTTGAAAAATCTCGCGATCATTCACATGTGCAAGGGTCAGTTTTTTCGATATTGGGTTTATAAACTACGGGCAATCACTAAGCGTTGAATATCACTGGTGCCTTCGTAAATCTGACAAATCCGAGCATCACGATAAATCCGCTCAATTGGGAAATCTTTCAGATAGCCATAACCGCCAAAGATTTGTAGAGCATTGGAACAGACCCGCTCAGTCATTTCAGAGGCAAACAACTTGGCCATCGAAGCTTCTGTCAAACACGGCTGGCCTGCTTCTTTTAAACGCGCAGCCTGATGTACCAACTGACGTGCTGCGGCAATTTCTGTTGCCATACTGGCCAGTCGAAACGACACTGCTTGCTGTTCAAAGATCGGTTTACCAAATGCCACACGTTCCTTGGCATAACGCGTCGCTTCCTCCAAAGCGGCTCGCGCCAACCCAACCGCTTGAGCGGCAATGCCAATGCGCCCACCCTCCAAATTAGACAAGGCAATTTTTAAACCTTCGCCCTCTTTGCCCAACAACATGCTTTTGTGCACACGCACATCAGTCAAGGCAATTTGGCAGGTGTCAGAGGCATGTAAACCCAATTTTTCTTCGACCCGAATCACTTCGTAGCCGGGTGTATTACGCGGGACTAAAAAAGCACTCATGCCTTTTTTCCCAGCGCTAGGATCGGTCACGGCAAACACGATAATCACGCCTGCATTGTGCCCTGAAGTAATAAATTGCTTGGCACCATTGATGATGTAATGGTCACCATCTTTCACGGCGCGGGTTTTAATGGCTGCAGCATCGGAACCAGTATGTGGTTCAGTTAAAGCAAAAGCACCGATCATTTCCCCTTTGGCTAAAGGCACCAGAAATTGTTGCTTTTGTTCTTCGGTGCCAAATTTCAAAATCGGCACACAACCCACCGAATTATGCACACTCATAATGGCCGATGTTGCACCATCCGCAGCGGCAATTTCTTCCAGTGCCAGTACATAGGCCAAGTTACCTGTTGCTGAACCACCCCATTCTTCAGGTACCAACATGCCCATAAAACCCAGTTGCCCCATTTGCTGTAAAGCTTGCGCAGGGAAAGTCCCCTGTCGATCCCACTCACAGGCATAGGGTTTAATTTGTTCTTGGGCAAAACTTTTCGCCATGTCCTGAATCAGGACTTGTTCTTCAAAAAACATACCGTGTCGATCCCACTCACTGGTATTTGGTTTCATCTGTTCTTGGGCAAAACTTTTCGCCTTGTCCTGACTCAGGACGTGTTCCTCAGTGAATTGCATAAATCCTTTCCTTACAATCTCTTCAATTTAAACAGTAGCCACAGTTTGCTGCTTAGCAATTTCCTGATTGCGCAATAAAAAGCGTTGAATCTTCCCACTTGGTGTTTTTGGAAGTTCAGTCACAAACTCAATCAAGCGCGGATAGGCATGGGCAGATAAGCGTTTTTTCACAAATTGGCTCAGTTCATTTTCAAGCTCAGCACTGGCTGCACTCTCACCAGATAAAATCACAAAAGCTTTAATCACTTCGGTACGCTCAGGATCAGGCACACCAATCACGGCGGCTTCAATCACTGCATCATGCTCTAGTAGTGCACTTTCGACATCGAATGGCCCTACGCGATAACCTGAAGTGGTAATCACATCATCACTGCGTCCGACAAAACTCATGCTGCCATCAGTATGAATTTCAGCGGTATCACCTGTTAAATAATAATGTCCAATAAAGGGTGATTTACGGCTTTCTTGATAACCGCCAAACCACATCATCGGAGACTGGCTAATATCCACCGCTAAAATTCCTGGGCTATCAGCATCGAGTTCATGACCCTGTTCATCTAGTGCCACAACACGATAGCCGGGACTGGCAAAGCCAGCCGAACCTGCACGGACCTCATGTTCTAGCGCATGGTGATTACACACCACCATTCCCACTTCGGTTTGGCCATAGTGGTCAAAGATCGGGGCGTCTAATACTTGCTTGAACCAGCGAAACACTTCAGGATTCAATGGCTCACCTGCACTGCTGACGACACGAAATTTGCCACGGAGTTTCGCCATTTGCTTGGGATCAGCCGCCATCATCATGCGGTAAGCTGTTGGTGCTCCCGCCAAGTTATTCACGCCATAGTCATCAACGATTTGGCACAGACTATCGGCGGTAAACGCGCCTTCATAAAAAATGGTCGGATGACCCAATAAGAGCGGGCCAGTAATGCCGTAATACAATCCATAGGCCCAACCCGGATCGGCAATATTCCAAAATGAATCTTCAGCGCTTAAACCAATCGCATCTTGCATATAAGCACCAAATGCAATCAGAGCTTTGAGTGGCACTTGCAAAGGTTTAGCAGGGCCTGTCGTGCCTGAAGTGAACATCAACAAGAACGGATCTTGGATGTTCATCATCTCCAATTCACACTGATCAGACTGGCGATTGACCTCTGCCCAAAAGCTATAATCTCCTTGATACAAACCTGTGCCTTTAGCTCCTGTGACCGTCACAATGGCAGGGCAACCGTCTACTTCCTGTAATTTGTCACGATTGCCCACATCAGTCACCACCAGTTTGCTTTGTGCCAACTGTAAACGGTGCTCAATGGCTTTCGGGCCGAACGCAGTAAATAGCGGTTGATAGACCGCACCAATTCTCCATGTCGCTAAAATAGTAATGATGAGCTCAGGCGTGCGTGGCAATAAACCAGAAATGCGGTCGCCTTTGCTCACCCCTTGCGACTTTAAAAAGTTGGCAAATTGGCTGGCACGTTGTTGTAACTCTCGAAAGGTATATTGCTCTTTACGACCATCTTTACCCTGCCAAAACAAAGCAATCTGCCCCGGCAAAGCATGCCGATCACAGCACTCATAACATGCATTCAGTGCATCGACTGAACCTGATAGAAACCGTTGCGCAGCCTGTTGCAAATCAAAATTTTGCTGCGCTTGTTGATAATTTGAAGTCATCCTTTCACCTCAGTCACATTTTTTGTTATTCACGACAAGGGGTTTTTATCGGGTGCACTCATTGCACCCATGCATTTCTTTTAAATCAATTTTCTCGGGGTAAGTATTGCTGGATAATGCTGGAAAAATCTAAATGTGCATTGCCTTGTAAACACAGCTGTTGATAAAGCTGCTGGGCCAAACCACCGAGTAATACAGGTTGCTTGACTTGACCTGCCACTTCAATGGCCAAACCTAAATCTTTGAGCATGAGTTGCGAAGCAAATCCATCGGTATAGCCACGTCCTGCGGGTGCATTTGGACTAATATCTGGCCAAGGATTACAGATCTCAGAACTCCAGCAACGACCACTTGAACTATTGATCACCCCTGCCAGCGCATGTGTATCAATCCCCAGTCGACTGCCCAAAGCCATGCCTTCTGCCACGGCTGCCATGGAAATGCCCAAAATCATGTTATTGCAAATCTTCGCAATTTGCCCCGCACCGACTACACCGCAGTGCACTGTATTTTTCCCCATCAAACTGAGAATGGGCTTCACTTGCTCATAGGTCGCATCATCGGCGCCGACCATAAAGGTGAGAGTGCCTGCTTTAGCACCAATGGTGCCACCAGATACAGGCGCATCACAAACTTGAACCTGATGCTTCAAGCCTTCAGCAGCAACATCTTTAATGGTTTGCGGATCAATGGTACTCGAGTCAATACAGAGACTGCCTGCACGCATTACCGCCAGAATTCCAGTTTCACCTAAATACACGTCACGTACATGCTTGGCCGCGGGTAACATACTGATGACGACATCTGCCTGCTCAGCAGCAGCTTGCGGACTGTCACAAATAATCCCACCACTTTCAGCAAACGGTTGTAAGGCTTTTTCACTCAAATCATAACCAAACACTGTTTGCCCTGCTTTGAGCAGGTTCTGTGCCATCGAACCGCCCATATTCCCTAAACCAATGAAAGCTATCTTCATCTCGCCTCTCCTTAGCGTAAACTGATGGTGGTATTCACTTCCCCTGCTTCTTGGCTGTCTTCAAACCAACGGCTGGTAATGGTTTTAGTTTGTGTATAGAACTGGACCGCTTGTTTGCCATAAGGACCTAAATCACCCAACTTCGAACCACGTGAACCTGTGAAACTAAAGAATGGGACAGGCACTGGAATAGGAATATTGATGCCCACTTGACCAATATCAATACGGTTTTGGAAGGTACGAGCCACTGCACCACTTTGAGTAAATAAGCCCACACCATTGCCAAATGGATTGGCATTGACCAGTTCAATCGCCTCATCCAACGTCTCGACACAGAGAATCGTCAGTACTGGGCCAAAGATTTCTTCTTTATAAATGCGCATATCCGTGGTGACATGGTTAAACACCGTGGCACCGACAAAGTTGCCATTTTCATAGCCTTTGACTTGAATATCCCGACCATCTAGTAACAATTCAGCGCCTTGTTCTACACCACTTTTAATTAAATCAATCACACGGGCTTTGGCACGCGGTGATATCACAGGGCCAATATCCGTATTTGGCTCATGTCCTGCATTCACGCTTAAGGTTTTGGCTTTTGTGATCAATTCATTGATCCAGTGTTTACTGTCACCGACCATGACTGCCACTGAAAGCGCCATGCAACGTTGCCCTGCCGCACCAAAGGCTGCACCGACCATGGCATTTAAGGTTTGTTCTTTATTGGCATCTGGCATGACCACCACATGGTTTTTCGCACCCATCATCGATTGTACGCGCTTGCCATGTTGGCCTGCCAAGTTATAGACATGCGTACCGACAGCAGTTGAACCCACAAAAGAAATGGCTTTAATGTCTTGATGCGTACACAGTGCATCGACCACTTCTTTGCCACCATGCACCACATTTAGTACGCCTGCGGGAATACCAGCTTCGATTGCCAACTCGACCAACATCATGGTGGAGAGCGGATCTTGTTCAGATGGCTTCAAAACAAAGGTATTGCCACAGACGATTGCCATGGGGAACATCCACAAAGGAATCATCGCAGGGAAGTTAAATGGTGTAATGCCCGCACATACACCTAAAGGTTGTTGTAAGGTATAAGTGTCCACCCCGCGTGCCACACCTTCGGTATATTCGCCCATTTGCAACGTGCCAATTGAACAGGCATGTTCCACTACTTCCAAGCCACGCTGAATATCACCTTCCGCATCGGCCAAAGTTTTGCCTTGTTCCGCAGTGAGTACCTGTGCAATTTTCTTAGCATTGTCACGAATCAGTTGCTGTAGTTTCAGCATAATGCGCATACGCGCTTGAATCGGGGTTTCTCTCCAGCTCGCAAAGGCAGATTTTGCTGAGCTAATCGCAGCTTGTATTTCCTCTGGTGTTGCAAAAGGGACTAAACCAATCACTTCTTGGGTTGCAGGGTTAATAATGTCTTGCCACTGCTGGGTTTTAGACTCAACAAATTCACCGTTAATCAAAAGTTTAGCTGTAGTAATTTGGATTTTAGAAACCGTATTCATAACCTCTCCATAGGCCTTCATTTTTATTGTGTCACTGTGAAAACATACGACTTAAACCGTATATTCAATTTCTGCTTTTCAACTCAGACTAGCAAAGAAAACTTTGACCACCAATGCAGATTGGTGCACGATAGTTGTGCAATTTTGCACAGGATGTGGAAAATAAAAATGAAAGTAGATTGGGATCATCTGCAGTTTTTTTTGGTCTTGGCACGCGCTAAAACCCTGACCAATGCAGCACGGATTATTGGCGTCGAACACAGTACCGTGGCACGACGCGTGCAGTCTTTAGAAGTCACTTTAGGCATGCCCCTGTTTAAACGTGAAGCCACTGGCTATGAACTCACTGCCGATGGCATGGCATTGGTTCCCCGTGTAGAGCAAATGGAACAGGCTTTTTTGCAAATTCAAAAACCACAACAGCCACTCGAAGGTCGTGTGCGAATTGGCGCACCTGAGGGTTTCGGCACAGCATTTTTAACTCAACTATTGGCCGAACTGTCATTGCAATTTCCACTGCTCACGATCGACCTAATTCCTGTGCCGAAGATGATCAAACTGTCGCATCGTGAAGCGGATATTGTGATTTCAATTGACCGCCCAAAATCGGGGCCATACATCATTACCCGACTGACAGATTATTGTTTAAAAATTTACGGCAGCAAAAGCTATCTGGCACAACATCTACCCATTACAAATATGGACGATTTAGCTCATCACCGCTTTGTGAATTATATTGATGATCTGATTTATAGTTCGGAGCTATATTGCTTAGAACGCCTACCGATTCCTCTGACTGCAAACTTCCGCAGTAGTAGTATTTTGGCCCAGCAAATTGCAGTCAATGCAGGGGCAGGATTGGCACTTTTGCCGAAATTTTTGGCGCATGATCAACCTGATTTGGTACAAGTTCTACCCGATCAGGTACGTTTCACACATACCTTTTGGATGCTGACTTTTGTCGACCTACAACACGAGCCACGGATTAAATTGGTTTGGGACTATTTACGCAAACAAGCAGACTTAAAACAAAGCGTGCTGATGGATTAGACCATCAGCAGTAAGTTCTTATTGGTCTTTCTCATCGCAATGTATCGAACTCATTATTCGAATAATGAAGTACAAATAAACTTATCCATGCGAAATAACCAATCACTCTTTTAGTTGAGCCTAGCTAGAAACTCTTATATTGATTGGTATCAAGATTTTATTTGAGTACCCAACGATAACTTTGAGCAGTTAATAATAATGCTGCCAAAAAAATCCCCATAATCATAATCTTCCATATCATCATGACAGAGGGTTCAACCTGAAATGCCCCATTTATACCAAACATATAACTGAATGGAATAATGACCATCCAATAACAAAATAAAATGACAAACAAGGGCTGCGTGAATTGCTGCATTCCTCTTAATATTCCTGCTGCAACCGTTTGTAAAGCATCAAATATAAGAAAAATAGCCACATAGCACATCAGCGTTGCAGCAATCGTTACTACATCGCTATCCTGACTGAAAAATGCTGTCATTTGTCTTGCAAATTGACTTAGAATCCCTGCCACAACGATTGCATAAAAAAGAGTAAAAGCAGTAACGATGTAATATGACCAGCGCCTCTCTTTCCGATATTTCATCCCATTAAAATGAGCTATTCGAATGGTTGCAGCACTACTCATGGCAACAGGGATCATAATAATCACCATTGCAATATTAATTACAATTTGATGTGCTGCGATGACTTGTGTTCCAAGTCTGGCTGCAAAAAAGGCCAAAGTCGCGAGTGCTAAAACTTGTAAAACTAATGCACATCCAATCGGCATACCTTGTTTCAACAGTTCTATACTGTCAGATAAATTAGCAGTGCTCGTCTCAGTCCAAATACTCATTTCTGGTATACGCTTATGAACCCAATAACGCATACTCAAACAACCAATGTAAGCACTGATAATCGTCGCCAAACCCGTGCCCATTCCTCCCATTTCGGGGAAAATACCAATCCCATGAACAAAAACATAACCCAATAATCCATCGCATATCAGCATGATGATAAAGCTCATTAGAATTGGATGAAGTTGGCTATATCCTTCACTGATAAAACGGTAAAAAACCATATAAACCAATGCAGGCATGGCAAATGCAATCAAATGTAAGTAATTCTTGCAAATTTTTGCAACATCAGTATCTGGGATAAACAATGGACATAAATATGCGAGAGCCTGTATAAACACAAAACCCAACATCGCCAACAGAAAAGATACTCTCTTTCCCTGCTGATATAATTGTGCTGTCTGTTGGCTATCCTCTTTATATTTTAAAAGCGAAAACTTTGGTACCAATACATATAAAATCCCCGTAAATAGAATGAAAACAGGCGCCCAAATATTACTACCCAAGCCAATAGCAGCTAAATCTAAATAATGATAACGACCTGCCACAATTGTATTAACTAAACCCAATAAAGCTTGGCACAACTGAATAAGAATCAAAGGTAGTGCAAGTTGAAGAATGGGTACTGTGATATCTTTAACAATATTCATAGATAATTTGGTTACTCATACTCACAAATTGCTAAAAATCACTGAATACGTGCGTTCGTTTGAAAGCGCCAATAACCTTTAATATGATTATTTTTACCCTGTAGATTTAGGTCATTACGTACATAATGACGGATTGTTTTGGCAACTTTATTTTCCATTGCTCCCCATACGGCATCAATCTGCGGACATGCCTGAAGTATTAGGATTGTTTCATCCGCCTGCTGCTCTAAAGTACCAATGACGGTTCTAAGCGTACAATGCTCAGGGAAAGTAAATGTCTGAAAATATTCAAGATCCTTTTCATCTGCACATAACAAAATAATAATTGGGTGAATAGGATTTGACCAAAAATCTAAAATACCAGCCAAAGCTGGGTAAGCAGTCTCATCCGCAATTAAGACCGTTTGTCCTTCAAGTAAATGCTCATGTTTATCATCTGTTTCTGTTCGACTTGAAATTAATGAGCCTGCTTGTAGTTGTTCCACCCATAGACTTCCAGGGCTGCGACCATGTGTAAAAATATCGACATAACCATAATGCAAATCTGCAGTTTGCTGATCTAGACTAAAAGCCTGACGTAACGTGTACAAGCGAATGTCTTTATTCATAGATTCCAATAATTTCTGACGCTTTGGACTAGAAAGATGCTTGAGGAGCCATAAAAAACCATGATCAAACGCATTTTTTAAGCGTCCGCTTTTATTCGACTTTTTTTGGGATAGCACAGGGACTTTCTCTAAAGCCTTTAAAATAAATCCATAAGCATAACCTGCATAATATTGCGGTAACGCTCGCTGACTTTTAATCGTCAAGCGTGTCATATTCTTGCTGACTTGCTCTTTTTGAATTACCTCAAAAAATTGGCGTGCGTTATGACTAAACTCAATTTTTTGTTTTGCAAAAGAGTTATAAGCTAAATATAAAATTTGCTCCTCAAGATCACCTTTTAATTCAAACTCAACAAAAAGCGGTTGCTCTCCTGTCAAATCTTGAATATGTAGCAAAATCCCCTCTTCATAAATATCCGCAATTGTGGCGTTACTGATTTGATCGTTTTTACCATAGGTTTGAGCAATAATTAAAAGCTCTTTGCTATGATCTTGGTTCACATGATCCATAATATCGAGCTTACGATCTTGATCTTGTATCGTGGTGTAATGTTTCATAAAAATTGCCTAAATATGCCTAAAGAAATCTCTGCTTCAAATCGTCAATTCTGGAGAGCTCTTGGGTAATAGTTTCCATACCAGTCCTGCTACGATTACTGCGCAAACAAAGGTCATGACCACCACAAATGTGTAGCCAAAATGTTGGGCTAACATGAGCCCCATCGCTGAGTAGGCAAAGCCCATAAATACAATTAGACTTAACTGTAAGCTGAAGAATGTAGCTCGAGCTGGCATAGTTGATGCGCGATCCATAATCAATGTAGATAAGGTCGCCATTAAGCCGGGGTTAGCAATAAAATATCCAAAAATAGCCAGATAAACCAAAGCCTTAGATGTATACCCTAAAGTTAATGGAATGAATAATAAAAGTGTTCCACCCTGTAATAAGGTGAAAGTGATAAGTGCTGCTTTACGCTTTAATTTGTTGATGAATACTGTGGCGAGAAAAGCAGAAATGACACCGATCATCGAACCAAATACTTTGGTCGCAAAACCAATATCAGCCATAGACCATTTTGCATCGACCAACAGCGGATTTAGAATGCCAAACACAGCAGTAAAACCGATTGGATATAAAAACAGTAGGAAAAACCAAAGCCGATGTTGGATTAAAAAGAGCTTAAGTTGCGTCCATAGGCTCTTAAATTGAGGGCCTATACCTTGATGCGGGTTTTCCCATTTATTTTCAGGTTCTGAATAGAAAATAAGCTGGAACCATGTCATTGCCGTAAGCCCAGCCAATAACCATAAGGCTCCTTGCCACTGCAACCAAGGGTATAAAATGAGTAATAGACCACCACCAATAATATTGCCCAATAAATTACTGGCATATTGAATACTATTGGCAAATTGGCGTTCAGGTGCACTAAAAATTTTACATGCTAATCCATCAATTGAGACATCCTGTATACTCATAAACAAGGTATAAACAATAAACAGAATTAAGATCACACTAAATTGCTTATGGATATCCAATATGCCACAAATCAACAATAGTAGAGTCATGCACATCTGAGCAAGAATAAGCCAACTACGATACTGCCCCTGAAAGAAAAAACGGAAACTATCAATAAATGGTGCATATAAAACTTTGCCCAACATTGGAAGTGCAATTAAATTCATTAATGCCAATTTATCGAGTGCAATACCACTTTGCCTCAAAATGGCAAATGTGGCAGAAATCATAAAAGCGATACCAATATATTGCGTGGTATATACACTAATCAAAAGTGGCCAAGGCTTCGTATTTGCTTTCATAAACAATTTTCCAATGTTGAGAATGATTTTGATTTTAAAAATCGAACTGCATTGAAAGCTTGTAAGTACGTGGCTGACCTACAGAAACAAAGGCACCATTCCAAACACCTGCCCAATACTGTTTATCAAAAACGTTGTCTACTCCACCTCTAAACGTGACCTTTCGATTTGCAAGTGACGTTACATAACGTCCCCCTAAATCCAAACGAGCCCAACTTGGTAGTTTTTGTGTATTTGCAGCATTAACATACATACTGCCTGTATATATCGTATTTGCAGTTAAGGTGAGCCCCTGTAACTGATTTACATCCCACTCAAAACCTAAATTCGACTGCCAATGTGGAATGCCATAGACATCATTTCCATCATATTTTCCTTGTGTTGTTTTGGCTTGCTCTGCATCCATATACACCACGCCACCTAAAACTCGTAAGTTGTCACGGAGCTCACCCGCTGTAGTCCACTCCAAGCCTCGGTTTTGCTGTTCTCCACTCATGCTGTAGTAATTCGTTAGAGAATCACCCATGATCAGCGGTTTCGTAATCTGATAAATACTTAAGGTATTTCTAAAAGTCCCACTGTCCCATTTCGTACCAAGCTCATATTGTTTCGATTTATACGGTGCAAGTGTTGCTCCATAGTTGGATGCAGTCGTATCTGTCACTGACTCCCCAGGCGATAAACCCTCAACATAGTTACCATACAATGCCACTGAGTTATTCCATGGTTTAATAACAAAACCGACTGCTGGAGTGATTTCATTTTTATTGTATGCAGAGCCTTCTACAGGTTTTCCATCATTAATGCTAAAGCTCTGAGACTTAACTTGTTGGTGACGAAGTCCAAGAATAAGTTGATATTTATCATCCTTAAATGAAAGAGTATCTGCGAGTGCGACACTACTTAAAGTGACATCTGATGTTTTAGGAACATACGTTGGAGTTACTGCTAATGCAGCAGGGGTAGATGGAGAATAAATATTTGAAGACCACATTGCTGCTGTACCAGCTGCGTTTTTGGTCGAAAGCCCCATATGCACATCTTGATCAATCACATTGGCACTCAAAACCAACTGATGATTAATATTCCCTGTCGCAAAATGGCCACGAATCCCTACTTCAGCCGAATCGACATCGGTTACATTTGCTGTACTTCGAGAAACAGCCGTATAGTTGCCATTGGCCTGAGCATTCATACCAAGTGCATTATTAGCCATATAACCATGTGCTTTTTGGTGCTTAGTTCCTGCTGTTAGATAAGCCGTCCAATCATCTACAAAGTCATATTCAACATGACCAATTGCAGCCGTTGTTTCTGTAACACCGTATGAACCTGGCATCGTGTTAATAGACGCATCGGGTGCTTTAGGAATATTAGATGACGCAAAAGACAGCATTAAGGGCATAGCGCCTGATAGCTCTTCCTTAATATCATAAATATCTAAAGACGCACGTAAATCTTCCCCGCGATAATCTAGAGCAATCGAACCTAAACGTCGATCTTCAGTTTGACCATCCAAAGCCGTATCGCCATGCGATTTCAACGCATTCACACGTAGACCAAACTCATTGTTTTCACCAAAACGTCGGCCAATATCGACATGCGCCCCTAAGTTCGAATCTGAAGAATAGGTGGTCGTTAATCGTGTGATCGGATCATCTGTTGCACGTTTTGGCACCACATTAATAACCCCTCCAACAGCCCCGCCTAATGACATTCCATACAACAACCCACTGGTGCCACGAAACACCTCAACACGATCTAAAAACTCAGTTGGAACACGATTATGAGGGACTAAGCCAAAAGCACCATTCCATGCCAGTTCATGACTTTGGGTATATAAACCACGAATATTAAAATATTCTCCCAGACCATTTGAGGACATTACAGTGCGTACAGAAGGATCGCTTTGTAGTGCTTCTGCAACCGTTTTCGCCTGATGATCTTCTATGTATTTTGAGGTATAACTCGTGATACTAAATGGTGTATCTAATGCCTCTTTTTCACCTAAAATCCCAATCTGACTTTTTTTACTCACTTGACCACTTGCCAATTCATTTTCAGAAACGGCCGAACTCACAATCGTTGCTAACTGACTCGCGCCTTGACTGTTTTTTTCCCCTTGGATGTCTATGCTTTCCCCTGCAACCACATTTTGGGTTAATAACAATGCAATACTCAAAGACAACATGGATCTTTTTACCTGAAACACTGTATTCATTTTTCACCTTAAACGGGACAAGTGTATTTGAAAGTTGAGGAATACTATCAAGAATCATTCTCAATAAAAAATAATATTGGAAATATGTTTACAGAATTGGGAAAGTGTCTGTTTTTTAATATAAAAATTAACCGCAGGATTTAAACTTGATTGCAAAGATATACATTATTTTTTAATCATAATCGGTTTCAATCACCGATTACGTTACAGAAAAATTGGGGCTTAAATCCTATATACCCATCAATTAAGGATTGACAATCCCCATCGTTAAAATGAAAATAATTATCATTTGTAATTTAAAGTAGCGCTGTGGATGTCGATCTACATTGATTCTCATAAATCGGTATTAGAACAAGTGGGCAATATATTTTTGGATGCTCATTCTCAGTTGCCCAACCACCAACTTAATCATTTTAATCCATCTGATGGTGAAGGTTATAGTGAGCTCTATGATTTCGGTAAGCTCTGTGTAGGTAAAGGTAAATATTGGCTAACCCAACCTTTGACCATGAGTGCCGAAGCTTCTCTTCATTCTTTCGGTTTAACCTTGTTACTTTCTGGCACTCATCATATTCAAAATCATAAAAATAAAATGGAATATGAAATCCATTCACCAATGATTATTCTACGCAAAGGGAATTTAGGCTTACAGACGATCTACTTACAACCTCAGAAAATGATGTCTCTCATTAGTTTAGATTTTAATGAAACCATGTTGAAAATGATTACATCAAACATCGGAGATTGCGATGTAACACGTTTCTTTTTAGACCCGTCCTCACCCACAATACAGACATGTAATATTCCCAATAAAGATATTTTGCATCAGGCACATTATTTACTCAATTTAGCTCCTGCACAGAGTTCAATAGATTTACTGCACCTCGAAGGTGCTGCGCTTGAATTATTAAGTTTAATTTTGCATAAAAACGCTAAAGAAAATTCACTCCCGTTCGCCATTCAAAAGAGTATCTTTATATTAGAAAACCAATTTGATAAGAAAATTACGATTCGTACTTTGGCTAAACAAGCTGGAATTAATGAATGTGATTTAAAACGCTTATTTAAACAATATACAGGGCAAACCATTGGCCATTTTTTACGTGATGTTCGAATGAAACATGCCCAATTATTATTAAAAGAAGGTGTTTCTTTAGACAACGTAGCCAACCAAATCGGCTACAGTAGCACACAATATTTTAAACAAGTTTTTGAGCAGCATTTTGGTTATCATTTTTAAAATGACTGGATATATACTCAAAAGAATGACAACAATAGCGCTGAAACAACATGATAATGAGTCAATTGACTCGATATAATTTATCTATACAACATAAATCAACACACACATTTATATTTATCAGCTATAAAATTTAAAATAAAATTCGCACTCAAATAATCTCATCTGCTCTACAACTTATTGTTATAAAAATCTCAAACTATATAAGCACATTTAAATGTATTTAATCTTAATTTTAACTGAGTTTTTTTTAAACCTTATAATTATGAAATCAATGAAAAAATATAGACCTGTTATTTCCATGAATATTTCAACATTATTATATTTTAGTTAAATTAAAAACCAGGTTTACATATCGAAAATCTTATCAGTAACATGCCGTTATTCCACTAAAAAATGCTGAGTTCTGGAAAAATACAATAACTCACTCATTAGAGCGAAATGAATTATTAATAATAATTAACCATTTAGTCAGGAAAATACCGAAAAATGGCTAGGTTGTTATCAACGGAGTTGAATAGACCTCATACCTCCCTGCGAGGCTATGCTTCTCATGTATTCAATTCGGTAAATTTAGATACCTTCAGACTTTAAATACTTGTGCAACTATAATCCTAAAACTCAAAAATATCTGATTCTACCTAAATTGATATTTCTGGGATTTATAAAAACTGTCTAATTAGTCATTGCGTATAAACCTTTGGTCATGAAGCCAAACACATCAAATAGCAAAAATTAAAAACCTTTCATTCTCTGTTTAATTATATATCAGCGTAATAGTAGCCTGTGCCTGAACTAACGTAGCTGTTACAGCTGCGACATTAGAATAGTAACGCGCTTTAAATGCTTTGGAAACCGTACCACCTGAATCAATGGTTCCGAAACTAAAAAAGCTGCTTGAACTATCAATATTTTTCGGTGCAATAGGTAAAGCACTTCCTGCACTGTCAGTAATTTGAACTGACACATTAGTAGAATAAGTATTTTTTAATAATCCACTGATATTACTTGCGGACGCATTATTATTATCAGTTAACAAAGCAACTAAAGTTTTACTGGCATCACCACTCCCACAACCAGTGACACTTACAGTAAATGTCGTATCTCCGACTGTTTGACCTGCCGCAGTAAAGCTACTACTCGGCACAGTGGGTAAAGTGACGTTAATCGCTGAACCATTATTAATTACGCAGGTAGATTTTGTAATTTGAAACGTAGTGTTAGTTAATACGATCTCTGTAGTTGCAATCGTACTGCTAGAACCTTTTGCTGAAAAATTACCTAATTTTAAGTTGGAAATCGTATAGGTACCTGCTGTATTTCCCAAACCCGATACTAATAGCCGAACATCTTGTAGCCTCAAACCACGTGTATCACTGCTCCCATTATAGATTACATAAGAGGCCGTTGGGCTATTGATCCAGAAGTCTGCTGCAGTAGTCTGATTATCCTTAACGCTAAAAGCGATATAGACTTTAATATTTGCTGAGGCTGCTGATGGAGTAATTTTAGCAGAGGGAATCTGATAATAGGTATAACCATCTTTGGAAATCGTACTGCTGGTCATTAAGTCAGTTCCCCCATTCATGGTGAAAGTACTCGGACCTGATCCACTACATGAATCAATCGGTTGAGGTGATGACGCAGCTATAGTTTGAGATACAAGCTGTAGATAAGCATTATCACTGTGCGCTTTGGTTAAATTTGCAGCAAAGTTAACAGGGTTTGTTCTGGCCGTACAGACTGCATGAGTTTTGGAGGCAAAAGCCAATAGACACATTATGACTAGCGCTATTCTCTTATACATTTAATGGCACTCCACATTAAGAATATCTAATTGACTATTCTTTTTCTTAACGATTGAACCAAACTCTGTTACAGGAATACTACAGCTTTGTTTTAACTGATCCCCCCATACAACTTTTAAAGGTTCTTTTAAATCACGAATATCATGAGTAAGTAAGGATTGATTTGACTGTCCCATCAAACCAATCAACTGACCACTTGATGTTTCAATACGACTTCCCATCGGAAATTGTTGTATGTTTTTACCATGAATACGCATTAAAATATTGCTTTGTTGATTCGCCTTGAACGTCGCAAGAGTTGAACTATACATACGCGGAATAACTTGAGTTTGGTTACCATCCAAAGTAATTTCAGGCGGCAATTGATCTGGATTGATCGAAATCGTATTGATCGAATAGGCTGAAGCATTTGGATAAATTGCATTTCCCCAACGGTCAAGTTTTATCCCCCATGCGTTGTCAATACTTGCACCAGCACCATGATCAACATGAATAATAGTATAAGTATCTGCTGCAGTATTGGTTGCTGTAATACCATAAGGATGTACTACAATTGCACCCTGTGCTGAAACTGAATATTGGGTATCTTGATTAGCATGGTACACCGTTGCCCCTAAATTCACATAAGGCAATAGATAGTTTACATTGGCATTGTATGAGGTATTGGTGCTGCCATCATAACGATTGGAAGTTGCCCCTAAACCAAAGTTAAGATTGTTATTATGACCTGCCGTACCAGACAAATAAGTACCAAAGCTATCGCTATCGCGTCCTTGTTGTTCACCCTGCTGATAAGTCGAGTTAAGGTTGAGATTAGACTTTCGAAAGTCAAGAAGCAAAGAGAGACTAGCATAAACACTTTGATCCTTGTCAAAATTATTCTCTTTATAATTAGTTTGAGAGAATCCAATCGAATAAGACAAGCGTTTCCATGAATTGCCATAACTCAAGTTATATTGGTACCTATTATTATCTTTATCCCAATAATCACTTACTAAAAACCCTACACTAAACGCACCTATTCTCGGGTTATCGAAGCTTTTACTTAAACTGAAATTGATCTGATTTTTTAAATCAGCAGTTAAATATAAATCATTTAACTCATTTTGATTTAAATCATCGTAATTTTTATAAGAAAGTAAATTAGATACCGATAAATAATGTCGTGTTTGAGTTTGCGCATTTGCATAAAAATTCATTTTGTATACAGGCATATAATAAGAATAATCCAACGCAACTTTTTGACCATTATAGTCCTGATCCTGCCATGTAGCAGAACTTGCATTTGCCTTAATACTTACCCCACCAAAAAAGGTATTTAAGCCTGCCCCTAGTAATACACCCTGATAATCTTCAGTTAAATTAACTCCACTCAACAATGTTAAATAGTTATTTAACCCATAGTTATAACTACCCTGTAACACACTGTCATCTGTCAATTTTTCAATAGTTTTATAATTCCCAAGTGCAATGCTAAATGTCTTTTGTCCAGATTTTAATAAATTCATATTATTTTGCACAGGGATAATATAGGTTTTCTTCTCGCCACCATTCTCTGTAATTTCTAGCGTCATCACTCCTGAAGCAAAAGAAGTTAAATCAGTAATACGAAATGGGCCCGCAGGAACTGTTTTCTCATAGATTTTTTGGCCATTTTGAAAAACCCGGACCAGCGCATTGGTATTGGCAACATTCTCAATTACTGGTGCGTAGCTACGCATAGACCAAGGCAACATCGACAAATCTGAAGCGAGTTGCACTCCCACAATTGGTAAACTTTCAGTTTGTAAGCTAGATGTATTAAACTGCCCACTACTTATACGCGCATTTATCGCGGTGATATCACGATAAAGTACATTTTGATAGGAACGATACGTTCCTAAACCAGAATCCTTCGAGTCAAAATTCCCTGCATGACGAAAATACCAACCATTTAGATTTAATCCTGCTGTTAAAGCCAAATATTTGCTATCTTCCTGATCATTTTGGTTGAAGTTGGCATTATAACCAACAAAAGCAGAAGTAATACCTGAATCAAATAGCGCAGGATCAATGTAGCCCTTAGGCCGATCTACAACAAATTTTTGCGGGATGTAAATCGCTATTTTTTGAGTTGATAGGTCAAAATCATAATATGCATCTGGACTAACATCTTTAATGGTCAAGCAGTCTTTTTTAGTCAGAGAATTCAAATAGTGTGACTGCAAATCCAAACGTTTTAACATATCTGTATCAATACATAAAACTGCGGTGGGATTTGCATCCAAATGCTTAAATAATAGTTTTAGCTCGCCAATCGAACGATCATTGACTGTTGTATCTACAATATAAGTACCTTCAGCAACATAATTCGCACTACGAAATATCGACAAGTCAACACTTTGATTTTGCCCTCCAAATAGTGAAGAAGAACTAAACGTTAAAATATTTTTATTATTCTGAGCCAATATTTTATCCGGATTTTGACCAGAAATATCCAATTCGGAAGAAGCATAAGATTTGCTTACAAGAAGAATAAGCAATAGAAAACTACTTGAATATCTGATTTTCATACCGTTAAATACTCAGTGAGTGGTTATTTATTTCACCTCAAAAGTCTGATTTCCACCTAAATCATTAATAATTGTATAACTCATTTGATCAGGCTGAAACTTCAACTGAAACTTATTCAATGTTTGTTGTGAAAAAGGCGCCAGCATAACGGCATCTGCGGTATAGCTTGCTGTTTGGTTTTGATTTTTAAAATCCGCTTTAGTGACTGTGACAAAATATGGCGTTGGGTTATCCAAAGTGACAGATTGAGTACTGTTATTGTAGTTGTAACGAACACTGGCAAAAGCTTTATCGGACGAAATTTTTAAACTAGTCGGACGGTAAAACAGTTTAATTCGACTGCGCACATTAAAAGTCAGTACATTCTTACTTTCATTTGCTGGATCTTCGGGTGGAATATCCAACATATTAAACCAATACAAGGATTCACGATCCTGAGGTAATGTGGGTGAACCTGTAGGTATAATCCGGATAATCTGCCCTTTTTTAGACTCAACACGAGATAAAGGCGGAGTAAGTACGAAAGGAATTTGATCAGCTGCGGGTATAGTTCCCATATCGCCCTGATCAATCCATGTCTGAACCAAGGCTGGCGTTGCAAATTCATTACGTAATTGCACACTAACACTTTTAGCATTTGAAGGAAAAATAATGCGAGTACCATCTATACTTACACCAGCATTTGTATAATGGCTAATCAAGAATATCGAAAGAATAAAACTTAACTTACGCATATTTTTCCTCAAACTTAAAGGATTAGTTGTAGTTCAAAATATAGTTAACTACAGAAGTTACCTGTTGAGCAGCAGGTGTTGCTGTAGTTGAATAATATTGTGCCTGCATATTCCAAATACCACTTGTCGTACTAGTAGCATTACTATTTGTCAATTGATTCGTTAAAGCAAAATCAATTGGTGAAGATACTGAAGCCAATTTAAGTTGGGTATTTACTGTTGAGCCTGAAACTGTATTAACCAATCGAGTTGTATCGCCAGCTACATACTGAGCTGAATTTGTAGGTCCACCTAAAGTAATCCCCTTGAGACCCGCAATAGTCACTGCATCACATGCAGCCGACCCAGCAGCATTTGTTAAAGATAGAGTAAAATTAGTTGCCTGAACTGCGCTATTTGCTGTAAATGCTGAATTCAGTACTGTCGGAAGTGTTACTGTCACATTCTGCGTACCACTACCAACACCAGTACCACCAGCCGTTAAAGTACATGTACTAGTAATCACTCGACCATTAATCGTAATCGTACCATCAGTAGCGAAAACAGAAGTTGTTGCACCAGCAGCACATAAAGTTGTTGCAAGTAAAGCTAAATTAAATCGTTTCATCACTAAAACCTTTTTAAATCAATCGAATTTTTTACAGAAAAATTTATGTAATGATTGAAAAAGTTCTGCTTTGTATTTTAAATTTCACTTCTAAACAAACTTGACACACTTACAATAAAACAAATCTTTTTTTCATTACCTCTACATAACACCTATATTTATGTGAAATGAAACACATATTTTCATATAAGTGTTAAATAAATATGTTTTTTAGGCTCTTTTATTTCCAAAACATTGATATCAAAACTTAATTTTTTAATTCATAAAATCTTTATTTCACAAACTTATGTCTAAAGGTTTATTCAGCAATATAATGCTTAGCTACATAAGCTTCATCAAAAATCTACCGCAGAATAAATTGGTCTTGTTCTATGAGCCGTATACTGTTCATAGAAGATCTATTGGTTTGAAATTTTTAGATAATGTCAAATTAGAAGCCCAAAAAACATCAAAATAAATATCGTCGTCAATAGCGTAAACTTCATATCGGTATAGATACTAAAACCCCGCAAATATGTACTGTTTCGCTCACGACAAATAATGTTAGTAATTCACAAATGTTCATAAATTCGCTTGATCAAATTCAAAATAATGAAAGGATTGACTCCATCTATACTAATGGTGCTTATGACACAAAATCCTTTCGACAGGTCATTTGGGATCGACAAACACATGCAGTGATTCCGCCAAGAAACAATGCGATGCCTTGCAAATATACAAGGACTCATTCATTAGAGCGAAATAAATGGCTAAAATCATTAAGCATTTAGGCAGAAAGATATGGAAAATAGGCAAATTGTTATCGACGCAGTTGGGATGGTTTAGGGAAATCTAAACTTCTTAACATCTGTTTCTACAATAAAAATCTTGATTATTCATTTTAAAAGAATAATAGCAAATCTGACTCGGATAACTTGAGAATAAGTTATACCAAATAAACTAGCCATCTTGCTCTGTCTTATTTTGCTGTTTTGAGGCTTGAGTCAATTCAAAATTTGATGAGAGGTAGGTTGAGAGGTAAAACCTTAAGCAAGAAAAAAGCCCTTGCAAATACAAGGGCTTTTTCAAAATTTGGCGGAAGCGGTGAGATTCGAACTCACGGAGGACTCACACCCTCGTCGGTTTTCAAGACCGGTGCATTAAACCGCTCTGCCACGCTTCCATGTGCGCCATAATACGGAGCTTTTGTTTTGATGACAAGTAAAACTTATAATAAAAGCAAACAACTGCATATTGTTTAATCAAAAGCTTATAATTTCGCAGCGATTTCTGCACCCTCACGAATCGCACGCTTTGCGTCTAACTCAGCGGCAAGTTTAGCACCACCAATAATGTGATAATTCGCAAGCGTATTCTGCTCAGCACTTGGCATCAGATCTTTCACTGACTCCTGCCCCGCACATACAACGATAGTATCAACACGTAACAATTGATCTTGCCCTGCCATCTCCACCCAAAGCCCCTCATCAGTCACTGCTTTATACTGAACACCACGTAACATGCGTACCGCATGCTTTTTCAACTGTGCGCGGTGTACCCAGCCCGAAGTTTTACCCAAGCCTGCACCAAGTGCAGAGGTTTTACGTTGTAATAAATAAATCTCACGAACAGGTGGATGAACTTCTGCGATCTGCGTGCCTCCTTCAGAGACATAATTCGGATTTGGATCTACCCCCCATTCACGTTGCCAATCTGCAAGTGGTTGTGGCTGAGGTTGGTGCTCAGGTTTCAATAAATACTCAGACACATCAAAACCAATCCCCCCTGCACCAATCACCGCAACTTTTCGACCAACTGGCGCACCGCGTAACACTTCTGCATAAGATAAGACTTGCGGTGAATCGCTCCCTTCGATACTTAATGCACGTGGTACAACACCAGTTGCAATAATAATTTCTTCAAAGCCTTCACGCTCAAGCTGCTCACGATTCACCTTGGTGTTTAGACGTAAGTCGACTCCCGTTTTTTCAATCTGTACTTTGAAATAACGAATGGTTTCATGAAACTCTTCTTTACCGGGTACAACTTTTGCCAAGTTGAACTGTCCACCCACCTCATAACTTGCTTCAAACAATGTCACTGCATGTCCACGACTGGCTGCAACCGTCGCAGCCGACATGCCTGCGACACCACCGCCAACAACTGCAACCCGTTTCGGTTGTTTCGCTTTCACATAAACCAACTCAGTTTCAAACGCCGCACGCGGGTTGACTAAACAGGTTGCACGTTGGTTTTTAAATGTATGATCTAAACACGCTTGGTTACAGGCGATACACGTATTGATTTCATCGACACGATTGGTCGCTGTTTTATTCACCCAAAAAGCATCGGCCAATAACGGACGCGCCATTTGCACCATATCAGCTTTGCCCGATGCCAAAATCTCTTCTGCCGTGTCTGGCATATTAATACGATTTGAAGCAATCACTGGCACAGCCACATGCTTTTTCACTTCCGCTGTATAATCAACAAAAGCTGCACGTGGCACAGAAGTCACGATGGTTGGAATACGAGCTTCATGCCAGCCAATCCCTGTATTCAACAAGGTAATGCCTGCTTTTTCTAGTGCTTGTGCAATCGTAACCACTTCTTGCATGGTATTGCCGTCATGTACTAAATCCAGCAATGACAAACGGAAGCAAATAATAAATTTCTCCCCGACTTGTGCACGTATCCCTTTAACGATTTCGACCGCAAAACGCATACGGTTTTCAATCGGCCCACCCCAACGGTCTTCACGTTGATTCACATGACGACTAAGAAATTGATTCAATAAATAACCTTCTGAACCCATAATTTCTACACCATCATAGCCCGCCTTTTTCGCAAGACTGGCACAGTTGACGTAGTCATCTATGGTATTCAAAATTTGTTTTTCAGACATTTGACGCGGTTTAAAAGGCGAAATCGGTGATTTAATTGGGCTGGCAGAAACCACAAAAGGTTGGTAGCCATAACGTCCAGCATGCAAAATTTGCATTAAAATTTTTGCACCATGCTTATGTACAGCATGTGTCACTAAACGATGCGGAGCAATATCCCCCAGCGTATTCATCGTACCGCCCGCTGGAAGAAGCCAGCCTTGACGGTTTGGAGAAATCCCGCCTGTAATGATCAGGCCAACACCACCTTTAGCACGCTCACCGAAGTATGCTGCCAATTTTGGATAATTATAAAAACGATCTTCCAAACCCGTATGCATGGAGCCCATCACCACACGGTTCTTAATTGTGGTAAAACCCAAATGTAAGGGTTTTAAAATATGTGCATAGCTATTGGTTGTCATCATGAATCCTTATCTTTGGCTTTGCAACTTGTTGCATACTACTTTAGCTGTTTTTCAAAATTTTGGGATGACAATTTAGAAAATTTTCTGAGTAACTACGGTCAATTCAACTGGATTCACAAAAAAGCAATAAAAAAACCAGTGATGTTGCCATCACTGGTTTTTTTATTGCTTAAAAGCCTTATTTCCAAGCTTTCAACTTACTGGTTTGGCCAATACCTACGTTAAAACTATTGGTTGGATCCAGCTTTTCATAATGTGTTCGCAGTGCAGGTTTTGCTACATATAAATGTCCAACATTATGCTCGGCTGGGTATTCAGCACCTCGTGCATCCAATAAATGCCACATTTGGTGTTCCATCGCCAAAGGATCTACGCCTTTTTTCACAATATAGTCCTGATGAAACACATGACATAAAAAATGACCATAATAGAGTTTATGAACAATCAGATCATCCATCTCTTTAGGTAAGGTTTCCACCCACTCTCGATCATTACGACGCAATGCGATGTCCAAAGCTACAATATCTTCAACTTCCGAACGGTGTGTATCTCGATAGCGAATTGCTGCACCTGCAACGGCAAAGCGATGTAAAAATGCTTTACGTCCTTCTTCCTCAGTACAGTGGAAAAAATCACCTGAAGTTTTATCTTGGAAATAATGTTTTAAAAAGCTTTCAACTTGCTCGACATCTTGATTTTCAATCCGAATAACCAAATGGTGTTCATACAAATCGCGGAATGCATTCATCCGTTTCGGTAAATGATTGGGCAAAAATTTAGTGATCAATTGCAGGACTTTATCTGACAGCCCCTTCATACCAAATTTTTCTAAGTACACATCAACCTTATCTTTCATTGCAAATGCAGCGGGTACTTTGGCTGTACCCAGTTTTTCAATGAACATAAAGGTGTCTTTACCGTACTCCGCCCCAATGTCATACGCTACACGGTGGATGTATTCCCCTGCAATCGGTAATCGTGGCAAATCTTTCAATAAAAAACGGCGAATTTCAGTCAAATCATCATGTGAGTTGGTTCCCACGTAGAACACCTGACTTGGAATTTTTTCAAAGGTATCTAAACGTACGGCAAAGACACATACTTTACCTGCCGAACCCGATGCTTCATATAAACGAGACGGATCAGCATTAAAGCGTGCAGGCGTATTTTCATCAACTTGTTTAACATCATGTCCATAACGATGGTCCGATGCGCAGCAGCCTGAGTTATTGATAATATCGCCGATTTGATAATTTTTCGTTTCAAGCCTGCTTAGAATTTCTTCAGGTGTTTCGCCTAGGTTCACCCCTAAATGATTCACTAATTCTAACTGACCACCATCATTGACACGAGCATACAGAGCCAGCTCAGTATAAGCAGGACCACGGCGCACCAAAGCACCGCCTGAGTTATTACAGACACCACCTAAAACTGAAGCCCCAATACACGATGAACCAATCACTGAATGTGGCTCTCGATTAAATGGCACCAACTCTTTTTCAAGTCGATCCAGTGTGGCACCGGGTAGACAAATCACTTGCTGACCGTCATTAATGACTTGAATGCCGACCAAACGACGTGTGCTGATTAGAACCACTGGACGGTCATAATCATCGCCAAAAGGCGTTGAGCCACCAGTCAAACCTGTATTGGCCGCTTGCATAATCACAATACAATCTGCATCAACAGCCGCTTGTAGTACTTGCCACTGTTCAAGTAATGACCCTGGTGCAACAACAGCCAGTACTTTCCCTGCACCGTAACGACGACCTTGGCGGTATAAACGTGTGTCTTTATCGTCAGTTAAAACGTGTTGTTTACCAACGATATTTATTAAATTTTCAATAACGTGTTGTAGAGATCGAGGGTTCATATTTGTTATTTCCAATGATTACAATCCCCCTAAATCCCCCTTTTCCAAAGAGGGACTTTTTCTTTACCTTAGGCATTTAAAGTAAAAGAAAAATTATTTATACCTGCAACATAAATTCTAATCGGTATAACTCCTCCCTTTTAAAGGGAGGTTGAGAGGGATTATATAAATAGCAATAATCACGGTATTGATGTAAATACCTATTGAATGCACGTTTACTGTGTGAGAACGCTTCTACTGATATAATGAATTACTCAGCCAACTCTCGTTCTAACTTCACTAAACAGTCAGACGTAATATCCGCAATGGTTTTTGCACCAGTTAAAGTCATAGCAACACGCATTTCTTTATCAATCAATTCTAAAAGATTTGAAACACCTTCACCGCCTGCTGCACCAAGTGCATAAACAAAGGCGCGACCAAGCATACACGTGTCTGCACCCAACGCCAGCATACGCACAACATCTAGACCATTACGAATACCCGAATCCGCGAGGATTTTAATGTCACCCTTGACTGCATCTGCAATTGGCGGAAGTGCACGTGCAGAAGATAAAACGCCATCGAGCTGACGACCACCATGGTTTGAAACCACAATCCCATCTGCACCGAAACGCACTGCATCTTTGGCATCTTCAGGATCCAGAATCCCTTTAATAACCATTGGCCCATCCCAAAACTCACGAATCCATTCAAGGTCTTTCCACGAAATAGACGGATCAAAGTTTGAACCTAACCAACCAATATAATCTTCTAGACCTGTAGGTTTGCCTAAGTATTTAGAAATATTGCCCAAGTCATGCGGACGTCCCATCATGCCGACATTCCACGCCCAGTGTGGATGGAAACACGACTGCATATAACGACGCATTGCTGCATTTGGGCCACTCATACCTGAGTGGGCATCACGGTAACGCGCGCCCGGAACAGGCATATCCACGGTAAATACCAAGGTTGAACAGCCTGCCGCTTTAGCACGTTCCAAGGCATTTTTCATGAAACCACGATCACGCAGTACATAAAGTTGGAACCACATTGGACGTTGAATCGCAGGCGCAACTTCCTCAATTGGACATACTGAAACGGTAGACAGCGTAAATGGAATGCCCTTTTTATCCGCAGCAACCGCAGCTTGAACTTCACCACGACGCGCATACATCCCTGTTAAACCCACAGGCGATAATGCAACTGGCATCGACAACGTTTCATCAAACAGTTTGGTTTCTAAACTTAACTGTGACATGTCGTTCAGTACACGCTGGCGCAAAGCAATTTTCGATAAATCTTCTACGTTACGCTTCAGGGTATATTCTGCATACGCACCACCATCAATGTAATGGAATAAAAATGGCGGTAAACGACGTCGTGCCGCTTCACGGTAGTCATTGGCAGAAGAAATAATCATGCTTATATCCTGTTTAATCGACTGGCGCGCTGACGACGAGCTTCTTCTTCATCAATCATGCGCACCTGTTGTACTACAAACTCAATGTGTCCACAGACTGCTTTGCGTGCAGCTTCTGGATCACGACGTTCAATTGCACTCATGACTTGAAAGTGCTGATCATGCAATTGATCAAAACGGTGTGCTTCGCTATAGACTTTTCGGCGTCCCAAAGCGACGTTGAACTGCAACAAATCGAACAGACCACGCATCATCTGAATGAGAACCAAATTATGAGATGCTTCAGCAATCGCTAAATGAAATTTCGCATCAGCACGAGCCGCTGCATCATCATCACCCAGTGCCTGAAAATGGTTAATCTGATCATAATAATGTCGGATATTCACCAAATCTTCTTGGGTTGCGCGTTGAGCTGCATACCAAGTCGTCCCACCTTCTAAAATAATGCGCGCCTCTTGCACATCAAAGCGATAGGCTGGATCTTCACTCATCAAATTACTGATCGGTTGTACAATTTGATAACTTGACCAGGTAGCTGGTAATTGTTTTAAAAATGTTCCCGCTCCCACTTTACTGACCAACATACCCATGCTGGACAGTTGAGAAATCGCTTCTCTTAAAGAGGAACGCGAGACTTGAAGTTGTTCACACAGTTTTCTTTCAGCAGGCAGACGGTCTCCAACCTGCATATTGCTTTGTTCAATCAATACACGCAGGCTTTGTACAGCTTTATCGGAGACTCTCATCTGCTTTCCTTAACGTTGATACACAATTTGTGCTATGGAATCATCCATGGGAACACATAAGCTTGTAGGGTAATCATAATACCCATCATAAATGTGAACGTTATACTGTGTTTTACAGTAAAACGGAATAAATCAGACTCTTTACCAACTAAGCCGACCGCCGCACATGCAATCGCAATTGATTGAGGTGAAATCATTTTGCCAGTTACACCACCACTGGTATTGGCTGCAACTAACAATACTTCAGGCACCCCAATTTGCTGAGCTGTAGTGGCTTGAAGCGCTGAAAACAGTGCGTTCGCAGAAGTATCCGAACCTGTAAGGAATACACCCAACCAGCCCAAGAATGGTGAAAAGAAAGTAAATGCTGAACCTGTGTGTGCAAGCGCTAAAGCTAAAGTCGAAGACATACCCGAGTAGTTCGCAACAAAGGCAAAAGACAACACCATACCAATTGAATAAATTGGAATTTTCAACTCATTCAAGGTTTCACCAAAAGTTACAACTGCATCCTTAGGCTTCATCTTCAAAAAGGCAATCGTAATTAATGCTGCAATAAAGATCGCAGTACCTGTTGCCGAGATCCAATCGAACTTATAGATTGCGTCATAGTCTTTTATTTCTGTCACTACAGGCGGCATTTTTTGAATCATTTGATGCAAAAATGGCACCTTGATGGAAATCACAAGATCATGCAATGCACCGTCTTTGGCAAATAAATCCTTAAATGGTTTCACACTCCAGATCGTCACCATTACAGTTAAAATGGCAAATGGAGACCATGCTTTGGCAATTTGACCGATGCTATATTTTTTCTGTTTTTGTGCTGCAACATCTTCATTCATATTTGCGTCTTGATCTGCAAAACGAAAAATATGCTTTGGCTGCCAGTATTTAAACAAAATTGTTAATGAAACCAAGGATGCAATTGCAGCCGTAATATCTGGTAGTTCTGGCCCAACAAAGTTAGAAGTTAAGTATTGTGCGATTGCAAAGCTACCTGCCCCCACCACAACTGCTGGCCATGTTTCTTTAACACCACGCCAGCCGTCCATAATCGCCATAATCCAGAACAATACGATTGGCACCATAAATGGTAACTGACGGCCTACCATTTGGCTGATTTCCATGGTATCGACACCAGATACCTGTCCCGCAACGATAATAGGAATACCCATCGCACCAAATGCCACAGGTGCTGTGTTTACAATTAGGCAAAGACCTGCTGCATATAAAGGTTTAAAACCTAAGCCAACCAGCAACGCCGCGGTAATCGCCACAGGGGCACCAAAGCCCGCCGCACCTTCTAAAAAGGTACCAAAAGCAAAGCCGACCAACAGCATTTGTAAACGCTGATCTTCGGTAATTGAGAGAATAGATGAACGAATGATGTCAAACTGACCTGTCTTCACTGAGATTTTATACAGGAAAACAGCACCAATAATAATCCAAGCAATTGGCCATAAACCGTAGAAGAAACCATAAACCATAGATGCCAATGCCATCAATACCGGCATCTTATAGGCAAATAAAGAGACAAGAAGCGCAAGTACAACAGTGATCGTACCTGCCACACTACCTTTTAAACGAAATACTGCGAGCGCCAAGAAGAAAAAGATAATTGGAATCAGCGCAATTAGACTGGATATCCAAATATTCCCCATCGGGTCATACATTTGCTGCCATTGAAGCATTGTCATCTCCTTGAAATGCTTACTAAGATTTAATTTTGAGCATATTATTGGTGATTTCACTAATATTGGTAATACCAATTTTAACAAAAGAAAAGGTTAATAAACCAATAACGACTTATACATCCTATATTTTGATCCAGAATGAAGCAAAACTTCAATAAAAAAGTTTTATTGGTATGACCAATAAAATACATATTTTTATATCAAAAACATATTGATCACATTTCAAACAAACTTAAGTAATTATTTATATTCAATATATCTTATGAAAAATTATATGTTTAGACTTTAGTCTAAGTATTAAAAATCATTAGCAAGTTTAAATCCTACTAAACATTCAAAATTCGATGCATTAATCCAAAATTGGTTATACCAATTTAATTATTCTTTAGATTTCGGTGCTTTTGAAACGTTTTTAAACTAAAAAACGTAGTCTCGCTTAAAACTAAATAGGCAAGATACAAACACTGACCTTCTTGATAATTTTTTAATAGTAATAGCATGTCTATAAACTTGATTTTTTTTAAAGGCCTATGTTTTTTTCAGAAAAATCATTTGGAAAAGTGCTACAATCGCGAAAATATATATTCTTTCAGGCCACCCATTCTCGGTGCCTATATTTATATCGTTAGGATTAACAATGACTGATAATGCAACTATCTTGCAGAATGTCCCAGTTGGCAAAAAAGTTGGTATTGCCTTCTCTGGTGGTCTAGATACTTCAGCTGCACTTTTGTGGATGAAACAAAAAGGCGCAGAACCTTATGCTTATACAGCAAACTTAGGTCAGCCTGATGAAGACGACTACGATGCGATTCCAAAAAAAGCGGAAGCGTATGGCGCAGTAAAAGCTCGCTTAGTTGATTGCCGTTTACAGCTTGCGCTTGAAGGTATTGCTGCGATTCAATGTGGTGCATTCCACATCAGCACTGGCGGTGTTCCCTACTTCAATACCACGCCTTTAGGTCGTGCAGTTACAGGTACTATGCTTGTTACCGCAATGAAAGAAGATGACGTCAACATTTGGGGTGACGGTTCAACGTATAAAGGCAACGATATTGAACGTTTCTACCGTTATGGTCTCTTAACCAACCCAGCACTTAAAATCTATAAACCTTGGTTAGACCAAACGTTTATTGATGAGTTAGGTGGTCGTGCTGAAATGTCGCAATTTTTGATCGACAACGGCTTTGACTACAAAATGTCGAAAGAAAAAGCATACTCAACAGACTCAAACATGCTGGGTGCAACACACGAAGCAAAAGATCTTGAATACCTCAATGCAGGGATCAAAATTGTTGACCCAATCATGGGCGTTGCTTTCTGGAAAGACGAAGTAGAAATTCAACCTGAAGAAGTATCTATTACTTTTGAAGAAGGCTTCCCTGTTGCAATCAACGACCAACGTATCGAAGATCCTGTTGAGTTCATTCTTGAAGCCAATCGTATTGGTGGTCGTCATGGTCTAGGTATGTCTGACCAAATTGAAAACCGTATTATTGAAGCGAAATCTCGCGGTATTTATGAAGCACCTGGTATGGCCCTTCTACATATTGCTTATGAGCGTTTGGTTACGGGTATTCATAACGAAGATACGATCGAACAATATCGTATTAACGGTTTACGCTTAGGTCGTTTGCTTTACCAAGGTCGTTGGTTCGACTCTCAAGCATTAATGCTTCGTGAAACTGCACAGCGTTGGGTTGCGAAAGCGATCACAGGTACTGTGACTTTAGAACTTCGTCGTGGTAATGACTACACGATTATGAACACTGAATCTGAAAACCTCACTTATGAAGCTGAACGTTTGACGATGGAGAAAGGTGATTCAATGTTTACGCCAATGGACCGTATTGGGCAGTTAACGATGCGTAACTTAGACATTACCGATACTCGTGCGAAACTTGGTATTTATACCAATACTGGTTTGCTAGCTGTAGGTACGGGTTCTGCTGTTCCACAGTTGAAAGACAAGAACAAATAAGTTGATTCCATGCTAAAAAAACCGCTCATAAGAGCGGTTTTTTATGCTTTATTCAGTACAACTCGATGTGGTTAAAGGCTGATAATAAATCTGATTCCGCCCTAATTGCTTGGCACGGTATAAGGCTTGGTCAGCAATCCTGAGTAACTCTACTTTGCTCAAATCCATTTCACCTTTAAAGACCGTAATTCCTAAGCTAATGGTCACAAATGCAGATACTTCAGACATTTCATGCGGGATTTCCAAGCGCTCAATCGCTCGGTAAATATTCGAGGCAACTGCATAGGCACCATGCGCATCGGTTTCTGGTAATAACACGACAAACTCTTCGCCACCATAACGTGCCACAAAATCCATATGCCGAATTGCATTTTTAATGGATTTAGCAATGGATGAAATGACATCATCACCTTTTTGATGCCCATAGAAATCATTATATTTTTTGAAAAAATCAACATCAATAAACAAAATAGATAAAGGTGTTTCATCCTGACGGGATTGTTCATAATAAGTATCCATCATTTCATCAAAATTTCGACGATTTGAAATTTTCGTCAACTCATCATTTTGACTCAAATGTAGAAGCTCAGAAGTATGAATCCGATGGATTTTTTCACTAATTTTCGCACGCCGAATATTTAGAAAAATGATACGTTCGCGAGCATAAATCATGCGCCCGATGGCAAAGCCTAGTAAACAACTCCCAAACATAACGCGACTCATCACAATTGCATCAAACTTGACCAAAGTCGAAATAAGAACTAAAAAAGAAACACCAGCAGCTACGATACCTGTCATAAAAACATATAAAGGTTTTACCCCAGTCAACAAATACCCCAATACATAGATCATACAAATGATCATCATTGCTTGGTGGCGCAAAGCTTCAGTATGTACAGACATGGTGAGCCAAGTCGTCGAGACCACTGCCCAAAACACGACAAACAAAGCAGCATAAGCAAAAAAAGGCTTAAGCTTTACAAAATGTGAAAAAACATAAAGAAATAAAAGACAGGCTGCACCGTTCAGTAGCCCTAATAGGCAATGAATAAAATCTTCTTTGAAGTGTGACTGTTCAATAATCCAATAGTCACCAGGAATAATTAAAACCGCAAAAATAAAATAGACCAAAACACCTGACCAAAAAAAGTCATTAATATTGCGGCGTGCGCGTTCTAAGTTTAAACGCCAAAACTCCTGCTCTAATTTCTGCGGGAAAACCTGCCCAACACGACGATTATGCCGTGCAATCAGCCCTTCCATTTTTTCTTTATCGTACTGAAGTTTGGCGAGGTTATATTTATATTCCATACCAGACCAGATTTAATTCTTGTAGTCGATTAAAAATAACACAAATTTACAAAGATTAATCATAATAATCAGACAATATGTCTTTATTTGTCGTTACCATTTTTAACGTATATGCATTATCATCTGTTTTATTTCTCTGACAGAAATCGCCTTGAATACGATTACGATTCTCCAGCCAGATGATTGGCACGCTCACCTTCGTGATGGTCTTGCATTACAACGTACTGTTCCCGATTTAGCCAAGCAGTTTTCCCGCGCTATTTGTATGCCAAATACAGTGCCTCCTGTCAAAACTGTCGAGGAAGCGAATGCGTATCGCGAACGCATCATGGCGCACGTACCAGAAGGTAATACTTTCGACCCACGTATGGTATTGTATTTTACTGATACAACTTCTCCTGAAGAAGTAAAGAAGATTAAAAACTCTGAGTTTGTAAATGCAATCAAACTCTACCCTGCTGGTGCTACCACCAACTCTGACAATGGCGTGAGCGATATTCGTAAAGTCTATGCCGTCATTGAGCAACTCGAAGAGCATCAAGTTCCCTTATTGTTACATGGTGAAGTTACGCATAATCATGTCGATATTTTCGACCGTGAAAAGCGCTTCTTAGATGAAGTACTCTCTCCATTACTCAAACAATTCCCAAAACTGAAATTGGTTTTAGAGCACATCACCACCAGTGAAGCAGCCAACTTTGTTTTAGAACAAGATCGTAATGTAGCAGCAACGATTACCCCACAGCATTTATTGTTTAATCGCAATGATATGTTGGTCGGTGGTGTGAAGCCGCACTTCTACTGCTTACCCATTTTAAAGCGTCAAACCCATCAACAAACATTGCTTGAAGTGGCAACCAGTGGCAACCCTAAGTTTTTCTTAGGTACAGACAGTGCGCCACACTCTAAAAATGCTAAAGAAAACGCATGTGGTTGTGCAGGCTGTTATAGTGCACCAACTGCGATTGAACTTTATGCACAAGCATTCGATCAAGTAAGCAAAATTGAACGCCTTGAAGGTTTCGCAAGCCACTTTGGTGCCGATTTCTACGGTCTACCGCGCAATACTTCAACAATTACACTAGTAAAAGAAGACCAAGTCATCCCTGAAAGTTTAGACTATTTGGATGGTGAACAGATTATTCCGCTGTATGCGGGTAAAACCATTCAATGGAGAAAAGTGTGACAAATGAAACATTGCCAATAATTGGTCAGCGTTTCCGTGGTTTTCTACCTGTTGTTGTCGATGTCGAGACAGCAGGTTTTAATGCACAGACCGATGCCTTATTGGAAATCGCTGCAATTCCGATTATTTATAATGAAGAAGGTCAATTTGTCCCAGGGCCTGCACATCATGCGCATATCAACCCATTTGAAGGTGCAAACTTAGACCGTCGCTCATTGGACTTTATTGGAATTGATCCCTTTAATCCCATGCGTATGGCTATGGCTGAAGATGAAAAAACAGCATTAAAACGTATTTTTAAAGCCGTCAATGAAGTTCGTCGCCAACAGAACTGTACACATGCGGTCTTGGTCGGTCATAACGCCCACTTTGATTTAGGTTTTGTACAGGCTGCTATTAATCGTACAGGGACCAAAAATCAGAATCCCTTTCATAGCTTTTCCGTCTTTGATACCGTCACCTTAAGTGCTGTGATGTTTGGTCAAACGGTTCTTGCAAAATCATGTATTCAAGCAGGAATTGAGTTCGATGGTAGAGAAGCCCACTCAGCTTTATACGACACTCAAAAGACCGCTGAACTGTTCTGTTATATTTTGAACAAACTCGCACCACACCTACTTGACACTCTGGTGGCGGATCAATAAGATACCGCCATCCTCGCAACGTCCCTATCGTCTAGAGGCCTAGGACATCGCCCTTTCACGGCGGTAACCGGGGTTCGAATCCCCGTAGGGACGCCATCTTATTTATATTCTTATAATCCTATATTTTCATCTTGCAAATTTTCTTGCATGTATAATATTTTTATTTCAATAACTTACTCGCTATACTGTAAATCATTTTTAAGTGCTTTATGACTATGCTGAAAAAAGCTTTGATCTGTTTATTGATCTTATCGCCATCTTTTTTTTACCTTTGGTATGTCAATCAAGATACCCACTCGCCCCAACCAATCAACTCGTCACAAGAAGTGCATTCAAACACCGAAAGCAAAAGCTCATACCCAACACCCGATCACTAAGATATACAACTCAAATATTTGTTTTTTAAATTAATCTAGATACTTCATCCGAAAATTCCAATTTATGTGAATTTTCATCTTATTAAAAACTAGAATATCACTTTAAGCCCATTGTTTCATTTACTATGCAATCTGCAACACCGCCTTCACAACCCTCAACGAATTCACCGCAAAATACCTCATTGAAACGTGCCATGAGCACGCGTCACCTGATCATGCTATCGCTAGGTGGTGCCATTGGCACAGGCCTATTTATGGGCTCAGGTGAAGTAATTTCTCAAGCAGGCCCTCTCGGTGCTGTGCTGGCTTATATTATTGGTGGTTTAATTGCATATATGGTCATGCTTTGCCTCGGGGAGCTTGCAGTACATTTACCTGTTTCTGGTTCATTTGGTGCCTTTGCAACACGTTATATTGGCCCTGGCACAGGTTATATGGTGTCGTGGATGTATTGGCTCGGTTGGTCGGCAACACTCGGCACCGAATTTACCGCAGCAGCCATTTTGGTACAGGAATGGTTCCCACAAACCTCGATCTGGTTATGGACATTAATCTTTGCCAGTGGCGTACTGATTTCAAACCTTAGCTCAACCCGAGCTTTTGCAGAGTCTGAGTTTTGGCTATCCATGATCAAAGTCGCAACTGTACTTATTTTCATTCTTTTAGGCTTTGCCTGTATTTTCGGTGTCATCCCTTTTCAAGGATATGAATCTGCACCTTTATTTAGCAACTTAACCGCACAAGGCTGGCTACCGAATGGCCTTATTCCTTTGTTTACCACCTTATTAATTGTGAACTTTGCTTTTAATGGCACAGAAATGATTGGCATTGCCGCAGGTGAAACTGAAAACCCAGAAAAAAATGTACCTAAAGCCATTCATGCTGCGGTATGGCGCCTGATTATTTTCTTTGTGGGAACCATCGTTGTTATCAGCTCGCTGCTCAGCTATAGCAACACAGGTTTGCAAGTGGGTGGACATGGTGGCTTAAGCAGTAGCCCATTTGTAACTGTATTCACCCAAATGGGTATCCCCTATGCTGAAGACTTTATCCGTTTTGTCATCATCACCGCCTTATTATCAACTGCGAACTCCGGCCTATATGCTGCATCACGCATGATGTGGGCCTTATCCTCACAAAACCAACTACCCAAGCTTTTTGCTAAAGTAAGTAAATCTGGGGTGCCATATATTGCCATTTGGGTCACTATGATTGGTGGCTTGCCGGGCTTGCTCTCTGAGCAGTTTGGTGCAGATGTCATTTTTAAAAACTTGATGGGTGTTGCTGCATTCACTATGGTGATTGTCTGGATGAGTATTTGCTGGAGTCAGTTTAACTTCCGTCGCCAATGGTTAAAGCAAGGTCATGCTTTATCGGAGCTAAAATTCCGTACCCCTTGGTATCCATTTGTTCCGATTTTAGGTTTTATCTGCTGTACTGCGACAGGTTTAAGTATGGCAGCAGACCCTGAAATGCTTTCAGGTTTTATTGGCTGCCTACTTTTCATGGCAGCTTGCTATGCCAGTTACTATTGGCTCTATCACAATAAAAATTAAGCCTCTTCACTAACAGTGAGCTCAAGTCCACACCTTGAGCTCAGTTTTAATTCGATACAAATTGGACTATTAAATTTAATTGCTTGTTTTGTCTAATGTTTGAACTCTTGGTAAACATATAACTAAAACCCTTTTGACAAATAAGCCTTTAATCCTTAATATACGCATCACCTCACAACGTCCCTATCGTCTAGAGGCCTAGGACATCGCCCTTTCACGGCGGTAACCGGGGTTCGAATCCCCGTAGGGACGCCATATCTTGATCTTCTGATCAACACTTATTCATAATTATTATTATTTCATTGCAGATTTGCAGTTTTTCACTACAATAGCCCGCTTCATTCCCCAACTAATTCAACGCTTATGCACTCATCTCCGAATGATGCTTCGCATCAGGGCAATTCTGCGCCTTTAAAGCGCGCTATGAGTACTCGACATCTGGTCATGATTTCGCTAGGTGGCGCAATCGGAACAGGTCTATTTTTAGGGTCGGGTGAAGTCATTGCACAAACGGGGCCTGTAGGTGCCATTATTTCTTATTTTCTCGGTGGGATCATTGCCTATATGGTCATGCTGTGTTTAGGGGAACTTGCCGTTCATATGCCTGAGTCTGGCTCATTTGGTGCTTATGCCAAACGCTATATCGGACCAGGTACAGGTTATACCATCACTTGGTTGTATTGGCTCACGTGGTCAGTCACTTTAGGCACAGAGTTTACAGCGGCTGCCCTTCTTATGCAGGAATGGTATCCAGATAGCTCAATGTGGATGTGGACCCTAATTTTTGGTGCTTTCGTATTTACACTGAATATGATTTCAACCAAATGGTTCGCTGAATCTGAGTTCTGGCTGGCTTTGGTAAAAGTTATCACGGTTGTTGCTTTTATCTTATTAGGTTTAATGGCAATTTTTGGAGTCATTGGCTACAGAGGTTATGAAGCTGCGCCTTTATTTAGTAACTTAACAGCGCAAGGTTGGTTCCCTGAGGGCTTATTTCCAATCTTTACTACCATGCTGATTGTAAACTTTGCATTTTCTGGTACAGAGCTGATTGGTGTTGCTGCGGGTGAAACCAAAGATCCTGCCAAGAATGTACCCAAAGCCATCAATACTGCGATTTTCCGCTTATTGATTTTCTTTGTAGGTACCATCTTGGTCGTGACTTCACTCCTTCCGCATCAAGAAGCAGGTTTAGCGGCTGAAGGCGTGAGCAGTAGTCCATTTGTAACGGTATTCCAACACATTGGCATTCCGTATGCCGAAGATATCATTCGTTTTGTGATTATCACAGCACTGCTATCTGCTGCAAACTCAGGGTTGTTTGCTGCATCACGTATGATGTGGTCACTGTCTTATCAGAAACAATTACCAGCAGTATTTTCAAAATTAAATACTCGCGGTATTCCTTATGTTGCAGTCATTGTCACGATGATTGGCGGAATGCCGGGTTTACTGTCTGAACAGTTTGCACCTGAAACAATTTTTACCAATCTACTTGGTATTGCAGCCTTTACCATGGTCGTAGTTTGGATGAGTATCTGTTTAAGCCAATTTAACTTCCGTCGTCAGTGGTATAAACAAGGACGTAAAAAAGAAGAATTAGGTTTTGCAGCCCCTCTATTTCCTATTGTGCCAATCCTTGGCTTTATCTTCTGCTTTATCACCTGTGTCAGTATGGTATTTGACCCAAGTATGCGTATTAGCTTCTTTGGTTGTTTACTGTTTATTGCAGTCTGCTATGCAAGTTACTATAAGTTCTATCACAATAAATCCTAAGCATTTATGTTAAAAAGAGCGACTGAGGTCGCTCTTTTTTTTATACTGTTTATATCAAGTACATCATCGGTGCATACACGATGAATATTGTATGGATTCATGGGATGAATCAGCAGCATAAGACTGCGCGTACCCTGCTTCAACATTGGCTTATCATATTAAAACAGGCCTTAGAACCGTGCGGAGAAGTAGATTACTTTCTTTATATTCAGCGACACAGTCGGCTGGCCTTTTACGGAGACCTTCTAACACGTCAGCATTTAGAAAACACCCTCAATGCCAGCACCCTCATACCGCAACACTGGTCTCCTTTTTCTTTTTTACATCCTATTCACCTAACACACACCGCTACACTTAATATCGAACATCAGACTGAAATTTCTCAAAACCCTCAGCTCACCATTTCTGATGAACTCTCATTCAATCATAAAATTAAGTACATCAGCCTATTGAGTAAGGATATTGCATTTCGTGATTTAGGAAGCTTAATGAATCACTTTCCAAAGCTACATAGCAGCTTTATTCATCGCTTTTTAATTGAAGCTTATCTATATTTATCCAATCCACACTTCATCCACACAGTGCATACACGTCTGCATGAGCAGTTACACGGTACGAAAGCTAAGATTGTGATTGCCCACTCTCTCGGCAGCGTGATTGCCTATAATTATTTAATTCAACACCCTGAACTCCACATTCAAGCGTTTATTAGTTTAGCTTCACCCCTTGCTTTTCGGGTCATACAGTGTCATTTACAACAACCCATTCAACGACCTGTGGCTTTATATGGCGACTGGATCAATTTTTATTCAGACATTGATTTTCTAAGCGCATTTCCTCTCTATCAAAAACCATTTGCATTTAATCCCGCCATTATTAATCAACAAATCACCACCGATCTTGCTCACCCTCATCTGATTGAGGGTTATTTACAACATCCTAGGTTTATAAATAGCCTCACCGATCTGCTTAAAAAATCGACTTAAATCATATAGTTTTTAATCACTTTATCTCTATTGTTTTAATTTTATGCACTCAACACTTAAAACTGGAATTATTTAGAGAAAAGCGTTTGACACCCCTCTGTTTTCGCCCTAATATACGCCCACCTCTGAAACGTCCCTATCGTCTAGAGGCCTAGGACATCGCCCTTTCACGGCGGTAACCGGGGTTCGAATCCCCGTAGGGACGCCAATTTCAGAAGTAAAGTTTTATTCAGTCCCTATCGTCTAGAGGCCTAGGACATCGCCCTTTCACGGCGGTAACCGGGGTTCGAATCCCCGTAGGGACGCCATTACTTAAGATCAAAAGTAATCGGTTTTAAAACATCACTTCTGTACTGTCCCTATCGTCTAGAGGCCTAGGACATCGCCCTTTCACGGCGGTAACCGGGGTTCGAATCCCCGTAGGGACGCCATATTAGAGATTGATTTTTCTAAAGTCATCTCATAAAAAAGCCCAAGCATTATGACTTGGGCTTTTTTATTGCCTGTCTATTTATGATCAACTTCAACTAAAGCTACCGAGGAAAAAATAGCCTGTGGTGCAATCACAGTTTCATTCAAGGGAATGTTTTGCCCATATCGCTGTTGCATGAGTTGCTTGACTTCAGGCGAACTTAAATCGAATTGCTTGAGTTTGGATAGCGGAGCCAACTCAATACCTAAAGCATCATGATAGGTCTTCCAGACTATTTCTGAGCAATATTGCGCACGATTGTCCCACTCAAAATAAAGATCATAAGGCTGGCCTAAGTATTGTTCTGCGTTCTTGATTAGCTTCTGCTTTTGCTGAACAGTCAAATTTGATTTAAAGCGCTTCACCACATAATGCCGCTCAACCCCGCGATCAATCCACTGCTGAAGTGCCGTATATTTCACAGGCTGAACTGCCTCTAAAACCCATGCTTTTCCATTTTTATTCACAATTAAACCCATATGGCTATAGCGAGACTTGGTCGCTTTTTGTATACCTAAACTTTGTTGAGACTTCGAGACGTGAAAAATAATATCACCGGTTTGATAGGATGTATTCGCCCATAGCAGTTGAGGACTTTCACAAAGTAAAACAGCACTTAAAATCACAAGAAGATTGCTATTTTTCATCCTAGATTTCCTTTATTCTTCTTTTTATAGATACGACCTACCATTTTTAAAACTATAAAATATTTATGATCTTACATCATCTTCAAAACTCGCGTTCACAACGTATTCTTTGGCTACTTGAGGAACTTGAGCTGTCTTATGAACTCAAATTTTATGATACAGCACAAGCTAAACAAACCAATCTGAAATTTCCAACGCTCGACATTCCACATGATGCTCAGACAGTACGATTGACTGAAAGCAGTGCAATCGTAGAATATTTATGTCAACTACAGCAGAAGTTGATTATTCCCCATGACCATGCACAGTATTGGAACTTCTGTTTTTATAGTCGTTATAGCGATGCCAGTCTCATGCCCAATTTGGCATTGAAACAGGTCTTCCAACACATTAAACAACAAACACCTTTTGTTGTACGTTTTGTGAGTTTAGCCTTTCAAAGCGCGTTTAATCGTGCTTATTTAAACCCTGAGCTACATCGACAGCTTAAACAAATTGAGATCCACTTAAGCACGCATGCATACTTTACAGGCGATGTGTTTAATTATGCGGATATACTAATGTGGTTTCCACTCTATGCAGCCAGTTATGCCACACCGCAGTTTGCTCAGTATCAGGCCATTCAACACTATTTCGCCCAAATACAAAGCAGACCTGCCTTCAATGCTGCAATGGCACGCGGGCAATGGTCTGCTTCCTATTTTGAAGACTATTGGTCTATCACGCAGTAAGTTCTACTTAGGCAGACTTTCTAGAGTTGACTTGGCCTTTAATCACGGCTTTCACATTACCTTTTAAATAATTAAAAAATACTTTGAGCGGCGACAGTTTCGGATTTGGTTGTTGACCTTCTGCGATATCCTTAAATTGCGCGGCATACCAGATCACTTCCATAATCGCCATTTTATCAATCATCGAAATACCCGTTTTAATCTTATCGACTGCATAACGCACATCTTGCCCTGCAATTAAACGGTTGGTCACATCGGGTTCTACCGCAAACGGGCGTGCCATCCCAATAAAATCACACGCACCACTTTCTAAGGCTGCATTCATACCAGCCACAGTGCGAAAACCACCTGTCACCATCAACTTACACTGGACATGTTCACGAATTTTTTCAGCAAATTCTAAAAAGTAAGCCTCACGTGCAATGGTCGATGCCTGACGTTTTTCTTGCTTCACCCCTGCCATCGCAGGTGCTTCATAGCTACCACCTGAAATTTCAATCAAATCAATCCCAGCCGCATCAATAGCTTTAAATGTCGCAATGACATCTTCTTCCGAGATCCCGCCACGCTGAAAATCTGCTGAATTAAGTTTGACCGAAATAATAAACTGATCCGAAGTCGCTGCACGTACCACTTTATAAATTTCCAATAAAAAACGCATGCGGTTTTCGGCAGAACCACCCCATTGATCTTGACGCTTATTGGTCAATGGCGATAAAAACTGACTAATAAGATAACCATGTGCGCCATGTAATTGTACGCCTTCAAAGCCTGCTTTTTCACAGATTGCAGCTGAAGTTGCAAAGCGCTGGATAATATCGAGGATTTCATCTTCACGAAGCGCTCGCGGCGTTCCAAAGCTCATTGCTAAAGCTGGACTAAACGGAACTGCTGAAGGTGCAACCGTTTCCTTATTTAAGCCCTTTGGGCACTGACGACCCGGATGTGACAACTGCACCAATTGCACCATGCCATGTTTTTTACCAATCGCAGCCCATTGTTTTAATGATTCTAAGTCACGTTCATTTTCAATCACCACCACACCCGGCTCATTTTTAGCTCGGAAGTCCACCATCACATTACCGGTAATAGCACAGCCTAGGCCTCCCTTTGCCCAAGCCTCATACAAGCCCAAGTGCAAATGATTCGGCTGACCTGCTTGATTGGCCAGTGCTTCACTCATCGCCCCTTTAATCATCTTATTTTTAAAATGGACCTGCCCTATGTCGATTGCACTTGCAAGCTGGCTCATGAAAATTCATCCTTTAATATTTTTTAGTGTTTTTACTCTATGTGTTTTTTGGCTACAGTCAAGAGAATTTGACAATTCATTTTGTCAAATTCTCTAAGCTTTTATTTAGCAAAATAATTTTACTGATACTGACTGGCTTGAATCAATTTACGCGTATAGTCAGACTGCGGTTGCTCAAAAAGCTGTTCCGTGGCTTGTAACTCTACTACTCTGGCATGTCGCAAGACCAAAACGTGTTGGCAAAGTGCTCGTACCACTTGTAAGTCATGACTAATAAACAAATAGCTGATGCCCTGCTCCTGTTGTAGACGGCGTAATAAAGCCACGATCGAACGTTGCGTACTTCGGTCTAAAGCCGAGGTTGGCTCATCTAAAATCAATAGTTTTGGTTGAAGTATCAAGGCTCTCGCCAAAGCCACACGTTGCCGCTGTCCGCCAGATAGCTCATGTGGATAATAGCTTTTAAATGTGACTGGTAACTCCACCTGAGATAAGACATTCTCAACAAGCTGTGTCCTCTCGAACAAGGACAAATGTTTTAAGGTCAGACCTTCCATGATAATTTGCTCAACACTCATGCGTGGATTCAAACTTGCAAACGGGTCTTGAAACACGATTTGAAAATCACCGCGAAGTGGACGTAATGCTTTTTGCGAAAGTTGGTTTAAATCATGTTCTCCAAACTGGATCTGTCCTCGACTTTCAATCAACCTTGCTAGAGCAAGTGCCAAAGAACTTTTGCCTGCACCACTTTCCCCCACCACGCCCAAAGAATGTCCTTGAGCCAAGCTTAAGTCTAAAGCTTCAATCGCAGCACGATACTGCGTCGTTCGATTCAACCAGCCTTTTTTAATCGGAAATTTGACCTCAAGTTGTTTTAAGCTGAGTAAAGGTGCTGCATTTTGTACGCTAATGGCTTGACCAAAAGAATGATTGAGTAAGTTTTGAGTATAAGTAGACTGCGACTGCTCAAAAATTTGCGCAACCTTCCCCTGCTCGATGACCCTACCTTGATGGATGACCACGACATCATCAGCATAGTGTTTCACCAAGTTGAGGTCATGGCTAATCAAAATCATGGCCATGTTATGACGCTGTTGTAAAGACTTGAGCAAGTCTAAAATTTGAACTTGTAACATGACATCTAGTGCTGTGGTGGGTTCATCAGCAATCAAAATATCAGGCTCTTGCACCAGCGCCATAGCAATCATGACCCGTTGGCGCTGTCCACCAGACAACTCATAAGGAAAACGTTGCAACACACTTTCCGGATTTGCAATACCCACGTCCTCTAGCAAGGCAATTACACGCTGCCGAGCTTGCGTTTTCGACCAGCCCTGTAACCATAGAGTCTCAGCAATGATCTTTTCCACCCGATGTAAAGAATTCAAGGCGGTCATCGGCTCTTGAAAAACCATCGCGATTTTTTGCCCACGAATCGGCCTAAATTGTGCATCGTTCAGCGCTAGGAGATTTTTTCCATCTAACAGTACTGAGCCTTGCACTTGCAATGTTTTCGGCAATAAACCCATCAAGGCTAAAGCGCTGATTGATTTTCCCGAACCGCTCTCTCCAACCAACGCTAAAGTCTGCCCAGCACGCAGTTCAAAACTGAGCTGATCGACCAACACCCTTTCTGTACTTTGAATGCTCAGTGCATTCACTTTAAGTATCGGTGCTGTACTATTGGCGTCTAGGGTCAAATGCATCGCGCAAAGCCTCCCCGATATACATCAGCAACGCAAGCACAATGGCCAAGCTAAAAAAGCCAGACAGTGCCAACCACGGCGCATTTAAATTATTCTTCCCTTGTAACAAAAGCTCGCCCAGTGATGCCGCATCAGGCGGTAGGCCATAACCCAAGAAATCCAGTGCTGTTAACGCAGTAATATTGGCAGTTAAGATAAAAGGAAGTTGTGACAAGCTAGAGCTGATGGCATTGGGTAAAATATGCCGAAAGATAATAGCTCGGTTGGTGACACCTAAACTCCGTGCTCCACGAACATAATCCAACTGGCGCGCTCTTAAAAACTCAGCACGTACCAATGGAACCAAAATCGTCCAACTGAATAACAGCATGATGAAAAACAGCCAGTAGATATTGGGGCTGAACATACTGACTAGAATCATCACCATGAACAGCATGGGTAGCCCACCCCAGACTTCTAAAATGCGCTGCCCAATTAAATCCACCCAACCACCGTAATAACCTTGTATTGCCCCAATCACAATGCCCAATACAGCTGAACAGAAAGTCAAAATAAAACCAAACAGCAATGAGACACGTAAGCCATATAATACTCGCGCCAAGACATCACGACCTTGGTCATCTGTCCCGAGCCAATTTTGCGCCGTGGGTGGTGACGGTACTGGGACAGTTAAATCTACATTCGGGGTTTGATATGAATATTGAATCAACGGCCACATGGCCCAACCTTTTGCTTGAATCAGCTGTTGTACCACTGGATCTTTATATTCAGTTTCAGTCTCAAAAACACCGCCAAAAGTCGTTTCAGGATAGTGTTTCAATACAGGGAAATACAAAGCATGATCATACTTCACCAACAGCGGTTTATCATTCGCGATCAGTTCTGCAGCTAAAGAAAGGACAAAAACACAGATAAATAAAATACAACAACTGAGCCCGAGCCTATTTTGCTTAAATCGTTTGAAACCTGCCTGTAAAATGGGTGACATCAGCCTCTCCCTTGCGAATCAAAATGTATTCGCGGATCAATCAACTGATACAACACATCGCCAATCAGACGCAGCAGCAAGCCCAACAAAGTAAAAATGAACAAGGTGCCAAAGATCACAGGATAGTCGCGTTGCACAATCGCCTCAAAGCCCAATAAACCTAAACCATCCAGATTAAAAATGATCTCGATAAATAAATTACCTACAAAAAAGTAAGCGATTAAAGCTTCAGGTAAACCTGCTACCACAATCAATATTGCATTGCGAAACACATGACCATACAACACTTGAGACTCGGTCAGACCTTTAGAACGCGCCGTCAGCACGTAGGGCTTGCTGAGCTCTTCCATAAACGAATACTTGGTGAGATAAGTCACCGTGGCAAAACCACCAATCACCATGGCTAACAGCGGTAAAGCCATGTGCCAAAAATAATCTTTAATTTTGCCCCATAGCGACAAGTCCACAAAATTTTCCGAAACCAAACCTTGTAAGGGGAACCATTGAAAATAAGAACCGCCTGCAAAAAATACAATCAGAAGAATTGCAAAAATAAATGCAGGAACCGCATAAGCCACGGCCAGCAGTAGCGATGTAGACTGATCAAACACCGTACCGTGCAATCGAGCTTTTTTGATGCCCAAAGGAATGGAAATCAGATAAATTAACAAGGCACTCCACAGCCCTAAGGACACGGATACGGGTAATTTATCCTTAATCAGTGCTGTAACGGGCTGGTCTTTAAAAAAGCTGGTACCGAAGTCCAGTTGCGCATAATTTTTCACCATTGCAAAAAAGCGTACATGCATGGGCTGATCAAAACCATAATGTGCTTTGATCTTTGCGAGCATTTCATCACTAAGTCCTTGTGCGCCCTGATAGACATTTGAACCTGCACCTGCACCGCCCAGATTACCCAAAGTTTGCATGACTTCCGCTTGCTGAATGGCTTGCTCAACAGGCCCTCCAGGCGCAATTTGGATCACAGCAAAATTGATCAACAAAATCAAAAATAAGGTCGGAACAATCAGCAACAGCCTTTTGAATATATAGATACGCATCTCAAAAACCCCTATGCCAGCTTATGGCTTGGTTGCCTGACCTAAATACTGGCTCACCTTTTTTGTCTGTTTAGCATCACTCCACCAATAATCCAACCCGACATTCAACTGCGGGCTCCGTGCCGGTTTTTGATACATATTCCAATAGGCATACCATTGATCAGCTTTACCATAGGTTGGTATTTGATAATAACCTGCACGCAGCAAGCGATCTAAAATACGCGTTTGTACCACCACTTGCTTACGATCAGGTGCTTGAATCAACTGTTGAATCATCTGATCAATCACCGGATTTTGAATGCCTGAATAATTATAATTTCCCACCTGATGGGCTGAAGTACTACCCCACAGTTGTACCTGTTCTTTGCCCGGTGTTAAAGACTGCGGCATCGTTTGTAGCGTCATATCAAAAGCTTGAGTACGCATCCGCTCATAATACTGAGGTGTATCAACCTGTCGAATGTTTAGCTGTATTCCTAGTCGCTTTAGATGGCGAACAAAAGGCACAACTTCACGCACAGCATCACTTGGCTGAATCAGAAACTCAAACTGGATCGGCTTATTTTTCCGATCCAACAATTGCCCTTTGGCATTATATCTATAGCCATTTTTTAATAAAATCTGTCGTGCGATAAGCAAATTATTTCGATTATAGCCCGATCCATCTGAAGCTGAATAATGCCAATTTTTTAAAACGCCGTTTCGCTGCTCAGGATGCAATTTCGCCAAATAAGGTTTTAAGATTTTGATTTCAGCAGCCGAAGGCAAACCCTTCGCCTCTAGTTCGCTATTAGAAAAATAGCTTTGCAGGCGTTGATATTGCCCATAGAACATCGCTTTGTTTTGCCACTCAAAGTCGTAGGTATAAGTTAAAGCTTGGCGAAAATAAATATCTTGAAAGGGCTGACGACGAGTATTAAACACAAAACTTTGCGTCGGTATCGGATTGAAATGCTTAAAGCGATACTTTTTAACGAGACCTTGTTTCACTGCGGGAAAGTTATAGGCAGTCACCCATTGGCGTGCGGACTCTTCCTCATGCAAAGTATATAAACCCGCCTTAAACGCAGTAAAAGCAATATCTTTGCTGCGATAATACACATAGCCCACACGGTTAAAATTATAACGCCCTTGATTGACCTTTAAATCTTTGGCCCAATACTTTGGATTACGCTTATAAACAACCCGCTGCCCTGCATTGATTTTCTCTAAAACATAAGGGCCTGAGCCTAAAATCGGCTTGACTGAAGTTTGACTAAAGTCTTTGCCTTGCCAGTCTTTTTTGGAATAAATTGGCATTCTGGCCACGATCAAAGGCATTTCCACATTATTTCGTGTTTTAAAATACATTTTGACGCTGTATTTGGACAACACTTCGGTCTTGGCTAAATCCGACAAATACATCTGTAAGCCAAAATTGGACTTGGTTTGAAAAAGATCAAAACTGAACTTTACATCAGCTGCGGTAACAGCACTACCATCACTAAATCGTGCTTTTGGGTTTAAATGAAAAATGATCGCGTTAAAATTTTTCGGGTCATAACTGACCTTTTCTGCCAGCAATGGATACATCACTGCAGGCTCATCTAACGAACTACTCATGAGTGAGTCAAATAAATAATTGGTTCCCTCAACCGCAGTACCGCGACCATTCATGCTGTTTAAGTTATCAAAACTCCCAATGACTGCACGTGTTAATTCACCACCCTTCGGTGCCTGCACATTGGCATAAGGCAGATGATCTAATTGGCTGTATTTCGGCATACCATAAGGTGCAATAAAAGGCATGGTCTGCACTGCAGACCATGCCTTTAAAGGTATCGTTACAAGGCTGAACAGCAAGAGCGTTGTTCTAACCATCATCGGAGATTTCTCTGAAATTGCATTTCAACTCAATATTAGTTCGGCACCTTAATTACATCACCAATGCGCAACTGCGTATTCGGCTTAATGTCATTGAGCTCAGCCAATTGCGAAGTGTCCACCCCATAACGGCTTGCCAGTCCAATTAAGGTATCACCACGTTTCACTGTGTACTGCGTAATCAGTTTCGGGATTTGAATGCTTTGGCCAACTTGTAAGCCCGCACGTGCACTGAGGTTATTTAAAGCAGCAAGCTCTGACACCGACATCCCAACACGACTTGCAATTGAGTTTAACGATTCACCTGACTTCACTTTATAGCTTTCAGTTGCTCGACCTGAATTTGCTTGTGGTTTTGCTGTCACTGTTTCTGTTTTAATTGGCGCCGGATCAACATCACCGTCTATTTTTAAACGCTGACCGACACGAACATTGGCCGTACGGCTTAAGTTATTCAGTTCAGCCAAATAGTTAAGCTGTAAGTGATATTTACGCGCAATACTATTTAGGGTTTCTCCCGATTTCACCACGTGAATATCAGTTGGGTTATTACTTGCAGTCGTTTGTTTTTCGACTGTTTTCGGCATTTCAACAGCAGATACTTCACCCGTTAATTTGAGTTTTTGACCCGCACGTAAGCCCGCTGTACGACTCATATTATTGAGGTCAGCAATATAGTCCATACCCAAATTATATTTCGAAGCAATCGCAGTTAACGAATCCCCAGACTGAACCGTATAAGTATCTGGCACAGTTGAACCCGCAGGGATTTTGATTGTTTGACCGACTTGTAAGCCACTATTGCTTGAAATGTTGTTTAAATCCGCAAGCTCAGACAGGCTCATTTTCGACTGTGAGGCAATGCTATAAAGTGTATCGCCACGTTGCACTTTATAACTTTCAACTTTGAACTGTGGTGCAGCTTTAGCATTATCAATTTTAACAGAAGAGGCTTTTGTATTATTTGCCGCTAAGCTTTTAACATCATTGAGAGGCACATTAATTTTTTGTCCCACCAACAAGTTGCTGCCCGCATTTAAACCTGGTGTTAAATCTGCCAATTCTTGATTTGATAGCGCATAACGGTCTGCAATCAGTTTTAAATATTCGCCACGTTTCACCGTATAAGACTGAATTGCTACTTTAGTTTGGCTGGTGGCTTTCTCATCGTTAGCTTTTGCGCGTGATTGTGCTGTTTCTTTTAAGGAAAGCTTTTGTCCCACACGCACGCCACTGCTCACACTTAAACCATTATAGTCAGCCAACTGCTTGAGGCTTAAACCAAATTCATCTGCAATACCCGTTAAAGTATCATTAGCACGAACGGTATAACTATCAGGCTTAGAATCGGTTTTTATAGCAGAACGCGGTTCGACTTTTTCAACCAGAGGTTTTGCGTCATATAAATAAATAGAGGTTCCGACATATAGTGTAGCATTGGCATCCATTTGGTTCCATTTCGCTACATCACGCCAATTCACCCCATTTTTAGCTGCAATTACGGCTAAAGTATCACCCGGTTGTACGGTATAAGTTGAACGTTTGCCTTTTGGCGGAACAATTACAATTTCAGAGTCAGTCTTAACAAAGTTTTTACCTTGATTACGTTTCACTTCGTCCGAATCCAGACTGGTATTGTCTGCCACCGATTTTGGATATGCAAAGCCTTTAGTCAACTCTTTACCTTGTAGCTCAGCCACAGACTGACTCGTTTGAATTGCAGTCAGTTTAATTTTGCCATCTAAAGGATCGACAATTTCTGTCCCTTGTGGTGCTAAAGCTTGAATTTCAGCAACCACTTCAGCTTGTTCTGCTTTGGTCGCAACAGGTTTTAGGACTTCATCAACAGTTTTAGTTTGACCTTCAGCCTGAATGGCTGCAGTTAACTGCTCACGCTCCGCAGCAGAAATCGGGGGTTCAACTGATACTGGTTTTACAGGTGTCACAGGCGTTACAGCAACAGGAATACGTGGTGCACTTGGAATATCGCTATTGGCAGCAAAGGCTGCTAGTGCACTCGAACCTTTAGGCGTAGAACCGCGTACGGGGGTACTTACACTTGTGGCACTAGATGACGTTACAGTGGATGTCGTTAACTTCGGCTCAGTTTTGGTTGTTGTTGCCGCCAAAACTGGAGGAGTATTTTTCGATGGAGAAATAGTTTTGCTGTTTAAAGTTGGTGGTTCAACTTTGCTCGGTTGGATTGTTTGATTATTTTCAGGCAATTTAGTATTGGCAGATGCCCATAAACCGCCTGAGCCACCTTGTAACTTCTTCAAACGCGCATCAACCGAAGGGCTCAAATCTGCAGGAATTAAAATTCGCATTGGACTTGAACTATCAATCCACTCTCCACGGTGTCCTGGATTTAACTGATATAATTCGGCTCGGCTTAAACCTGTAATCGACGCAACTTCATTTAAACTCACCGCGCCCACAGTGACTTCTCTAAAGTGCGGACGGTTCGCAATCGGCGGCAAATTAATGTTATAGGCATTTGGATTTTTAATGATCTGCGCAACTGCCAAGAAACGTGGTACATAGTTCATGGTTTCTTCAGGCAGTTTTAACGACCAATAATCCGTTGGTAAACCCGCCGCTTTATTGCGGTTAATCGCTTGTTGAATACGGCCCGGACCTGCATTATAAGCTGCTAGCGCAAGTTCCCATGAACCAAACTGGTTATATAAACTTCCTAAGAATTCATACGCAGCACGCGTTGACTCAACCACATCACGTCGGCCATCGTACTGGCTACTTTGTTTTAAGCCATAAATACGGCCAGTACTTGGAATAAATTGCCATAAGCCGGCAGCTGCAGCACTACTGGTTGCAGCAGGATCATACGAGCTTTCAATCACAGGTAGCAGAGCAAGCTCTGTTGGTAAACCACGACGCTCAGCTTCTTTAACAGTATGATACAAATAACGTGAAGCACGCGCACTTAAGCGATCCAAATACGGTTGACGTGAAATAAACCAACCGCGCTGTGCATCAATACGTGGATTCCAGTGATCACTGTTCATCTTAAAACCCACAGTCATCCGTTTCCACACGTCACCGTGCTTTAACACCAAAAGTCGATCCCCTTCCACCGCGCGCATATCGGTCGCAGAAAGGAGGTCTTCTAAAGAATCTAAACTGTTTGCATCTAAATAACCTGAACCCAGTTGTTTGGACTTCGATGCCTGAGTTGCACTTTGCGTCGAGGAACAGCCTACCAAACCGAGTGTCGCAAGTGCTGAACCGAGGACTGTAATTTTAAATAATGTCGGTAACATCGGTTGGCCAAAAAAGGTAGCTGACTTATACATAAGAGAATCCAAACAACTCGTATAAAATTTATTTTTTAGATCTGCCATTGTAGTAAAGCAGGCCACAGACACAAGGCGTTAATTTAACTCGAAATCAGTATAAATGTTACAAGAAATTAAAAAAGCTGCATCTTATACACTTCTCTAGTGCATTTGCGTTATACAATGGTGCCTGCTTAGTTTTAATTTTCAGTTTACGGAAGTTGTGTATGTCACAAACAATTACCCTGTATGTCGATGGTGCTTGTCGTGGAAACCCAGGTCTTGGGGGATGGGGTGCCTACATTATTACAGAAACTGAAGAACATAAACTGTGTGGTGGTGAAGATAATACCACCAATAACCGCATGGAACTCACTGCCGCTATTGAGGGTATCCTTTTTTGCCCAACAGACGCAAAGTTAATTGTTTGGACGGATTCAACCTACGTAAAACGCGGCATTACCGAGTGGATTACGGGTTGGAAAAAGAAAAATTGGAAAGATGTTAAAAATCCAGACTTATGGCAAAAACTCGATGCAGCCTGTCAAGGGCGTGATATCGACTGGCATTGGGTTAAAGGTCATGCAGGTCACGAAGGCAATGAAATGGCAGATCAATTGGCAAACCTCGGTGCCGATCAAACACAGGCTCAACTTCGTCAGTCTAAAACTGCAACAACAGAACCGTCTGTAGATAAAAAAAAAGTTGAACCCGACTGGTTGTTAAACGATCCTTTTGGTTTGGGTTTCGATGACGAAGAAGCCGATGACAGCGAAGATTTAGCCGAAAGTGAAATAGACGTTCCAGTACAAGTACCAAGTACAGTAGCTGAACCAGAATTTGAGACAACAAAGCCTTCTACTGATCAAACGCCTGAAATTACGGCAAGTGTCGATTTAACACAACTCAATCAACATCCGCAAATTGTGATTACCCCGCGCAAAGTTGAAGTCTTTGGTTCAAGACAACTCATTCTCGATACTGAAACCACAGGTTTTTATTATCAAGATGGCGACCGTATTATTGAAGTCGGTGCCATTGAAATGGTCAACCGCAAACTTACGGGTAGTTCAATTCATATTTATATCAATCCGCAAAAACCTGTGGGCGACTCTGAAAATGTCCACGGTATTTCAGATGACTTTCTTAAAGACAAACCGCTGTACCAAGATATTGCAGATACTTTGTTTGCATATTTAAAAGGTGCTGAGATCATTGCACATAACGCGACTTTCGATATGAACTTCTTAGATACAGAGTTCAAGCGTGCAGGTTTTGTTGCGCTTTCTGAAGTATGTGCGGTGACAGATACCCTCGCGATGGCAAAGTCTAAGCATCCGGGACAGAAAAACTCACTCGATGCCTTAGTTCGCCGTTACGAAATTCCACAGCGTGACCGTACATTTCACGGCGCATTGCTAGATGCTGAAATCCTAGCCGATGTTTACTTAGCTATGACGGGTGGTCAGGTTTCTTTTGATATGGACGCCCTATCACATAGCGAACAACAAAATAGCCAAGCAACACGTCAAACACTTGAAATTGAACTCCCAGTGATTTTACCCTCGACCGAGGAACTAGAAGCACATGAGACTTGGGTCAAACAATACCAAGAAAAACATGGCACACCTTGCCTTTTCGCCAAATAAAATCTAAAGTTTTTGTTAACTTTTGTATTACAAGATTTTTCAGTTAGGCTATAGTGATAAACAAGTTGCTATGCCTCTATTTGGCAGCATATAAACATGATAAAACACTAGGATAGGTGCAGATCAATGTCTTACCAAACCTCTATTCATTTTGATCCAACAGCGCTGCTGATAATAAAAAATGAAGTGGATAATTCCATTAAACTGGTTGAATCAGCTGTGAGCACCTTAGCAGAAGATCAGACTTTACCATTTGGAATTGACGATGCATTAAACCAATTTGAGCAGTGTGCTCAAGTCCTTGCATTGATTGATATGCCAAGCTTGGCAAAAATTGCTGAATACTCTGCTGAGTTAATGCGCAAGATCATGGGGAATCCTGCACAAATTAATACGCAAGATGTCATTGCGCTGAGTGAAGGCACAACGATGCTAAAGCGCTACATTGAATTCATCTGCTTAAGAGAAGTCAAAATCCCACAGTTTTTACTCGATACATTAAACCGACTGGAACTGGCTTTAGGTAAACCTTTGACCCAAGAAGGTCAACATATCGAGTCGCTATTAGATTGCATCACTCCTGATTTTCATTTACCCCAAGCACCAAGTCTTGAAAAATCACAATACGTTCACCGCTTGTATAAGCTTTCTTTGAGCAAAATGCTGAAACAAGAAGAGAGTGAGTTGGACTTACAAGCTATAAAATTGGTTGGAACCTATTTAGCGGGGCTATCTGAACAAACACCAAGTAAACAGTATTGGAACTTGGTCTATGTTGCACTCAATCAAATTGATCAGCTCATCATCAATGAACCCCGCTTACGCACCCTAGTCAGTATTGAACGTAATATGGCGCAATTCTTTGCAGCCCCTGAAAGCTTCAAAGCAGACTTAACAGATCTTGCTAATATTCTCAGCCTTTGTATTAGCCAAGAAGATGAAGTATCTCAGCAAATTCGGAGTCAACTCAACATTGGCGATGACCTACTGACTGATACTCAACTACAAGTTTTCAGCCGCCACTTATATGGCCCTGATTTTGAAACAATGCATACGATTAGTGATTTGGTCACCGCTGAAATGTCGCAAATCCGTAATGATATTGAGTACAACTACCAAAACATGACGCCAGAAAAGACTCAAGAGCTTCAAGCGAAGCTGGTCGATCTTGCCAATATTTTCAAAGTGTTAAATTTAAACGAAGCACATAATGACTTAAACCGTCAGGCAGCATCTCTCAGTCAAACTGATATGCTTAAAGATGAAAACTTTGCACAACAACTCATGAATGTCATTCTGTCAGCAATGAACTCGATTGGCGTACTAGAGCGTCACCATACATCAAGCCGCTTACAGCTTCGTGTCAACAACATGAATATCTCGCTAGACCGTTTAGACGAAGCACATGCAGCTTTGCTCACAGAAGCAAAAGTATCCATTGATTTAAGCAGTCAAGCATTGACGCAATACCAACAAGAACAAAACTTAATCGTGCTTGAGAATACCTCTGCCCAGTTACGTGAAGTAGCTGGTGCAATGTTGTTCTTGGGTGCAGAACATGGTCAAACAGCACTGAATATTGCAGCAGCATTTGTTCAACAACAGCTAGATGCAGAAACGGCTCTGACAGCAGCGCAAGTGAATCATGTGCTTGATGCACTCGCAAGTGCCGATATGCTGATTGAGAATTTAAAGAGTAAACAACCTGTATTACACAGCATGTTTGATGTAGCATTAGCCAGTAGCCAAAACTTAAAGACTGTTGCCTAATGTCAGAATTATCACTTGCATATATTTTTCATCAACAACAATTATTGGTTGACCATAACTTCCAATTGCCCCGTGTAGAAAAGTTAGCAAGTGATTTAAGTTTTCACTCGGGTGATCAGGTGATTGCCCGAGATTTATTAGAAAATGAGCCTATTCCCGAAGGTTTACAGTTAATTCCAATTCGTCAGTTACTTCCACTTTGGAGTACTGAGCAATTTGAGCAAGCCAGCCGCGCAATCCAACTACTAGAATGGCGCCGTAATCATAAGTACTGTAGCCACTGTGGTCATGCCACTCAAGCACATGCGACCGAGTACGCCATGATTTGCCCTGCCTGTGGTTATCATCAGTACCCACGTGTACAACCGTGTGTGATTACAGTCATCACTCGGGGGGAAAATGAAATCCTATTGGCTAAAAATGCACGTAACACACGCAGCAACATGTATGGTTTGATTGCAGGTTTTGTTGAGGTCGGTGAAACTTTAGAAGAAGCGGTACGTCGCGAAACCTTGGAAGAAGTCGGGATTCAAGTGCAAAATATTCAATACTTGGCAAGTCAACCTTGGCCTTTCCCGAGTAATTTAATGGTTGCATTTAAAGCTGAATATGCCTCGGGTGAACTATGTTTACAAGAAGAAGAAATCAGTGATGCACAATTCTTTAAGTTTGATCAACTCCCTGAAATTCCTTTTAAAGGCAGTATCGCGCATGCGATGATTATGCATGCGACTCAAGGGACTATTGTAGCCGATGACACACGTGAGTGGCTATAAGCTCACTCACTATTCCATGATAAGTTACGACCCAATTAATGCTTAAGTGCATCCTCTAACGCCTGCATGATTTTTTGCTTGGTACTAAAGTAACGACTAAATAAACTTGAGACTGAACCAATCATCGAGATATGTCCCATACGTGGTACGGTCCAAAGTTGACTGTAATTACCCTTTTCTTTCAATCTACGATCCAAGTCAACAGCATTGCTTAAGCCAACAATGTCATCATTTTCTGCAACCAGCAGATAATGTTTCACCGTATTCGACTCAACAAAATAATACGGCATGACTTCTTGATAAGGCTTGTTTTGATCAAAAGCATCTGCACAAATTGGATCGCCTTTATAGTCAAAATGATAAGGCCCTGCCAAACCAATAATGGCGGTAATTTGACTTCGGCACTGGATCTCATAAGGCTTAGGATGATAAAGCGCCGACATCACATTAAATGCGCCTGCGGAATGCCCCATCAATACGACTTTTTCAGTCGAAATCTGATACTTTTGTTGATGCACATTTAAAAAGTTTAAAGCCAAACTCAAGTCATCAATTGAGGTCGGAAAGATATGCTCAGGTGCCAAATGATAATTAATCACTGCCACATCAAAACCTTCTTTGGCAAAAGCCTCACCAATGAAGCGATAGTCTTTCTTATCACCATGCATCCACGCACCACCATGCACAAAAACAATTAGTGGACGATGCTCACGTGGCGTTTGTGTGCGGAACAAATCCAAACGATGTCGCGCACGCAAACCATAAGCTACATTTTCTTGAACGAAATAGCCTTTACGCGGCGTTAAACGGTTTAGGGCATAGCTACCGACATCATAAATACGAAAATCACGGTACAGTAATCTTGCATACTCTACCGAACGATTCAGTCCTTTAATAAAAGGCTGAAGTTTATTGAACATTACTTGGCTCAACTTGGTCTGGGTCTATCGCTACAGGTGTTTGTTCTGTAGGTACAGCATTCATCATAGGTGATGCAAATGCATTGCTCGTTTGTGATTGTTGTTCAATGTTATCAACTAAGGTAATAATTTTAGTGACGTTACCCACTTGTTGTAATACTTGGTTTAAGTCCGCAATTTCAGCAGTATTTAAACGCCCCATCACATACAACACGCCATCTTCTGTGTGAATCCGTACTTTTGCATCAGAAACCACCGCTGCTTTCATAATCAAACCACGGGTATTAGCCGTCACCGATGTATCTTGCATGATCGTACCGTAACTGATCTGGTCTCCAACAGTAATATAATTATGTACCGTTTTTACATCCGACATCGCACGGACATTATCTTCTGCGAGTTGACGTAAATGCTGATCAGGAACTTGTCCTGTTAATAGTACATTGCCGTGAAAACTTTCAATATTGACACGTGACTGTTTAAAACGGCTATCCAATTTATATAAATTAATTTTTGCAGTACGCTCAATTGAAGAGTCGATGAAAACTTGTCCTAATGAACGCGCACCACTTTCTGTTCCTACAGCAGCTGTCCCTGTTCCACCCGAAATGAAACTTGCACATCCAGATAAACTTGCGACACATAATACGGTCATTGCAATACGATTGAACACTCAGCAAGACTCCTCAATTTTTCAAACTATTTTTAATGCAGCATTTCAGCTCTGATTTTGTTCAAAGATTAATAAAGTCTTGATCAAAAGTAAAAGCATTTTCTATCCATTGCTGATCATAAGTGAATTTTGAAAAATCTTGCTGTATGGTTTTTGCAATTTCTTTAAAAAAATCAAAACAAATCACATCAAAGCGACAATAATAATGCTGGAAATGTGGATGATCTTGTAAAAATAACATGGCCGTTTTGGCTATTTTACGCTGTTTTGACTGGGAAATTGTTTCAACAGCTTGCGCAAATCGCGTTCTTGATCGCGCTTTAACCTCAACAAAGACCAACTCTTGCTCCTTCTGTACAATTAAATCAATTTCACCAAATCTTGAATGATAATTGCCTACCACATAAGCATAACCCTGTTGTTCTAATAAGACCAAAGCTTGCTGCTCTGCCCACTGTCCCAGTTTCATTCTGTTCTATTTCCCCGTTATTATTTTCTATGAATGGCAGTATGATCTAAAAATCACAGCTTAAATTATATATAGTTTGATGACTTTCATTATCTTCCTATCCGCTTAGACATAAAAGCTCTTATCTGAGATGTCTCACCACCACTTTTCTTGATGACTTCTACTTTTCCTTATTTCTTAATAGCCAAATTTCAAGCGAAGTCTTAAATTGTAGCTGGAAAATAGATGCCTCATAGATTCTAATTCACGCCATAGCGAGCAATTCGGGTAGAATGATGTATTGCAGTATGTTTGAAAAGATATATTGCACTTTTAGATTTTCAAGCGAAGTCCTTTTATTATTTTGCAGTGCGGAGAAAACCCATGAGTGCCCAGTTATTTGTAGTCGCAACCCCTATCGGGCACTTAGATGACATGACTTATCGTGCAATTGATGTATTAAAGTCAGTCAAAGTGATTGCTGCTGAAGATACACGAACCTCAGCTCAACTTCTTAAGCACTTCAATATTCAAACCCCTCTTACTGCATGTCATGATCACAACGAAAGTAATAAAATCGACTTGTTAATTCAGCGCTTGCTAAAGGGCGAAGACATGGCACTGATCAGTGATGCAGGTACGCCACTGATTAGTGATCCCGGTTTTAAATTGGTTCGTGCTGCACAAGAGCATAATATCCGCGTCATTCCTGTCCCTGGCGCTTGTGCCGCAATTGCTGCTTTAAGTTCAGTAGGCTTACCCAGTGACCGTTTTAGCTTCGAGGGATTTTTATCCTCCAAACAAACTCAGCGACTAGCAAACCTAGAAAAACTCAAAGACGAGACACAAACGCTAATTTTTTATGAAGCACCACATCGCATTTTAGACAGTGTGACAGATATGGCGAAGGTGTTTGGAGCAGATCGCCCTGTTGGTTTTGCACGTGAAATTACCAAAACCTTTGAAACCATAAAGAAAATGACTTTAGGTGAACTGGTGGCGTTCATTGCCAACGACCATCATCAACAAAAAGGTGAAATTGTTCTGGTTGTAGGCGGTGCAACTGCAGAAAAGGATATGGAACAAGAAAAGCTTGATCAGCTTTTAACACGCCTCTTACAAGATTTATCTGTAAAAGCTGCATCTCAATTGGCTGCCGACTTAACAGGGATCAAAAAGAAAATTGCCTACCAACGCGCTTTAGAACTCACTCAAGGTGACGCTTAAAAATACAAAAATAAAGAGCAGCAGAATTTAGGTTATTTTGCCTCGTTCTACTGCTCTAAATGTTAAGCGGATCCATATGAACCGCTTAACCTCAAATTATGTTTTTATATCAGTAAAAATTTATAAGTAAGAATGTGTAGAGCTTTGCCTCATACTTGAGTATTGTCTCTATAGAATTAACTTGCTTCTTGGTAGATACGACCGCCAGGTAGTTGGCAAAAGTATTGTTTCAAGGCATCCAAACAACGATGGATCTTCATCGGCTGTTGTTCATGCTTTGAAGTGATAGCATATAAAGTAAAATTTGGTAGCTTCCATTCTGGAATAACTTCTACTAAAGAACCGTTCACCAATTCTTTTTGTACATCCAAATATAAAATCCGAGCAACCCCATGACCATGCTGGCACAGCGTTTTTGTCACCAAAATATTGTTACTGGCTACTCTCGATTTCATCTCAAGCTCAACCATCTCACCTGTAACCACATTTTTAAAATCAAAATCATGATTATTTTTCATGATGGTAATCGGAATAAGATCGTGATTTTTTAAATCTTCAGGTCGTGAAATTGGCGCCGACTGGTTCAAATAACTCGGCGATGCAACCAAAATTTGTTCAACACGAGCCAAAGGCACAACATGAAAACTCTGATCGTCAACTATTGGCCCCATTCTTAAAGCAATATCAATACGCCCTGCAAGCAAGTCCACATAATGATTATCTGCTTCTATATGAACGGATAATCCACGATGTGCAGACATCCAATGTGACAAAGCAGGAATCACATGATTTGCACCCAACTCTGGCGTAGTCGCTATTCGTAGCTCACCGACTAGATCATCGCGCAATTCATTGATACGTATTTTGCCACGTTCAGCAGCGGCGAGCATTTCTTGACAGCTGTGGAAAAAAGCCTGACCTGCTTCAGTTAAATTCAACTTTCGAGTTGAGCGATGTAGAAGAACAACTTCCATCTCTTGCTCTAAAGAACGAATTTGCTGGCTCACAGCACTTGTAGTGATGCCTAGCTCACGCGCAGCACCACTAAAGGAACTTTTTTCTACAACACAAGCAAAAACACCCATTGCCCGTAGTTGATCTAACATAAAATTCTCTCTGGATTCATGAGAAGTTTTCATCTTTTCGATAAAAACAACTCATTGTATTATACGGTGAATTTTTTGCTTTGCATCCAGATTTTTTAATTTAATGGTAAAACTATAGTCGGATTGATTGGCTTGCCATCTAGGCGTACTTGGAACTCCAACATGGTACGATTTGTGCCTGTTGATCCCATTTCAGCAATTTTTTGGCCCGCTGTCACATTTTGACCGCTCTTCACATTCATTGCACTATTATGTGCATAGGCTGTGATATAGCCATCAATATGCTTGATCAAAATTAAGTTCCCATATTCTTTTAAACCGTCTGCCGCATATACCACCTGCCCATCTGCTGCTGCATAGATTGGATCGCCTTGGTTACCAGCATAGCGAATACCTTTCACATTATTGGCTAAATTGTAACCTTGCAATACAGCACCATTACTCGGTTTAACCCAACGTAAAGTCGAGGTTTGCGAGCTCGCAACAGGTGCAGTCGGTACTTTAGCAGGAGTCGTGCTGGTTGTGGTGGCTGTATTTTGACTCGGGAGACCAACATTTTGACGTTGAATTGGAGCAACTTGGGTCATTGGTTGTGTTGTTGTGGTACGCGGGCTCCCTGAGCCTTTTAAGCGTAGTGATTGCCCCACATAAATTCGGTACGGTGCAGCAATATCATTCATCTCTGCAACTGACAAATAACTCAGCCCATAACGCATCGCAATACCACTCAAAGTATCACCCGAACGAACCGTATAATAGTCTGGTGCTTTCGCAAAACGTGTTGCATTGTTGACCTGTGGCTTAGACGCACAACCACTTAAAATAACAGTCGAAACAACAGCAGTTGATAAAACAACTGTCTTCAACATGGCTGCGGGTACTGCAATGAAACGGATTTGAGACAACACAGACATTTATCTTACTCTCTAAAAAATACAAAAATAATAAATTTAATTTGCGCTAAGATTAGCAAAAAAGCATGTAGAAATAGTATCTCTGCGCGTATTTTCACAAAGTTATAACAAACAGTTGAGCATACGCCTTGTATTACCCAGCTGTATGGCTATTTATGGGTTCATTTGGACTTGTAATGCATGTAAAACGTCATAATTGGTGGCATCCATTTGAATAGGGGTAATACTCACAAAACCATGTGCCACTGCAAAAAAGTCAGACTCTACAGCATCATACCCCTGTTTAGGCTCTACTACCGCTTCACCAGATAATCCAATCCAATAGACTTGGCGCCCACGTGGGTCAACATGGCTGGTAATTGGTTTCGACTGACTACGACGTCCTTGATAGGTGATTTTCGCTCCCTGTAACTCTGCTACATCCGGGATATTAATGTTTAAAATATGTCGTGCTGGTAGCGTAGGCAAACCTTGTTGAACAAAGTCATGTACCCATTGTGCTGCATATTGATAATCTTCTGGGCTGTTGTAAGAACGTACTTCTGGCCCAGCCAATGATACTGCAATCGCCGGTTGCTTCATGAGTCGACCTTCAAAAGCTGCACCCACTGTTCCTGAGTACAGCACATCATCCCCCAAATTTGCCCCACTGTTAATCCCACTTACAACAAGGTCAAATTCAAAATCAAACAAACCATTCATAGACAAATACACACAGTCTGCAGGTGTACCATTGACTGCCCACATGTCAGGTGCAATTTCAATTGGGCGTAACGGGCGATCCAAGGTCAAAGCGCTAGAAAAACCGCTGCGTTCACTTTCTGGGGCTACAATTACAACTCGACCTAAAGGACGTAAAGCACGTGCCAGTGCTTGAATACCAGGGGCAAAAACACCATCGTCATTAGCTATTAAAATATTCACTGAGGTCTTCTTAAATCTGCATGAGTCTATAAAAAATGTATACACCTAAGTTTATCTTAAACTTAGCCATTTTTAGTCAGCAATTAAAATCAGTAGATTTACAGATAATATGAAAACATTAGCTAAAGAATTTAATGCCTTCAACGCCAAAATAAAAACGTATCGCATCTTAGGTGCAGACTGCACTATACATTGAGATAAAGCCATCTGAAAAGCAGGAACAACGAGTCTGAATGAATATTCAGTTATTACTTTACAAAAGGAAGAAAGCAGCAAGATAAAATAAGCTAGCTGCCTCAGGCTTAAGCATAGAAAACAAGCCAAAGAAAAGATAATCTAACCGATAAATTATATTCAGTATTTGTCCATCAAATTATTCATGTTTTTTACTCATTTCAGATAACAAATCCAGTTGTATTTCTTGTATTTGAGCTAATCTATTCCACTGATGCATCAATAGATGATCTAGTTTTTCATTTAAATGTTGAATTTCTAACTCCGCCTTTAAATTTATTTTATAATCGTTTTGCGAACGCAACCTGTCTTTGGCTTCTTGCCTATTTTGGCTCATCATAATAACGGGAGCCTGAACAGCTGCGATACAAGATAAAATTAAATTTAATAAAATAAAGGGATATGGATCCGCAGGATGTGAAACCATCACGACTGTATTGATAATAATCCAGATCGCAAGGAAAAGCGCAAAGCACATGAGAAAAGCCCAACTGCCACCAAAACTAGCAATTCTATCTGCCAATCTTTCCCCTAGACTCCAATTTTGATTGAGCTGATCTTCTACATTTTGAGTGATCACCTCATGGTGTTGCAGGCTTTTAATGACTTCACGCTCAAGATCTGTGACCTCTCCTTTCTCAGATTTTAACAGTGAATGAACATACTGAATTCGATATTTGGCTAAATCTGCTTGGCAAATATAACTTTGCGGTGACCATTCTGGGAAGTCATGTGCAATTTCTTCGATGATGGATTTTCGTATTGTCCCCATAGGAATGATATTTTTAATGAGGAATCTTTCCCCACAGACTAGACACTCACGACTTTCATTTTTTTCACTCATGATCACTCGCTTTAATAATCATTATGGTTTTTGGGGAGTAAGCATAATCGAATAAATTTCAAACCAATGTCAAATTTCACGACTTTTAAAATGAATGACAGCCATTCATATTTCCATACAAAATATCAATATGTCGTCCCACTAAACCTAAACATCGAAGATTTCTTTTCCCACGATATCCCCACACGGATTATAACTCGCAACTATGTTCTAAGGCTTAAAAATACCATAAGATAAAATTATATATATTTGAAATTTATAATATTTTCCAATTTAGCACTCAATAATTTTTTCTTTATTTTCTCACCGCTTAACATTATAGCCATCTGGCTAAATCTCACTAAAATCAAAACAATGTTGTACTCAGATTGCTCATCTGTCGACACATTTTCCAAAATATAAACATTTATCGAATTAAGTAGCTCATCATCAAGCAAGCCTCAATTAAAAATGCCTAATAAATAACCTCAATGAGGTGATACTTATCCACTATCAAAATATTCAAAAAAATTTCTATTAAAATGACTGGTGAGAACTTTTCATTGAATTCTAACTGAAAATATATATATTGGTTGCTCCGTATCCACCATAAATATGTGATTTTAAAAATGATTAAAACCTTAACATTACGTAATTTCTTCGGATTAGGCATGGCTATCATAATCTCTCAATCTGCTTTTGCTGTTGAAGGATTAAGCACAGAAGAAGCCAATACCATTGTGAAAGAAGATATTGCAGCAGCGCAAGTCATGACTGAATTTTGCCCTGCTTTGGTGGGTCAAGCTCCTAAAATTGAAAGTAACATCCAAGCGCTGATTCAAACATATTTGCAAGATTATTCTGACAAGTCGATGACATACGCAAAATTACAGTCAGATAGCGAATACCAATCTATCCTCAAAGCGGCACGTGCAGATGCAAACAGTTCAGACAAAGCAGAACAAAAATCTGTATGTGATGATGTCGTAAACTTTGAAGGTTAATTGAGTAGCCAGCCGTGCAGAATAAAAAAGGTGAATAAATCAAAATATTCACCTTTTTTAACATCAAAAATGTCAACACTGTAAATTTACCTCAACAGCTTCTATACATTTATTCGCTTACATTTACTTAAAATTTGTTTAAGCTCATCATATTATGGCACTAACAAATATGGTCTTAAGGTTTCAAATGAATTTGAATATGATGAAAAAAGTGATTTTAGCGGTGTGCAGTTCTACTTTAATGGTCATCAGTTCCGCGCAAGCAGCCACTAAAGATGAAAATATTGAAGTCACCCCACTACAACAAGTGACTCAACAAGAATTAGCTGCAATTTATGTACTCTCAGAAGTTTGCCCAGATCTAGTTTCTGACCAAAAGCAGTTTGAAAATGGCTATAACTCTTTAGCAAAAGAGTATCTTCCACAACAAGAAAACCCTACTGCATATCTGAAAAAACTCAGTAAAGAAAAAAAATTCAAGCCAATTTTAGCTGAAGCGCAAGCCGATGCAAAAAAAGCAGGCAAAGCAAAGAATCAAGAAATTTGTACAGAATTGAGTACTTACAGCAAATAATACCAATTGGTTACAATATCTTTAAAATAAGCCGATTTCTCCCATAGAAGTCGGCAGAACTTTGTCCTAAAATGCAAGGCTCTCGTGCTTATACTAAAGAAATCGGAACCCCTTAGAATGATTCAAAAAAGCGCCCTTGCTGCGGCATTACTCGTACCAAGCATTTCCTTTGCAGCAACTGTCTTATCCTCACCACCAGAACTAAATAATAAATCATACGTGCTGATGGACTATGAGACTGGGCAAATCCTCGCATCAAAAAATGAAAACGAAAAATTAGCACCTGCCTCAATGACAAAAATGATGACCAGCTTCATTATTGAACAGAAATTGCTGGCAGGTGAACTGACTGAAAATGAAAAAGTTCGCATGAACGAATCTGCATGGTGTCGTGGCAGCAGTTCAGAATCATGTATGTATGTTCCTTTGAACGGTACTGCAACTGCATTAGAGATGCTACGAGGCATTATCATTCAATCGGGAAATGATGCATCTAAAGCGATGGCTGAGCACATTGCTGGTAACGAAGGTACTTTCGTACATATGATGAATTCTGAAGCAAAACGTATCGGTATGAGCAATACTAGCTTTATGAATTCAACTGGTATGCCAGCTGAAGGTCACTACTCAACCGCTAAAGACATGGCAACGCTTGCACAGCACATCATTCATGATAGCTCAAAATACTATCCTATCTATTCTGAAAAAGAGTTTAGCTTTAACGGTATTAAACAAGGTAACCGAAATGCCTTGCTTTATACCGACCCAAGTGTCGATGGTTTGAAAACTGGCCATACTGATGAAGCGGGTTATTGCTTGACCACATCAGCAAAACGCGGGCCTATGCGTTTAATTTCGGTGATTTTTGGTGCGCCAAGCATGCAAGAACGCGCAACACAAACACGTGAAATTTTAGCGTGGGGTTATGCGAACTTTGAAACTAAAAACGTACAAGCAGCGAACCAAGTTTTAGCCAAATCGAAAGTGTGGTTTGGTAAAGACAGTGAAGTCCCTGTGGGCCTAGCTGAAACGTTCAACGTGACCATGCCTAAAGGTCAAGCCAACTCTATTAAAACGCAGATTGTAGTTCAACCGAAACTCACTGCACCGTTGAAAAAGGGTCAAGTGGTTGGTAAATACGTTGCAAGCCTTGATGGTAAAGTGATTGCTGAAAAGCCACTGGTTGCATTAAAAGATGTTGAAGAAGCAGGCTTCTTTGCGCGTATGTTAGATCACATCAAACAATTCTTCTCAAACTTATTCTAAGCCATATTTAGACTTAAGTTAAAGCATCCACACCTCGGTCTGGGTGCTTTTTTATTTTATAATGAGCACCTACATAAAAGCAGAACACCAATATGGCTAAAAATATTCGCCCCTATTTGAACACCACACCGCAACTGGGTAACAATTGCTATATTGATGAAATGTCCGTAGTGATTGGCGATGTCATTTTGGCTGACAATGTTTCAGTCTGGCCTTTTGCTGTGATTCGAGGCGATGTCAATTCGATCCGAATTGGTAAAAACTCAAATGTACAAGACCATGCGATGCTGCATGTCAGTCATAAAAAAGTAGACAAACCTAACGGTTCTCCTTTGATCATTGGTGATGATGTGACTATTGGACATCATGTCACTTTACATGGTTGTACTATTGGCAATCGCGTATTGATTGGCATCAACAGCATTGTTTTGGATGATGTCGTTATTCCTGACGATGTCATGATTGGTGCAGGCACACTAGTGCCTCCTGGAAAAGTGCTGGAAAGTGGCTATTTATATGTCGGAAGCCCAGCTAAAAAGATACGCCCACTTACGGAAAAAGAATTAGCATTTTTACCCTATTCAGCACAAAACTATGTGAAAGTTTCAGGGCATTATTTAGAGTCATAGGCCTATGTGCGAGTTGCATCGCACTTTTCATTTCTTAATATTTTTCAAAAGCTGTCACCAAAAAGTCAATTAAAGCTTTCACTGATGGTAACAAACCACGTCTAGAGGTATAGGCTAAGTGAATCAACTCTGGTTTTGGCTCCCAGTTTGGAATTACTTTGACTAAACGCCCTTCTTTTAAATCCTGATGAATAATTAGTTCAGGCAACTTGGCAATCCCAAGACCTTGTAAAGTCGCTACATGCAATGCGTTGAGATCGGTAGTGGTCAGTCTCGGTTCACACTTCAGCACGTATAGTTCTTCATTTTCATCGAATAACTTCCAATGATATTCAGGTACAAATGACTCCATCATCAACACAGGCCATTGATTTAACTCTTTAGGATGTTGAATGGAAAACTGCTGATAGGCCAATTGTGGACTCGCCACAATAAACTGCCGAGACAAAGACAAGTTACGTACAACGAGTCCACTATCTTCTAGTGGTAAGGGGCGGATACGTATTGCCAGATCGTAACGCTCATTCATCAAATCTACTTTTCGGTTGGTGGCTTCGACATGCAAACGCACTTTGGGATATTTCTTTAAAAAATCATTCAGCATAGTGCTGACATTCAAATGCAATAAATTCACAGGACATGAGATTTTCACTGTGCCTACAGGTTCTAAACTGAGCATTTCAATAGCTGCATCGGCTGCTTCCGCCTCAATAATCATGGCTTGGCAGTGCTGATAATAGACTTTTCCTACTTCTGTGACGGATACACTGCGTGTGGTTCGGTTGAGTAACTTTACCCCTAAACGGTTTTCCAACTCCGCAATACGACGACTCAGCAAGGATTTCGTGATCATCAGTTCATTACTGGCTGCGGAAAAACCGCCGTACTCGATCACTTTGGCAAAATAATACAGGTCATTAAAATCTTTCATCTACAATCCCTGAACATCTAATTGTTCTTTTAATATGACAATGTTTCTCATATTAGGTATTTTTTCATCTTTGTCATGAAATTAACATAGCAATCACCAGTTAATTCATACAAAAGGTAATAAAAATGTCTACTCCAGCAAACTTCAACGGTCAACGTCCTGTGATTGATCCAACAGATTCAGCGATGCTTTTAATTGACCATCAAAGTGGTTTATTTCAAACTGTAGGTGATATGCCGATGCCTGAATTGCGTCAACGCGCGGCGGCTTTGGCAAAAATTGCATCACTCGCCAATATTCCAGTCATTACAACAGCTTCTGTTCCTCAAGGTCCAAATGGTCCCCTAATTCCAGAAATACACCAAAATGCCCCACATGCACAATATGTAGCACGTAAAGGTGAAATTAATGCATGGGATAACCCAGACTTTGTCGATGCAGTCAAAGCGACAGGGAAAAAGACGTTAATTATTGCAGGAACCATTACTAGTGTATGTATGGCTTTCCCTGCGATTAGTGCAGTTGCTGAAGGTTATAAAGTTTTCGCAGTGATTGATGCTTCAGGGACATACACCAAAATGGCAGAGGAAATTACTCTTGCACGTGTGGTTCAAGCAGGTGTTGTACCGATGGATACTGCGGCAGTTGCTTCTGAAATCCAAAAAACATGGAATCGTGAAGATGCTCAGGAATGGGCTCAAGTCTACACTCAGATCTTTCCTGCTTATGCACTGTTGATGGAAAGCTATGTGAAAGCGCAAGAAGTCGTTCAGAATAACGAAGTTCTAGATTCCAATCGCTAATCTAAAATAATCAAGGCTGAACCGCCATTAACCGTTTAAAGCTAAATTGAAAATAAATAGGCATCTCATTATAGGTGCCTATTTTGCTGAACTGAAGTTTAAATCAGTCCAAGTCACTCATTTTTATAATAAATGATATATTTATCAAAATCTTAAAATAAAAAATCGCATTAAAAATGAGTACCGTTTAGATATAAAAAAAACGTATAATTAAAATTAAAGAATACAATTAGTATTATATAAAAGAGCAGTAGATCATTTGAATCCTAGAAAACAACAGGATTTAACATGCTTAACGCAATCCACTGGCCTGAAAATTACCTCCCTGGACATACCGATAACTTTGTTTCGAATGAAGTGATTGTTTCAAACTTATCCGTTCAAGATATTTGGCCTTTTTTAGTCAATGCGCATCTATGGCCTTCATATTATGGAAACGCCTCAGATATTGATTTGAATGGTGCAAAATGCTTAGAACTCAACTTAGTCTTTTTCTTTAAAACTTTTGGCTTTCCAGTCAATGCTCAGGTCGTTGAGTATGCCCCGCCTAAAGATCATCAACCCGCTAGAATCGCATGGCATGGCTGGGCAGGTGAACCAGATTGTAGTGATCGCTTGGATGTCCACCATGCTTGGCTAATTGAAGACCTTCCTCATGACCGCGTCCGTATTTTGACTCAAGAAACCCAAATAGGTCGACCAGCTCAAGAATTAGCACACACTAAACCGAACCCGATGTTAAATGGACACCAAGACTGGTTAGACGGTCTAGTTAAAATAGCAAAATCTAAAATTTAGAGAGCTCTCAGCACAGACTTCCCTTCGCTGTCTGAATTAATAAGAGCCGTAACCACTGCTGGGCAGCATCACGGTGGTTACGTTCATGCCAGACCAGTGTTTTAGTAAAATGAGGGATATCTAAAGGAGGTTCAAAAACTTTAAAACCTTGCAGATTCTGAGTTAAACGTGACGGCACAACAGCGATTAAGTCTGTCGTACTCAAAATCTCAGGCAAGATCAAAAAACTATTCACCGACAACATTACCTGTCGTCTTTTTTTTAGTCCTTTAAGCTGCAAGTCAGTCACCCCAACAAATTGTCCACCATCATGAGAAATCAAAGCATGGTCTGTAGAACAGAGATCATCAATACTCAATTGTTTATTTTGTGCCATTTGATGTTGAGCACTCATGAGACAAACATAGTGTTCTTCAAATAAATCGTAAGTATGCAAATCTAAATGTGCATGTTCTGGTGTAATTAATGCAAAATCAATAACACCACGTTCTAATTGAGTAAATATCTCATCATTGTGCACAGAAACCACTGCAATTTGAACTTTAGGTGCAGAACGTCTCAGCGCAGCAATATAAGGTACCAAGATTGTCTTTAATGCATAATCTGTAGCTGCAATACGTAGCGTAAGCTCAGCCTCTTTGGGCTCAAAAATACTGGGTTTAAGTAAAGTATGGATATCACTTAAAATATTTTTAACGACTGGCGCAAGTTCTAATGCCCTTAAAGTTGGGTTTATTCCCCGTTGAGAACGCGTAAATAATGGGTCTTCAAAATAGTCACGCAATCGCTGTAACATTCCACTCACAGCAGGCTGAGTGAGGTACAACTTTTTGGCCGCACCCGTTACACTACGCTCATCAAAAAGTGCATCAAAGGTCTTCAGTAAGTTGAGATCCAAATTTTTGATATCATGCTTCATGATATGAGAGCCTTAAATTTATTATTTTCATTATAAGCTAGAAAGTCTTATTCGATACATAGAGTAAAAGTGTTTAAAAATTAGCTAATCATCATATTGAGCATATTCATCTTTCAAGAAAAAAACATTCAACATAGCCACCACGGTCTAAATTTTGTAGAATACCCTTTTCTCCCCATGGTGCTTTTACATGACCGCTTGGACAGCTCACGTGACCGTCGCAACCGTTGTTGAAAAAGACGGAAAATTTCTGTTTGTTGAAGAACACAGCGCTGGTGTGACACATACAGTATTTAACCAACCCGCAGGTCATGTTGAATCAGGTGAAACCCTCATCGAAGCTGCCATTCGTGAAACAATGGAAGAAACTGGACATGAGGTGTCTATAGATGCGTTATTGGGCATTTATACCTATACACCGCCCATGTTTCCAGATCGTACCTATTACCGTTTCTGCTTTTTAGCGCAGTCACTTCATCACCATCCAACAGCCGAACTCGATACAGGTATCGTCGGTGCAGTATGGATGACTTTGGATGAACTACTCGAAACGGCTCGTGCGCGTAGTCCATTGGTGATTAAAGCAGTTCAAGACGCACTCGCGGGTCAAAAATATCCTTTATCGCTCGTTTATGAGCACCAAAATTCTCCTCTTATTTCAAGTTTGGATGCCTAGTCCTATGCAACAACGTGTCATCGTCGGTATGTCGGGTGGTGTAGATTCATCTGTTTCTGCTGCTCTTCTTCTTCAACAAGGTTATCAAGTTGAGGGTCTTTTCATGAAGAACTGGGAAGAAGACGACGGCACAGAATACTGCACAGCGATGGAAGACTTAGCCGATGCTCAAGCAGTCTGTGACAAACTAGGGATTAAGTTACACACCGCCAATTTTGCTATGGAATATTGGGATCGTGTATTTGAGCATTTCTTAGCGGAATATGCTGCGGGCCGTACCCCAAACCCAGATATTTTATGTAATAAAGAAATCAAATTCCGTGCGTTCTTAGATCATGCCATGCAACTAGGCGCGGACTTTATTGCAACTGGTCACTATGCACGTCGCGGCGAAACTATGACCAACTCTAAAGGTGAGGAATATGCACCTTTACTACGTGGTTTAGATAAAAATAAAGACCAAACCTATTTCTTACATGCTGTGCATGGTCGTGAAATTAATAAGACCTTGTTCCCAGTGGGTGAAATTGAAAAGCCAGAAGTACGTAAAATTGCGGAACAATATGACTTAGTCACGGCGAAGAAAAAAGACTCAACGGGCATCTGTTTTATTGGTGAACGTCGTTTTAATGACTTCTTAAAACAATACCTACCTGCACAAGCTGGAAAAATCGTCTTAGATGATGGCAAAGAGGTTGGTGAACATCACGGCTTAATGTACTATACGCTCGGTCAACGCGGTGGTATTGGTATTGGTGGTTTGAAAGGTGTCGCTGAAGGTGCATGGTTCGTTCTACATAAAGATATTGAAAACAACCGTTTGGTGATTGGTCAAGGTCATGAACATCCACTCATGCAAAGTACTACACTTTGGAGTGAAGCGATTGACTGGGTCGCAGGTGAAATGCAGATTCCTGAGACAGGTTTCCGTTGTACCTCTCGGACGCGCTATCGCCAAGATGACCAAGATTGTGTGATCTTTAATGATCCGACTACCCCAGGTGGCGTACGCGTTGAGTTCGATGAACCGCAACGTGCCGTGACTCCGGGTCAGAGTGTCGTATTCTACTCAGGTGAAGTTTGTTTAGGCGGTGGCGTGATTCATCATACCAATGCTCCTAAACCTGATTTTATTTAAAGGATTTTAAGACATGGCTGAGTTACCGTTTCAACAGCCTCAAACTTTGAACGAACGTCAAAACCGAGCGTTGGCGTTGGCGGCTGTTTTTCAGTCTGCGCAACTGACACATATGACCGCCTTGAGCGGTCAGCAAAGTATTGGGGAAAGCGGTAACTTCTATTTAGAGCAGTTGATTAAAGCCAGTTTAAATATCCGACCAAAGGGCAACCAAAGCGGACAAACCTTAGACTTCTTTCATCAGCTGGCGGACATCTCCTTAGGACTGAAAACCTTAGAAAGTAGCATTACCCAACCCTTTAATACCTCACCCAAAACTCGAATTCCTAAATTATCCACTGCTAAACTTCCCATGACCTATGCCATGGCACTCTTACAATTAGAAAAGAAAGTGTATAGCAACCCCAAATTCGTTGAAATTATTGAACAGTCCCAACAAAAAATTTTAAGACAGCTTTCTTTTTTCGATAATAACTATTTGCACCCAAGCATCATTGCCAACCTCGCACAAACCTACGTAGACACAGCAGGACAAATTAACCCACGCATTATGGTGCGAGGCAATGCAGAAGCATTTAAAGATTCATCACATACCAACCGCATTCGTGCTTCCCTCTTTACAGGCTTACAATTGGCACATTTATGGCGTCAGCTCGGTGGAAGTTCATGGGGCATGGTGTTTAGCAAACGCAAATTGCTTAAAGATATTCAAGATCTCGCTCGTTTACAGTATCAGGTGATTTAACACATGATCGACGGGCTTTTTAGTTTTACGTTTAATTCCAAAGTTTAAGGAATCGCTATGAACGCTTTAACCGCACTTTCTCCATTAGATGGACGCTACGCTAACAAATGTGATGCGCTTCGTCCTTTCCTCTCTGAGTTTGGTTTAATCCATGCTCGTGTGACTGTTGAAGTGCGTTGGTTACAAGCGCTTGCAAACCGTCCAGAAATCACTGAAGTCCCTGCATTTAGCGCTGCGACCAATACTGCACTTGATGCAATTGTTGCTGATTTTTCTGAAAGCGATGCAAATCGTATCAAAGAAATCGAACGCACTACAAATCACGATGTAAAAGCGGTTGAATACTTCCTGAAAGAAAAAATTGAAGGTATTGAAGAACTTAAAAATGCAGGTGAATTCATTCACTTTGCATGTACATCTGAAGACATCAACAACTTGTCTCATGCACTAATGCTGAAAAGTGGTCGTGATGTATTGGTTGCCTCTATGCAGCAAATCATTGACTCAATCGTGGCATTGTCTGAAAAACATGCTGACCAACCAATGTTGTCTCGTACACATGGTCAGACTGCAAGTCCAACCACTTTGGGTAAAGAAATGGCGAACGTAGCATATCGTCTTGCACGCCAAATCAAACAATTCAAACAAGTTGAACTTTTAGGCAAAATTAACGGTGCGGTAGGTAACTATAACGCTCACCTTTCTGCTTACCCAGACATTAACTGGCCTGCACACTCACAAGCATTCGTTGAGTCTTTAGGTCTAAGCTTTAACCCATACACTACTCAAATCGAACCACATGACTACATGGCGGAACTGTTTGATGCTTTACGTCGTTTCAATACAATTTTGATCGACTTTAACCGTGACGTTTGGGGCTACATCTCTTTAGGTTTCTTCAAGCAAAAACTGAAAGACGGTGAAGTGGGTTCTTCAACAATGCCACACAAAGTGAACCCAATTGACTTTGAAAACTCAGAAGGTAACTTAGGCTTAGCCAATGCAGTATTGGCTCACTTGGGTGAAAAACTGCCTATTTCTCGCTGGCAGCGTGACCTAACGGACTCAACTGTACTGCGTAACATGGGTGTTGGTTTTGCACAAAGCTTGATTGCTTTTGAAGCATGTTCAAAAGGCATTGGTAAACTTGAACTGAATGCTGCACGTATTGACGAAGACTTGAACAATGCGCAAGAAGTTCTAGCTGAACCAATTCAAACCGTTATGCGTCGTTACAACGTTGAAAAGCCATACGAAAAATTAAAAGCATTAACACGTGGTCAAGCGATGACGCGTGACATGATGGTTGACTTCGTTAATGGTAATGAACTTGAAGCTGTTCCTGCTGCTGACCGTGCACGTTTAGCGGAAATGACGCCTGCAACCTATACAGGTAATGCAGCTGAACAAGCAAAACAAGTTGCGGACTTAATTTCTAAAATCTAACTTTTAGAAATTAAAAAAAGCGAAGCTTAGGCTTCGCTTTTTTATTTATAATACAAACAAGCATATTGCACACATCTCATTGAAAAAATAAAAAGATGACAACCATACTGAAAACATCAACCACAGAAAATCCCATCAACAATCAACTGGAAAGGCCACATTGGATCTGTCTCATCCTGCTTTGTTTAGCAGTGGCTTTGGCTTCAATCCACCCGCTTGAACTCAGCTCTTATATCTTGCATCAGGTCGGAACTGTGTTCATGCTAATTACGCTGATCATTTGTTTGTATAAACTCGGACTCAGCTTGATGAGTTTTGTGCTGTATATTGTTTTTTTGCTGATTCATATACTTGGCGCACATTATCTGTATTCTTATGTACCCTATAATGAATGGTCGATCCAATACTTAAACCTTGACCTCAATCAGAGTTTAGGTTGGACACGTAATATGTATGATCGCTTTGTACATTTAGCATACGGTCTACTGCTCTACCCATTTTTCTATCGTGTATTTCAAGTCTGGTTACCGCAACTTTCAAAACTGACACTATTCCTTTTGGTAATTCAATTTGTGATGGCAAGCAGTCTGATTTATGAATGGATTGAATGGCTGATTGCGATGGGCTTATCACCTGAAGAGGCTGAAAATTATAATGGCCAGCAAGGTGACATGTGGGATGCTCACAAAGATATGCTATTAGCAACCGTTGGCTCAATCATCACAGGCATCATTTACTTATTTAAAAGCTAATCAGCAGTTAGTCGAATAGAGGCAACTGACGACTGTACAAAATTGATTGCACGTATTGTAATTGATGCACGAAACTTTAAGCAGACCATAAAAAAACACCACATTGGTGGTGTTTTATAAACATCAATCTTTTGCAGACTCATCTGCTGGCACTTCTGTGATACGACCACCACGTGCGAGAAAAGCAGCCACTTCATCTTCTAGCGCTTGGCGCTGTTTCAATTTCGCAGTCACAGTGAGTGTCTCAGCTTCGGCAACATCACCATCACTTGCTGCATTTTCAGAAGAATCTGATGCGCCCTTTTCAGCGGCTTGAGCTTCGTCCTCATCAACCGCTGAGTCTTCTACATCATCATAATCATTTGAATCAGTCATCTTAATCTCCCCACAAATGACCTTTAAGGTTCCAATGTATTACTGGTTTTCAATTATGTTGAAATTTAACAAGCTCTCAGCCTTTCGCATAGTCTTATTCAACAGAAAATCGTATCTTTTTTAATCAAAATCGTAATCTTATTTTACGACTGGCTAAAAAATAACACTTCCCGTCTTAGACAGCATAACGCGTCTCTTTGAGCAACCCTAAACCATTGGCCTGTGTCATAAAAGCATCTTTTAATACAGGCAATTTTTCAACCTGTTTCAAACCAAAGTTTCGTGCCCACACTACGGGAAAGAGTTGTGTAGTTTCCATCCAACCAATCGCAGACATGCTATGCATCATGGCATCATTTTGTCCTTTACGGCGGTGTTCATAACGCTTCAATGTTTGCTCATTTGCCCATACGCCACGTGCTAGATCATGTAGTAATGCATCACATAGTACAGCTGCATCAAGACAACCGATATTCACCCCCTGTCCCGCCAACGGATGAATCACATGAGCCGCATCACCAATTAAAGCCAAACCCGCTTTAACATATTGTTGTGCAGCACGTGCTTTGAGTGGGAAAGTAGCACGCGGTGTCGCTTCCAACACTTCGCCTAACATGTGGTGACTTTCTCGCGTTAACAGCTCGGTAAATTCAGCATCTGAAAGGGCTGCATATACTTCTGCATAGTCATCAGGTAAAGTCCATACGATCGACTGCCAATGTCCTGCTTGTTCCGCTTTTAAACTCGCCATCGGTAAAAATGCCAAAGGGCCAGTTTCTAAGAAAATCTGACGTGCAACATATTGATGTGGCTGTGCCGTCCGAATGGCGCAACTCAAGCCTGCTTGTTTGTAGTCGAGTACATCAATATCAATAAATGCTTGCTCTCGTACAAAAGAGTTTGCACCATCTGCGCCAATCACCAGTTTGGTTTTTAGCACCGTGCCATCAGCTAAATGGATATACCATAACCCAACACCTTCTTCGACACGGGCAACTTTAACTTGGGTGCGGTAATCATTGAGTACATTAAGCATCTGCTGTTGAATCGCTAAATTGAGCAAACTTGGCTCAACCATAGAACCGAGAGCTTGTTCGCCTTGTGGTTCCTGCTGGGACGCATGACCAAAGTTAATTTCACCATAGCCATTTTTATTCCACACCTGCATGCCGCTATAGGGCATCTGGCGGGCAATTTTATCCCAAACATCAATGGTTTTAAGCAAATGTATCGTTGCTTGACTGAGTGCCAAAACACGTGGGTTGGCAATGCTTAGCGTTTTTTGTTCATCTAAAATAGGCGCAGCATCCAGTACTGTCGCTTGCACACCACCCTGTGCTAAAAGTAAGGCTGTCAGTCCGCCAACTAAACCACCACCGATGATCACCACATCTAAAATATCAGCTTGAACTTGGCTCATGCTTTTAGCCCCATGGCATAGTTAGCTACTAGCGGTTTAATGCCTGGAATTGTATCAAATGCGACCAGCCCCGTGTTTCGAATAAATTTTAAGATCGGGTTGCTGTTGCTAAAACCACGCACTACAGAGTCGCAGAACTTAATTACACGCTGTTGGTCAGTCAAACGTGAAGCTTCATAGGATTGCAACATCGTTGCATCACCCAAGTCTGCATCTTGCGCACTTTGTTCCGTTAAATAACGGACCAAAACGTGCGCATCACGCATACATAGGTTAAAACCTTGCCCTGCAACGGGGTGAATGGTATGCGCGGCATTGCCCATTAACACCACCCGTCCTGCGGCCTGCTTTTCTGCTAGTACTTGTGATAATGGAAAACTAAAACGCTTACCTGTTTTTTGGAATTTACCTGCACGATCGCCATAGGTTTCTTGTAAGGCATTTAAAAAGTGTTGGTCATTTTCATCGCCCAACCATTCCCCTTCAGTACCCTTTTGCACAGGCCACACCACAGAACGACGGTATTCACCCGGAAGCGGTAACAATGCCAATGGCCCTAAACTACTAAAGCGCTCGAAACCCACATGGTTGTGCGGTTTTGAGGTTTGTACGGTAGTCACAATAGCGACTTGGTCATAGTCATGTTCTGAAGCGCCTATTCCTAAAGCTTTACGGCAGAATGAATCACGCCCATCTGCAGCAATAATGAGTTTTGCTTGCATTGAAAGTTCATCTTCTCCACGGTTTGCTTCAATGTACGCCAAATCAGCATCTTGCGTTAGTTGAGTGACTTGTACACCATCAATCAACTCAATAAGTGGCTGTTTTTGAACTTCTGTCAGTAGCACACGACCGAGCCATGCGTTTTCGATGACTTGCCCGAAGCTTTCGACTTTTTCTTGTTCAGCTTTAAGACGCGCCTTACCAAAGCTACCTTGTTCGGTGATATTTACTTCTAAAATAGGCGTTGCATGTTCTTGTAACGCACTCCATAAGCCCAGTTCTTGGTAAATTTGGACTGTACGACGTGAAAGTGCGCTGTTTCTTGCATCAAAGCTAGAATGGTATGGCACAAGGTTTACATCATCATAATTTGGGTATTTGATCGCTTCTAAAAGCTTCACCGCAATGTTTTGTTTGGCTAACATCAACGCCAGACTGAGTCCGACCATACCACCACCAACTATGATGACTTCTTGTTGCATGCTTCTATCCTTTTTATGGTGTACCTAAAGTCAAAAACTTCAAATACCTATAAGTTTTAATGGATTTATATTACATCAAAGATTTTCTTTTTTATAATGAAATGGATGTTTTTGCGTACTTTCACTGTAAAGCTCTTATGCAAAAGTTATGCAGATGACAATTTATTAAACTGTTATTCCATCTTCGGTCAAACCTTTGTTAGAGCTAATTTATAAAAATTATGGAACATAGTTTAGAAAAATTTAATAAACTGATTTAAATATAATTTTTCATTAGTTCAAACATGAACTATTCAAACTCACAGCCATCATTTCTGATGAATATTATGAGCAATAATGCCCAGCCCTCACGACCAAGCATCATTAAACCTATATTATAATAATTTTTAAATTACCACTTATGACTATATGCGACCTTTAATGTGATTCCCGAAGCCAATAAATGACTCATATTGTTATTGCTACGAAGTAGTTGACTGTATAAAGGATAATATTTTCGGTTGAAAATATTTTCTAATCCAATACTGACATTATTCTTTGCATTAACATCAAAGCTACTCATCAAATCAACGGTTGTATATGTCTTTGCATCATATCGACCAAAGCTCTCTTTACCATCTAAGCGATAATCCTGAGAACCCCAATAGGTGGCTTGTAAACGATTTGTCCATGTATCTGATGGATTATAAGCAATATAAGAAGTCAGTTTTAATGGCGGAATACGATATCCTGTCATTTTTTGATCTTCACTTCGCCCTTGCGGTGTTTCGCGGCCCTTCATCCATGTAGCACTACCACCAAATCCCCAAATTTCATCTTGGGTTAGATAGTCAATAGTCCCTTCAACTCCTGTGACTTCTTCCTTTGTTCGTGCAAGACTCAAACCATTATTAAATGACTGTACTGCACCTAAATCTGAAGCCGAGTAGAACACAGCTAAACTTGATGAAATACGATCAAAATTACCATTCCAACCCAATTCATAGTTATCAACCTTGACAGGTTCTAAAAATGAAGAGCCTAAATCAAATCCAGTATTTGCATTACGAATAACTAAACCAACATCTGGAAGCTGAAAGCCCTGACTAAAAGAGGCATAAATCGAATGTTCTTCTACTGGACTAAAGGTGACGCTCGCATTGTATAACCATGCATCTGCTTTAACTTTTCCACCCTTCACTGTATAAGGATTGGGTTTATTGGCTTGGGTGAGTGGAATGAAATCATCGACCTCTGCAAAGCTGTCTTCATAACGAGCACCCACTTCAGCGGACCATTGATCATTGAAACGATGTTTTAATTGTGCAAACACACCCACACTTTGTGTTGTAAGCTCTGGTAGGTAGATAAGATTTCCATTTTTAACAAACTCAAGTCCACCAGACTGATCATAAATTACAGGATCAAAGGTATCCAAAGGCATTTCACTTTGTTCACGAATAAAGTCACCACCCCACACCAATGAGCTATCGCCTAAAAAGTGCAGTGGTGTATTGAACGTAAAACGACTTCCGAATACCTCATTTTCTTGATACCCCTGATTAATGGTATTCGCACGGTTCGCTTGATTCCTGCCATCCGTTGGATTAAAGCGTGTATAGAAGTCACGATAATAGATCTGAGAGTCGAAGTTACTCCCTAGAAGATCTTTATTTTTATACGTTAAATTATAGACCTGACTTTCATTTTGGTTCTGATCAGCCAACTTTAAACCTTTGATGGCTTTAGCAGGCACACTGCCAGCGGGTAGTTTCGCCACACTTGGATCTGAAGCGTATTCCGAATCTTGGTCCGCGGTATAGTAATTTGCTGATATCTGAATATATTGATTATCATCAATATGATAGCCCAACTTACCGCCAACACTATAAGCATCAGAGTCAAATAGATCACCTTGGCTCGGCTCTGGTGCGATACGATCCCCGCTCGCATCGTAAGAACTGCCTGTACGCTTATATCCAAAATCTAGGGCATAGTCCCAATCATTTAAACGACCTGAAAAATACTGATGGATATCTGCACTTAAAGCATCACGGCTAAAGTTAGTTAATGGGGTTTGAAAACCGACAACGGTTTTTGCTGTTGGTTCACCACCTGCACTTTTGGTAGTGATTGAAATGATACCACCTGTTGCACCACCACCATAAATAGCGTTACTTCCTCGAATAACTTCAATATTCTGAATACTTTCTGGATCAATACCTGATAACCCCCTAGAGGTTTCTCGACTTAAATTAAGAGGAATACCATCAACCAAAATCAGCGCATTTCGCCCACGTAAGGTTTGTCCAAAATCGGTAATTGTACGACTTGAATCTGCAAGGCCAGGCACAGTTTTAGCTAACACCGTCCCAATATTACCTGCTGAACCTTGCTTTAAAAGCTCCAACTGTTTTTCATCTATTTTGCTCGTTTGTTTGGATTTTTCTTGTAGACCATCAGCACGTGAAGCTGTAAATGTCATCGTTTCTAACTGTTGTACAGATGTATTTTCTTTTGAATCATCTGCATGTGCAGTTTGAGTTAATAAAAAGCTTACACAAGATACAAATGGGATCAGGTGATGCATGTGTTTTGTATTCATAATATTTACGTTCCTTTTTTAATTTTATGCAAATAATAATCATTAATATTTGCAATGCAATAAATTTCTAATATTTTTAGGGAGTAGTTCTTTTTTCTATTTAAAATAGACATCTCATGAAAAATAAAAGCCGATCTCATGATCGGCTTTTATACAGTAAATGATATTTATCGTGCCATTAACGCTTCTATCTCTTCTACCGACTTCACCACTTTCACAGTCAAATTCAGTGGGCCGTTTTGGGTTGCGACGATGTCATCTTCAATACGAATACCAATGCCACGCCATTTCGCATCGACAGTCTCATCATCAGGTGCAATGTACAAGCCCGGTTCAACCGTCACTACCATGCCTTCTTCATAGGCACGCCACACACCTTCTTGTTTATATGAACCCACATCGTGAACGTCCATACCCAACCAGTGTCCTGTGCCATGCATATAAAACTGACGGAAACTTTCCTTTTGGATAATCTCTTCAATATCACCTTGCATAATGCCCAAATCAAGCAAACCTTGAACTAAGATACGCACAGCAACATTATGTGGTTCTTTATACGAGTTTCCTATACGCACTGCGTCAATTGCAGCAAGTTGTGCATCGAGGACTACATTATAAAGTGCTTTTTGCTCAGGGCTGAACTTTCCGTTGACGGGAAAAGTACGGGTAATGTCTGAAGCATAGTATTCATATTCACATGCTGCGTCGATTAAGACCAAATCACCATCTTTTAGCTCTTTATTGTTCTCTACATAGTGCAGAATGCAAGCATTTTCACCACCACCAACAATGCTGTTATACGACGGCACGCAGCCATTTTGACCAAATACATAATTCAGTTCAGCTTCTAGAGCATATTCCATCATGCCTGGCTTAACGGTTTGCATGGCACGAGTATGAGCTTGTGCAGAAATATCAGAAGCTGTTTGCATCAATGCAATTTCTTGTTCTGATTTAAACAAACGCATTTCATCTAAAATGCGGTCTAGCTGAATGACTTGCGCAGGTGCAGCAGTCCCACGACGTGACTCACCGTTAGCAGTCGTGATCCATTTTGCTACACGCGCATCAAATTCAGGTTGTTGCCCAATGCGATAGAATAATTTTTCTTTGCTTAAAAGTTTTTCAATGATTTCTTCATCTAACAAATCTATCGCATAGGCTTCATCAGCTTCATAGTCTTCTACCGCACCATCTACACCTGCACGATAACCATTCCAGATTTCCATCTCACGGTCACGTTCACGGCAGAACAAACTGTAGCTATAACCATCTTCATCGTCTTCGGCAAAGGTTTCGATGACCGCCACGGCTTCGGGCTCAGCAAAACCGGTCAGATAAAAAAAGCTGCTATCGGTACGGTATTTATAGTCTGCATCACGATTACGCATCGCCACCGGGCTAGTTGCGATAATGGCAATACTATTCGGACCCATTTGTTCAGCCAAACGGTCACGGCGTTCCTGAAAATCCACTTGCGTTAGTTTCATGTTTGATCTGTCTTTTTTATACCAAAGAATAAAAGTGCCACGCGCACCTTATCTTGTACGCGCAGCAAGTCTTATGCCAATTAGCTTGGGCGATGCGGTGTAAACATTTCTACAACATTGTTCGCTTCTGTTACAGAACGATCCGCTTGTTGCTTGTTATGAAAGTGTTTAAGTAAAGAACTTTCCTCAACTGCAATCTTTTTGCGACCGACAGATAAGCTCACAGGAATTAAACGAACAAACTCATATAACTCTTGATAGCTCTCCTCACCCTCTTCATCATCATCAGTTTCTTCAAACTCAACTGCTGCCACATCTTGTAAATGTTCAATCAGCTCCATTTCATCTGGACGAATATGACCTGACGCCAAACCGAAGCCCAGCACTACGCCTGCGCACCAATCCGCCAAAGCTTGTACACGGTCTGCGAGCGTATGCGTGTCATCGGGAAGTAATGGTAAATAGTCCAATTCGTCTTCAGAAAGTGCATGTGAGACATCTTCAGCTTCATCTGCTAATAAAGCCAAAGCTTCTTCGCTTAACTCTGGAATTTCTAAAGTCGCTAAGATATGTTGCCATTCCTCACGACTTGGTGCCTGAGTTACACAAATGATACCTGTAAGCAAACCATGTAACTCACTTGGGCTAGAAATCTCTTCAATTTTAGAAAAATTTGGCTGCCATTCTGACCAACCTGAAATATCGTCTTGCATTCGTTTATCCAATCTCTATACTTCTTATATATTACCTTTGTTTGCAACACTGTGCGACCACGATATGTTAGAAGAATTACAGCGTCTACAGGCGCATATTGGCGTTTTAAAAACGCGACTTGCTCATTTTGAAAGTGAAAATAGCACTTTAAATGCAGCCAAACTGGATGCTGAAGAACAGCACCGTTCTCAAGTTGTGCAAAAAAATAGCTTAATTACCCAGAAACAAGAACAAATTGATGATTTAACTGAGCAATTAAGTAGCGCTCAGACCCAATATCAACACTTGAATACTGATGCGACTGCTTTGGCCGATCGTTATAGCCGTTTGGAAAAAAGTTGTACGGATTTAAAAAATCGCTTTCAGGAAATCTTGGCTGAACGTAATGAATTACGTGCAATTAAAGAAAAAATGAACAATGATCAGCGTCAAGCGCAGCAAGAAATCCAAGCACTTCAGCAAGAACGTGAAAGATTGTTACAAAAAAATGAACATGCCAAAGCTAAAGTCGAAGCCATCATCCAACGTTTAGCTATTTTAGGTACGGAGCAAGACCATCACGCGCAAGAAATTCAGCAACTTGCCCATCCAACAGAAGCTGGTGAGGAAGTTTAATCATGAGTGAACAAATTACTGTTGAATTACGTGTCTTAGGTCATAGTTTTCGTTTAGTCACAACAGAAAAAGAGAAAGCTGACCTTGAACGTGCAGCGCTACTTTTGAATGATAAATATGATGAATTTCGTCGTAAAGCACCACGTGTAGAACCTAGTAAAATCATCATTATGGTGGCGCTTGAGTTAATGCAAGAAGTTCTGTCTATGAATAAAACGCTACAAGAATATGCACATGCAGAACGTTTGTTAGCGAGCATTATTGAAGACGTTAAAGAATTTACCTAAAGTGCTTTCATTTTTGCATAAACTATCAACACTTGTGCACGAGTTTACAGTTCGTAGCGGTCTATGAGTTGCCATCAACGTGAGATGCGTTATACTTAATGCAACTCTGAGGTGTTCGCCAGCGGGTCTATTCCCCTGCCGATACTTAAACTTATGGATTGTGTTCTGTATATTTAGAGTGTATGCCCGTCTTCGAGCGGGAAACCCAGCAAGTATACGTCGCGTCCACCTTGAACTCATCGGGTTCAGGGTAACGACACATGCAGCGGCATCTTCGGAGTACTTTATTTAGTTAAAAATAATAATTAGATACATTGCTAATACTCTTTAATTTTTATTTTTCAGGTTTAGCATTTTTATCTTGTCTTCTTGCTACTGAACAAAATGATTATTGAATATCCCTAACTCTTAAAATAACACTTTCATTGGGCTATTGAATCTTTATCAAGTCATTTTACTATTTCATTTGTCTATAAAGCACAGCTAACTAGCCCCCAATTTTTAAGAATTTCCAAATGAAAACCTGACTTAGCTGCATGCTGCATCAGGTTCATTCAGATGATTAAATTTTTAGCAAATCGATCCAATAATATGTTCTGCGTGACAAGTCGCTCCTTGCAGAACCGTCAATTGAATCACTCCGCTTTGATGTGCCAGTACAGGGACTTCCATTTTCATGGCTTCCATAATTGCCACCACTTGCCCCTCTGCGACCTGCTCCCCGTTTTCTACTTTCCAAGCGCTAATCACGCCATTGATCGGTGCAAGTAAATGTTCAGCACGCATGGCTGTTTCTGTAGCTGGTTGGTCTTGAGCAGTGATGGTAGAGTTTTGTGCAAACATGCCCGCTGGTAAGCCTAAACGATGTAATTTTCCATCAATTTCAATATAGCTGAGTAACATCGGTTGTTGATGATTCGGAATACTGCGTTTCGTTGGCTTTAAGTCGTATTTAAAATCATTTTCAATCCAACGAGTATGGACATTAAATGTGTCGGCAAAATCAGCTTCACTTAATACAGCACGGTGAAAGTCTAAAACCGAAGCAACCCCTTCAATTTTAAATTGCTTCAGCGCACGTTTTGCACGAGCAATCACAACCTCACGTGTTGGACCTGTGATAATCAGTTTTGCCATGAGCGAATCAAAATGACTCGATACCAAAGAGCCTGTACGAACACCTGTGTCTACGCGTACGCCCTGACCAAACGGTGCTTCAAATAAACTCAATACACCAAATGCAGGGATGAAGCCACGAGCAGGGTCTTCAGCATTGATACGAAACTCAATGGCATGCCCTTGTACTTTCGGGGTTTCTTTGATTGAAAGTTTATGCCCCTGAGCTACGCGAATTTGCTCAACCACCAAATCGACTTTGGCTGTTTCTTCCGTGACAGGGTGCTCCACCTGCAAACGGGTATTCACCTCTAAAAATGAAAGCTTTCCATCACGGCTCAGCAAATATTCAACTGTACCCGCACCGACATAGTTGGCTGCCTGACAGATATTTTTAGCCGAAGTTAAAATTTGTTGATATATCTCATCGCTGATAAAAGGCGCTGGCGCTTCTTCAACCAACTTCTGATTACGACGCTGTAGCGAACAATCACGTGTACCTAAAACCACTACATTGCCATGTTGATCCGCAATCACTTGCGCTTCGACATGGCGTGGTTGATCTAGGTATTGTTCAACAAAACACTCACCACGACCAAAGGCAGCTTGCGCTTCACGTACAGCCGAATCATACAGCTCTTTTACATCTTCCAGTTTCCAAACGACTTTTAAACCTCGACCACCACCGCCAAATGCGGCTTTAATCGCAATAGGTAAACCAAACCGCTTTGCAAAATCGAGGGCTTCATCAGCATTATTTAAGGGGTCTTGTGTGCCTTGAACTAAAGGTGCGCCCACTGAAGCGGCGATTTTACGTGCTTCAATTTTATCACCCAATTTTTCAATGGCACTTGGCGATGGTCCGACCCACTTTAAGCCCGCATCAATCACTGCCTGTGCAAATTCAGCACGTTCAGATAAAAAACCATAACCCGGATGAACCATGGTTGCTTTGGATTTTTTAGCAACATCAAGAATGGCTGGAATATTCAAATAGGTTTCACGTGCAGTTGCACCCGCCAACCCCCATGCTTCATCCGCCAGCTCGACATGCATACTGTCCATATCGTCATCGGCATATAACGCAACTGAGCTAATACCCATATCACGGCAAGCATGAATAATACGAACAGCAATTTCACCGCGGTTTGCAATTAATAATTTTTCAGTCGTCATCATTCATTCTCAAAATCTGTAAATTCGGTCATTTTTTTAAATTTGATTTGGCACCCTGCTGGAATCTGCGCCACTAGGTCCCAATGGTGCTTCGCCACAGAAGCAATGACGGGGTAGCCGCCAGTTAAAGGATGGTCGTTCATAAACAGTACAGGTTGACCACTGGGTGGAATCTGTAAGGCACCAATACAAGTTCCCTCACTTTCCAACTCATGGGGAATTTTGCGCTGCAAAGGCTGCTCACCTGAGAGTCTCAGTCCAACCCTATTACTCTCATTGGTCACCAACCAAGCTTGCTGACATAAACGCTCAATGCTCTCTGCTTCGAACCAATCCGTTCGCGGTCCCATCACAATGTCGAGCTCAACCAGATCGCCGACTTTGGGCAAGTTCAACTTTGCAACTTCGGTGACACTAATATTTGAAACTTCAACCTGTCCTTGATAAACCGTATCCCCCGTTTTTAGAGGTTCTGGCCCCAATAGGGCCAAACTATCAAATGATGCACTCTTCAGCACAGGTTGCACGTCGATACCGCCACGAATTGCCAGATAATTTCTCAGCCCTGCCGTCGGTGCTTGAATCTGAAATTCATCACCATCATCAAGGGCAATCGCTTGATAGCTCTCAAAGTCAGCCTTTTGGCCATCACTAAATTTCACATGGATGTTTGAAATTGCTCCCGTAACCGCAATGACTGCGGACTGATGCATTTTGGCTTTCAAACCACCATTTAAAACTTCAATCACAGGCGTCGCAGTTGGGTTACCGACAATTCGATTGGCACTGTGCATCGCCGATACATCCATCGCCCCTGCAACACCCACACCAATATTGGTCTGGTTAAAACGCCCTTCATCTTGAATCAACATCTGTAGGCTCGGTGCAGTTACCGTAAACAAAGGCATGGATTGTTTCGGCTCAACTTTACGAGTGACTTGCTGTGCTATGCTAACCGTGGTCGGTTGATGCGTGACATCTTCAAAATGTACAGTCATTCCCGGTAACAGTAGCGCTGGATTTTTACGCTCCAAATCCCACATTTTTTCAGCAGTCGTACCGATCAGCTGCCAACCTCCTGGACTGTCTTTCGGGTAAATCCCTGAATATTGTCCTGCCAGTCCCAAAGAACCCGACGGTATTTTTTTACGTGGTACGACTAAACGAGGAATATCTGTAAAAGGTCGATCGGGACTGCTCATATAAGCAAAGCCCGGCGCAAAGCCAATAAAAGCTACATTCCAAACACTTTGACGATGCTTCAAGATAACATCGGCAATTGAAAGCCCTTGTAACTCTGCAACCTGAGCAAGGTCTTCACCCGTATAGCAGATAGGAATAATCAGCTCTTCGACATTACGCTCAACGCCTGAACCAATTTTTACAGTCTGAATCGAAGCAACCAGTGTTTTAAAAGTGGTCTCGATTTCATTAAAAAAAACTAAAATCGTTTTTGCAGCAGGGACTAAGTCTTTAATTCCATTCAATTGCATCGTGTGCAATTTATTGTACAACGCCAATGTTTCCTCTAGGCTGGCAAGCTCTATGAGAAAACAATCCGCGTTTACCGATAAAAAACGCATGTGCTTATCCTTTTAATTGTTCTTTAGTGCCACTTAACCTATCCATGCACGATCAGGAATATCGGTAATAAACATATGACCAGGTGCATGGCTAATAGCAAAAGGAATTTTTGAGTTCATTACCGCTGCTTGTGGGGTTACGCCACAAGCCCAAAACACAGGAATTTCCCCAGCCTCAATACGTGAAGCATCGCCAAAATCTGGCTGATTCACATCACGAATGCCTAAACCTTCAGGATGCCCAATATGCACGGGTGCACCATGCACACTCGGCATCCGTGCTGTAATTTTGACTACATCCGTAATTTGATGGGATGGAATCGGGCGCATAGAAACCACCATATTGCCCGAAATACGCCCCGCAGGCTGACATTGAATATTACTCAAATACATCGGTACATTGGTCTGATCATGGATATGACGAACTTCAATGCCCGCCTCCTGCAGTGCTGTTTCAAAAGAGAAACTACAGCCAATTAAAAACGTCACTAAGTCAGGATGCGCATGATAAATGTCACTCGCATCGGTTACTTCATCCACCATTTCACCGTCTTTCCAGATACGATAACGTGGAAAGTCAGTACGTATATCTGAGTTTTCTGCCAGTCTCGTGGCATATACACCTTCCTCTAGCACGTCTAAAACAGGACAGCTTTGCGGATTGCGATGAGCATAGAGTAGAAAATCATAAGCCCAATCTTTAGGCACTGAAATCATATTGACCTGCGTCATGCCCGCAGCCATACCCGCCGTTGGTTTGTCAAAGCCTGCACGAATTTTTAAACGCGCAGCTAAAGCGGCTTCAAGCTGCGCTGAATCGACACGAATATCCTTATACATTGCGCACTTCCTCATGCTTTAAGACAAAGGGACGAATTTCAATATGATGATTTAACAGTTCAGCTTTAATCGCAGCCGACATCTCTAAGGCACCCGCTGTGTCACCGTGTAAGCAAATCGTATCGGCTTGGATAGGGGTAAATACACCATCAATCGACTCAACCCCGCCATTTTTCAACATAGACACCACACGGCGTGCCACAAAGGCCGAATCATGTAAAACAGCCCCATCCAAACGACGTGAAACCAATGAACCATCACTGTTATAAGCACGGTCTGCAAATGCCTCAGAGACAACCTTTAAGCCTGCTGCACGTGCTTGCCCAACCAAGTGGGAACCTGCCAGTGCCACCAAAACCAGTTCTGGGTTATACATTTTGATAGCATCAATCACCGCAGCGGCCTGAACTTGATCGTGTGCAATGGTGTTATACAGTGCGCCATGGGGTTTCACATATTGCACGTGAGAACCAGCCACTTTGGCTAAACCATCCAGTGCGGAAATTTGATACAACACATCGGCAATCAGCTCATCACGTGACACATCCATATTACGGCGACCAAAACCGACGAGGTCTGGATAAGATACATGCGCGCCAATCGTGACATTCAATTCAACCGCCTTACGCAGTGTTTTTAAAATCCCCAGCGGATCTCCTGCATGAAAGCCACATGCAATATTGGCACTTGTCACCACGGGTAGAATTTGGTCATCATTGCCCATTTTCCACGAACCAAAACTTTCACCTAAGTCACTATTTAAATCTACAAACATGGCTCAATTCCTTTATCACTTCACCGTCGTCTGGCTTAAAGTTTGGTTAAATAATTAAAGACTGTGGTAAAGGACATATAGCCCATCCACCATGTCAACATACATGTGAGTACACCCAAAATAAGTAACCATTTTGGATAGTTATAATTCCCCATCATATCTTTACGGCAAGCAGCTACATAAACAAAAATCGTTAAACCGATTGGCAATACCAAACCATTAAAGCCACCAACGAAGATCAATAATCCAGCAGGTGTCGCGCCCAGTACCACATACAACAATAACGCTAAAGCGATAAATGTAATGGTGGTGTAATTGGTTTGTTTTGGACTAAGATTTTTCTTAAATGCAGTAAAGAATGAAACCGAAGTATAAGCGGCGCCAATGGTACTACTGATCCCTGCTGCCCAGAAAATCAAACCAAATAGTTTATAACCAAAAGTTCCTGCGGCATATTGAAAAGCTTGTGCTGCTGGATTGGCATCATGGCTGGCTAAATCAATCGTTGCACCACTGACCACCACGCCCAAAAAAGCTAAAAACAGCACATAGCGCATGATGCCTACAACCACAATACCTTTGGTTGCAGCTCTTGCGACTTCATCAATATTTTCAGGGCCAACCGCGCCTTTATCCAGTAAACGATGGGCGCCTGCATAACAGATATAGCCGCCAACCGTTCCACCGACAATCGTGGTGATAATGGCAAAATCAATCTGGTCAGGTGCAAACGTTTGATGCACAGCTTGGCCCACAGGTGGCATCACAATGACAGCAACAATGATAATCAAGATGATTTTGAGCAACCCCAAAACGATCATGCTTTTATCCATGGCTAGCGTAGCTTTTCTTGAAGCAAAAATTAAAATGGCCAAAGCACCACTTAAAATGCCACCCCATTTGGTGTCTAATCCAAATAAGGCATTGAGACCTAAAGCTGCGCCTGCAATATTACCAATACTGAAGAAGAACCCACCCAAAATGACCAAAAAAGCAAGTAAGTAACCACTACCCGGCAAGGCTTTATTGGCAATATCCGAGGCACGCATTTGCGTCAGCGTGACGACACGCCAAATGTTTTGTTGAACCACATAATCAATCAAAATAGACACGAGAATGGCAAAGCCAAACGCCGCACCCAATTTCACAGTAAAGACCGCGGTTTGAGTGAGAAAACCGGGCCCCATTGCGGAGGTTGCCATCATGAAGATTGAAGCAACAATGGCCCATTGGCGATCTGATAAAAAAGAAGATTTTAATAAAGACATATTTAATGCGTTCCTCGTCCATTTGAGCTTAATAACGCTATTTTCAAGTTGAACCAAGAACATCATTTTGTTTGCAAATTCTGTTCTTAAATTCCTTTAACTGACAAAGATTCCCTGTTGCCCAACCAAAGCCATGGTGGATCAAATCTTCTATTTGAAATAAGAACATAGGCAAGCACGAGGAACAATACGACTTTTTACATCCATTATTAAAACTAAATGACTGTATTTTATTATTTTTTATTTATTAAAAGTCTAATGATAAATTTTACTTATCACGCACGATAAGCTGCGTTTATGGTTTTTCAAACAAATTCCATTTTGAGATAAAGTAACTTCACTTGTCAAAAAACTGGTACGCCTCAATTATTTTTTAATTTTCTCAAGCAGTCTTTTCATTGCACTTTCAGAAACAGTGACTGCGACATCGGTTAATTTCTCTTTCAAGGCTGCATCATTGCCTTGCATATAAATCGAGGTGAAATGAAAGGTTTTTAGCTGGATCGGGGTATTCAAAATTTCTAAGCGACCATCGGTAATTTCCTTTAGCGCCGTTAAGGTCGGCACAACGGCAATCCCTAACCCTTGCTCTGCAAGACGCAATAAGGTCGCAAGCGAATAACTGGTAATTGAAAGCGGCTCATCCAGTGCCTGTTCTTTCATTTTGGCCTTGAGCTCTTTATAGGGATAGGTAATTTTTGGATAGGTTAAAATGGTATGCGACATCAATGCCTTAAAAGACATTTGACCTACACCACCTTTAAAAGATGGAGCTGCCAAAAAACTCAGTTCAAAGTCACACAGCGCCTGCTCTACACACTCGAAAGCCAAAGTCGGGCCCAGCAAAAAGGCCATGTCCAAATCCCCTGTACGCACACCTTCTTGCAAATTTGGAGTTAAATCCACCACAATTTCCACAGAAACTTTGGGAAATTCTTTTTGTACTTTTTCGATATATTCAACCAACCACGTATAAACAATCGTCTCCGAAACACCTAAACGAATCGTTCCTGTGAGGTGTTGGTTTTCAGTTAGCTCGGCCACCAAATCGGTTTCCAAACGCATAAACTTTTCGGCATATTTAAACAGGGTCATGCCTTTATAGGTGGGTTTAAGCTGTCGAAAACCGCGATCAAGGACTTTAAAACCTAAATCATTTTCTAGAGCAGTGATTTTTTGGGAAACCGCAGGCTGAGTGGTTTGTAATTTTGCAGCAGCCTTATTGAAGCTATTTAAGGTCACAACCCAATAAAATGCCTCTAGACTTTTTAAATTCACCTTAAATCTTGTCCTTATTCGATTCCAGTTATCGTACAGTAGTTACCACTCTTTTTAAGTGATGAGAATTCAGTCCACAAAATAGGATAAAAACCAGTAGATCTAAATTTATACAGCATAATATTTTGATCTAAAAAGTAATTTATCAAAGCTCTTTTAAGGTTTAAGTTTTTCCATTTTGACATCACCATTTGCATAAAATTCAACAGTATTCCAACCTAAGTGCTTATAAAACTGATATGCCCGACTTTTTGAATCTGTTTCTAAGTAAATACGATTATATTTTTGAAATAATAAGGCTTCTGCCTCTTTCATTAACTGTTTTCCAAAGCCTTTCCCTTCATGATCGGGATGTACAAAACTTGCAAAAACCATCCCCGCTTTAAAATCAACTATTGAGAAACCAAGTACCATCCCTGCCTTTTCCACAACCCAAATACATGGTTCACTTTCCATCATCGCCAAAACTGAAATTGGGGTAATACCCATCTCTGTCAATTGCTCTAGGGAAAGGTGATTTTCTTTTACACTGATTCGGATATCAAAAATTGATTTGATATCATGTTGCGTGGCCAGTCTAATCAATTGCATATACTTCTCTAAATTTTATTTTCAATAAATACCATTAAGCTCAAACGCTTATTCTCGACTACTGCCAATGCCCATTTGAATGGTAAAAATGCTGTTTGAGTTTAGGTTTTCATAATGCACTGTGCCCTTATGTGCAATCACAATGGCATTGACCACCGCAAGTCCAAGGCCAGTTCCACCAAACTCTTTATTGCGTGACTGTTCCAAGCGAAAGAACGGGTCGAATAAATGTTGTTGAAATTCTTCAGCAAGCCCTGGTCCATTATCAGCAACTTTTAGCTGCCACATTTTTCCATCAGTTTGAGATGAAATAGTTAACTTTCCTGCATTTGCATAACGAATAGCATTATCAATCAAAGCAATCAATATTTGTTCAATACGGCGTTGGTCACAAAAAACAGGCGTTGTTTCCAAATCCAATACTGGTGTTAAATCTGCCTGTATCAAACGCTCTTCAAATATTTTCAATACCTTATCAACACTGTCTTGCAGATTAACCCATTCATAATTTAAACGTAGCTGTTGATTTTCAACCAAACTCAGCGTACGTAAGTCTTCCACCAAATGAGAAAGGCCTTCAACTTGGTTTAATAAACTCTTGATTAAGGCTGGATTGGGTTCAAAAACACCATCTACCATGCCTTGCAAACGTCCCTGTAAAATCGTGATAGGAGTTCGAAGTTCATGGGCAATTGCGGCATTCCAAACTTGCGCATTTTGTACAGAAACTTCAAGTTTATATGCCATATCATTAAAATGTTGTACCAACTCAGAAATTTCAATCGAGTGTCCTTGTGTATCTTCAGCCCTTGCGGACAAATCCCCCTGACTAATTTTCTTAGCAGCTTCGACCAAAAAATTGAGGGGGCGAATAAACCGCTGTGCGAGATACATCCCAATGATTAAAGAAATAACTGAGCCACAGAAAATCACGGTCGCCAACCAAATCCAATCGACAAAATGAAATTCATTCCAGTCTTCTTGCAATGCGCTTAAAGTAATCCAACCTGCATCAATCGCGTAGTCATAAATAAAGTACCCGAGAACAATAGAAAATAGCGTCACGCTTAAATTGACAATACTTAAGGCGATAAATAACTGTGTACTAATACCTGACTTATTTTTCATATTATTTTCTAGCCCTATTCCTTCGCATTCTCCACATCTTGCACGGTTTTATATTACTCATTGCAAGTCTTTTGGCTGATCTAATCGGTACCCGACCCCACGTACATTCATTAGTATCTGCTCAAGTCCTTGCTCTTCAAGTTTCTTTCTTAACTTACTCACATGACTGTCAACTGTACGTTCAAGCGCATCACTATCTGGCAAGCATTGGTTCATCAGCTCACTACGACTAAATACTTTATGTGGATGATCAATCATTAACAGAAGAATTTTATATTCCGTTAACGTCAGATTCAGTAAAATCTTTTTATTCTGTCGCTGTACATAGACACTACGAAGTTCTGTATTAATTTCAATATTTCTATACAACAAGTGCTTCTGCTGGGCTTGCATACTGTGCTGAGTTCGTCTTAAGACCGCTTGCACCCGTGCAACCACTTCATTTGGGTTGAACGGTTTGACCACAAAGTCATCCGCACCAATTCTGAGTGCCATCACTTTATCAATATCTTGATCGAGTGCTGTCAACATGATGACAGGCGTTTGTGCTTTTTGACGAATTTTACTTAGCACTTCCCAACCGTTTAGCTCAGGCAACTTAATATCGAGCACAATTAGATCAATTACTTGTGCTGCATGTATTTCAATTGCTTGCTTGCCATTCATCGCACGAATCACGTGCATCCCTTCACGTTTTAAATAGTGCTCGATAATATCGCCAATCTCATACTCATCTTCTACAACAAGAATCTGTTTGTCATGGCAATCAAAAGAAAATGAAGCTTCGAACATGAATAGGTTATCGAATAATTTCAGTCAATCTCCATAATACGCCGATTTATCTGTGTATCTCCACACTTTTTCCACATTTCAGAGATCATCGTTACACACTTCTCAAAAATAATGACAACATCAAAAACTCCCAAGGCTTGGACAGTATGCAAAAGCATCTTTTACTTCCATTATTTTTATCTATCGGACTGATACTACAAGGGTGTGGCTCAGAGCAAGCAACTCAGGCAGAAGCTGCTCCTGCAAAAGTAAGCGTACTTAATATTCAACCACAGTCGGTGAATTTTAGCGAAAACCTCCCTGCGCGTGTACAAGCCTTCCGTACTGCTGAAATACGTCCACAAGTCGGTGGCATTATTGAAAAGGTATTGTTTACTCAAGGCAGTGAAGTTAAAGCAGGACAAGCACTCTATAAAATTAATTCAGAAATCTTTCAAGCAGATGTGAATAGTAATCAGGCTTCACTCAATAAAGCAGAAGCTGAGGTTGCACGTTTAAAAGTTCAGCTAGCACGTTATGAACAATTACTGCCTAGCAATGCAATCAGTAAACAAGAAGTTAGCAATGCTCAAGCGGAATACCGTCAGGCTTTGGCTGATGTTGCACAAATGAAAGCCTTGCTGACTCGTCAAAACCTGAATCTACAATATGCCACTGTACGCGCACCGATTTCAGGTCGTATCGGACAATCATTCGTGACTGAAGGTGCTTTGGTGAGTCAAGGTGATACAAATACCATGGCGACTGTACAACAGATCAACAAAGTCTATGTCGATGTAAAACAATCCATTAGCGAATATGAACGATTACAGGCTGCGCTACAAAGTGGTGAGTTATCGGCAAATAATGAGAAGGCTGTGCGAATTTCTAATAGTCATGGACAGCCTTATAAAGTCAGCGCAAAAATGCTGTTTGAAGACATCAATGTTGATCCTGAGACAGGTGATGTCACCATCCGCATCGAAGTGCAGAATCCTGAACGTAAACTTCTTCCTGGGATGTATGTCCGCGTGAATATCGACCGTGCTTCTGTTCCTCAAGCCTTGCTCGTCCCTGCCCAAGCGATTCAACGTAATATCAATGGTGATCCACAAGTCTATGTCATCAATACTAAAGGTACGGCAGATATTCGCCCAATCGAATTGGGTCAGCAATATGAGCAGTATTACATTGCCAATAGGGGGTTAAAAACAGGTGACAAAGTGGTCGTTGAAGGGGTTGAACGTATCCAAGCGAATCAAAAACTGCAACTCACGACTTGGAAAGCACCATCATCGAACAATAGCACCTCACCTATGACTCAAGGAGCGAAATGATGATGTCACAATTTTTCATTCGCCGCCCTGTGTTTGCATGGGTGATTGCGATTTTCATTATCCTGTTTGGGCTACTCAGTATCCCCAAACTGCCGATTGCTCGCTTTCCAAGTGTCGCGCCACCTCAAGTCAACATTAGTGCGACTTATCCCGGCGCAACGGCAAAAACCATTAATGACAGTGTTGTGACCTTGATCGAAAGAGAATTATCTGGGGTTAAAAACCTGCTTTATTATAGTTCGACCACAGATACCTCTGGTACAGCGCAAATCTCGGCGACCTTTAAACCGGGTACTGATGTTGAAATGGCACAAGTCGATGTGCAAAACAAAATCAAAGCGGTTGAAGCACGTCTACCACAAGTTGTTCGTCAACAAGGCTTACAAGTCGAAGCATCTTCATCAGGCTTTTTGATGTTAGTCGGTATCAACTCACCGAATGGTCAATATTCTGAAGTTGATCTGAGTGATTATTTGGTTCGCAATGTGGTGGAAGAACTGAAACGTGTTGAAGGTGTGGGTAAAGTTCAATCCTTCGGTGCAGAAAAAGCCATGCGAATTTGGGTCGACCCCAATAAACTGGTGTCTTATGGCTTATCCATAAGTGATGTGAATACCGCGATTCGCGAGAACAATGTTGAAATTGCACCCGGTCGTCTTGGAGATATGCCTGCTGAAAAAGGTCAACTGATTACTGTACCTCTCTCTGCACAAGGACAATTGGGCAATGTTGAGCAATTTAAAAATATCAGCTTAAAAAGTAAAACCAATGGTAGTGTGATCAAACTGTCTGATGTCGCCAAGGTTGAAATTGGCTCACAAGCTTATAACTTTGCCATTTTGGAAGATGGTAAACCTGCTACTGCTGCTGCAATCCAACTCAGTCCGGGCGCGAATGCCGTGAAAACGGCGGAGGGTGTTAAAGCCAAAATCGAAGAATTAAAGCTCAATTTACCCGAAGGGATGCAAATCAGTGTTCCTTATGACACTGCACCTTTCGTTAAAATTTCGATTGAGAAAGTGATTCATACCTTACTCGAAGCTATGGTTCTGGTTTTCATTGTAATGTATCTGTTCTTGCATAATGTTCGTTATACCTTAATTCCTGCGATTGTCGCGCCAATTGCATTGTTAGGTACTTTTGCGGTCATGCTATTGGCAGGCTTTTCCATCAACGTACTGACCATGTTTGGTATGGTGCTTGCGATTGGGATCATCGTTGATGATGCAATTGTAGTGGTTGAAAACGTAGAACGAATCATGGCGACAGAAGGTTTGTCTCCTAAAGAAGCGACCTCTAAAGCGATGAAAGAGATTACCAACCCAATTATCGGGATTACACTGGTACTGTCTGCGGTGTTTTTGCCGATGGCGTTTGCTAGCGGTTCAGTGGGGATTATCTATCAACAATTTACCTTGACCATGTCGGTGTCGATTTTATTCTCAGCCCTGCTCGCCCTAATTTTAACTCCTGCACTATGTGCCACCATTCTGAAACCAATTGATGCTCATCATCAAAAGAAAGGCTTTTTTGCATGGTTTGATCGTAGCTTTGACAAAGTCACCAAAAAATATGAATTAATACTACTTAAAGTCATCAAACATAGCATTCCGATGATGGTGATCTTTGTGGTGATTACGGGCATTACCTTTGCAAGCATGAAATATTGGCCCACCGCATTTATGCCCGAAGAAGATCAAGGCTGGTTTCTCACCTCTTTCCAACTGCCATCGGATGCGACTACTGAACGTACTCGAAATGTAGTGAATGAATTTGAAGCAAGCTTAAAAGACAATCCAAATGTGAAAAGTAACACTACTATTTTGGGTTGGGGCTTTAGTGGTTCAGGTCAAAACGTGGCAGTCGCGTTTACGACCCTTGCCGATTTTAAAGACCGCACCTCAACAGCAACCGAAATGACCAGTACCGTCAATGCAACCATGGCGAACAGTAAAGAAGGTGCAACCATGGCGGTACTTCCGCCTGCCATTGATGAATTGGGCACTTTTTCAGGTTTTAGTTTACGTTTACAAGATCGAGCCAATTTAGGCATGCCTGCGCTACTGGCTGCTCAAGATCAGTTAATGGCAATGGCTGCCAAGAATAAAAAATTCTATATGGTGTGGAATGAAGGTCTACCACAAGGTGACAACATTTCTTTAAAAATTGACCGTGAGAAACTCAATGTTTTAGGGGTGAAGTTCTCTGATGTCTCAGACATCATCTCGACCTCAATGGGATCTATGTATATCAACGACTTTCCGAATCAGGGTCGTATGCAACGAGTGATTGTTCAGGTTGATGCCAAAGCACGGATGCAATTGAAAGATATTTTAAATCTCAAAGTAGCGGGTTCAAGCGGGCAATTAGTTTCTTTATCCGAAGTGGTCACCCCTCAATGGAGCAAAGCACCACAACAATATAATCGCTATAACGGTCGCCCATCTTTGAGTATTGCAGGTATTCCAAACTTTGATACCTCGTCTGGTGATGCGATGCGTGAAATGGAACAACTGATTGCTAAATTACCGAAAGGCATTGGTTATGAATGGACGGGTATTTCCTTACAGGAAAAACAGTCTGAATCACAAATGGCGTTCTTACTCGGTTTATCTATGTTGGTGGTCTTCCTTGTACTCGCTGCGCTCTATGAAAGTTGGGCAATTCCACTGTCAGTGATGCTCGTCGTACCACTGGGTATTTTCGGTGCGATTGTGGCAATTATGTCGAGAGGGATGATGAATGATGTGTTCTTTAAAATCGGCTTGATTACCATCATCGGTTTATCTGCCAAGAATGCCATTTTGATTGTTGAATTTGCCAAGATGCTCAAGGAAGAAGGCATGAGTTTAATTGAAGCCACTGTTGCGGCAGCAAAACTTCGTTTACGCCCGATTCTGATGACTTCACTTGCCTTTACTTGTGGTGTAATTCCATTGGTCATCGCATCAGGTGCAAGTTCAGAAACCCAACATGCCTTAGGTACAGGCGTATTTGGTGGCATGATCTCAGCAACGATACTGGCGATTTTCTTTGTCCCAGTGTTCTTCATTTTCATTCTAGGTGCAGTTGAAAAGCTGTTTTCCTCGAAACAAAAAAATCCATCTTAAATAGCATTGAACAGAGAAAATCAAACGATTTTCTCTGTTCTCTCCACTGCATTCATCTTTATATTATTTGGAGAAGACCATGTCTAAAGTGACTGTCTTATCTCGTGGGCTACTCATCTCTACGCTTTCAATGACAATGACGGCGTGTATGAATATGCAAGCACCTCAGCCGATGATCAAATCAGATATTCCACAGAGTTTTGCACAGACAAACACAGGAATTTCGATTGCACATCAGGGCTATAAACAATTCTTTGTCGATACTCAATTATTACAAGTGATTGAAATCAGCTTAGATCACAATCGTGATTTACGTACAGCCATGTTGAATATTCAACGTGCACAGCAACAGTACCAAATCAGCAAAAATGATCAACTACCGACTATTGGTGCAAATGGTAGTGCGATTCGACAAATCAATGCTTCTTTGAATCCCAATAACCCTTATTCAGCTTTCCAAGTCGGGCTTGGTATGACAGCCTATGAACTGGATTTTTGGGGACGTGTGAAAAGCTTAAAAGATGTGGCGTTGAATAATTACTTTGCCACGCAAAGCGCACAAGAAGCCACGCAGATCAGTTTAGTCAGCCAAGTTTCTCAAGCTTGGTTGGATTATGCCTATGCTCAAGCCAATTTAAACCTTGCTGAACAAACACTTAAAGCGCAACTTGATGCATACAATCTGAACAAAAAACGTTTTGATGCGGGTATTGAAAGTGAAGTCCCTTTGCGTCAAGCACAGATTTCCGTAGAGACTGCCACAAATGATGTGGCTGCGTATAAAACCCAAGTATTACAGGCACAGAATTTACTCAATCTATTGGCTGGGCAAGTTGTTCCTCAACACCTTCTTCCAAATCATGCCGTGAAAAGTATCAGTATGGAGACCAACTTTGCGACAGGTTTAAGTAGTGATTTACTCAATAATCGCCCTGATCTAAAAGCGGCTGAATATCAACTTCAAGCTGCGGGTGCAAATATTGGCGCAGCAAAAGCACGTATGTATCCAAACATTAGTCTGACAGGTTCTACAGGTTATGCCTCAACTGAACTAAAAGATTTATTTAAATCTGGTGGCTTTTCTTGGTCAGTTGGCCCAAGTATTGAACTTCCTATCTTTGATTGGGGAACGCGTAAAGCCAATATTAAGATTGCTGAAACAGAACAGAAAATTGCATTGGCGAATTATGAAAAAGCTATTCAGTCTGCATTCCGTGAGGTCAATGATGCCTTGGCTGCACAGGCTCATATCGAAAATCGTTTAAATGCGCAACGCCGTTTGGTTTCCGCGACCGATACCACCTACAAATTATCCACGGCTCGCTTTAGAGCAGGCATAGAGAGTTATTTAACCGTGTTGGATGCTCAACGCTCTGCTTACGCAGCTCAACAAGGTCTACTGATGCTTGAACAAACCAAATTGAATACTCAAATCGAATTATACAAAGCTTTAGGCGGTGGGCTATCTAGACCCATTTCTTAACTTTTCAATGATGAGAACTCAGTGCCTCATTCAAGAGAATTTTATTTATTCAATCAGCGCAAAATAAGAAAGAGTCTTCAACTTGAGAATTATCGCAGGGCTATCTATTAAAAGATTACTCCGTTCTTAACTTCCACACGCCATAAAAAAGCGCCTTCTCAAAAGCGCTTTCTTATGGACTTTGGTTTAAATCAGATTTTCAAAAAGAGCATGTTTTATTTTGCTTTTTGCAGACGTAAAGCGTTCAAAACCACAGACAACGAACTCAGTGACATCGCCACCGCAGCAAACATCGGGGTGAGTAATAAACCTGTTAATGGGTAGAAAATTCCTGCTGCCACAGGTACACCCAAACCGTTATACACAAAGGAAAACGCAAGGTTTTGTTTCATATTACGCACACCCAGTTTCGCCATATGTAGCGCATCGGCTGCTCCACGAATGTCACCTTTCACCAAAGTGACTTGCGCAGTTTGTTTCGCGATATCAGTTCCGTTCCCCATGGCAATTCCGACATTGGCTTGTGCTAAGGCTGGTGCATCATTAATCCCATCTCCCGCCATCGCCACAATTTTACCTTGAGCTTGATATTTCTTCACGATCTCCAGCTTTTCAGTTGGTGTACAGTTGCCATAGACTTGTTGAATACCCAATTCCTTGGCCACCAACTGGGCATTTTGCTCATGGTCACCTGTTGCCATGACCACTTCAATACCATCATCAATCAGCTGTTGAATGACTTGCTGAGCATTGGCTTTAATCGCATCGTGAATAGAAATATAAGCCAGCACTTCTTGGTTATTGCTTAAGAAACTGATCACGTTGCCTGTCGCACGTTGCTGATTCAACTGGCTTTGCAAAGTATCATCTAAAGTAATGCCGAGTTGTTCTAGCAGCTTTTGGCTGCCAATATAGAGGGTTTGCTCGCCGATCTGCCCTTTGACACCAAACCCAGTCACATCTTCAAAGTCTGCTACTTTAAGCAATTGCTGTGCAGGGACAATTTGAGTCAGAGTTTGAGCAATCGGATGACTAGAATATTGCTCAATCGAGGCAATCCACTGTTCTACTTGAGTTTGTTCTACATTTGGACTGAGCAACTGAATTTCTTTAAGACTTGGTTTACCTTCCGTCAGAGTCCCTGTTTTATCGACAATCAATGTATTGACCTTACTTAACGCTTCAATCGCCTCTGCATCTTTAAACAGTACCCCTTTCTGCGCTGCACGCCCTGTCGTGGCCATCACGGACATTGGCGTTGCTAAACCCAGCGCACATGGGCAAGCAATAATCAGTACCGCCACCGCGCACATCAGAGCCAAGTCAAATTGTGCACCACCAAAGATCATCCAAGCAGCAAAGGTCAGCACACTAATCAATAGCACGATGATGACAAAGTACTTGGCAAATACATCGGCCAAACGTTGTAACGGCGCTTTTGAACGCTGTGCTTCTGCCACCGTTTGAATCATTTTCGCCAAAGTGGTATTCGCCCCGACCGCCGTGGTTTGAATACGAATACTGCCTTGTTGATTGACCGTACCACCGATCACCGTGTCATGCACTTGCTTTTTCACAGGTACAGGTTCGCCCGTCATCATGGCTTCATCGACATAGGTTTTGCCTTCCACCACCACACCATCTAGTGGAATCTGCTCACCTGAGGCAATTTGTAAAATATCGCCTTGTTTGACCATACCAATATCCACTTCAACCACTTGATCGTTTTGAACCAACTTAGCCGTGTTGACTTGCAGTTTCAATAAGGCTTTGAGTGAGTCTGCGGTTTTGGCACGCGCTTTCAACTCCATGATTTGACCAAGCAAACTTAGAGACACAATCATACAGGCCGCTTCAAAGTACACTGCAACGCCGTGCCCAGTTTTGGCTTCCATTGGAATCACACTTGGGAAAATCGTTGCCACGACACTATAAATATAAGCTGCCAACACCCCGACACCAATAAGGCTCCACATATTGAGGTTGCGGGTTTTATACGAAGTCCAGCAACGCTCAATAAAGGGTTTACCTGCCCACAGCACCACAGGAGTCGCGAGGACTAACTCAATCCACGGCTGAATATGCGGTGAAATGAAACTATGAATGTGCGAACCCATCGCCAGTACAAATACAATCAACGTCAGTGGTAAAGTCATCCAAAAGCGATGGCTAAAGTCCACCAACTCTGGGTTGGGTGCATCATCTAAAGTCGGTTGCATCGGCTCGAGTGCCATACCACAAATCGGACACGTCCCCGGTCCTTTTTGTACAATTTCAGGGTCCATCGGACAGGTATAGTCCATATCCGCAGCCCCTTCAGGCACAGGACGCTGATCGGGTGGAATCAGATAAAACTCAGGGTCAGCCTTAAACTTATCTAAGCAAGAAGGATTACAGAAATAATAAGTCTGTTGCTGATAATCCGTTTTTAACTCTGTATTTGGGTCAACGGACATACCACAGACAGGATCAATAAATGCGGATGAACCAGATGGAGCATGATGTTCATGCTTTCCTCCACCGCAGCAACTACTTTTGGCTGGTTCTGCTTTAGGTTTAGGTGCACAACAACTGGCTTTGGTATCTGGTTCTGTTTGTGGCTTAGGCGTACAACAGGATGCTTTTTTCTCAACCACTTTCGGAGTCGTCCCACAACAACCTGAAGCTTTAACTACAGAATCTAAATGTTCAACCTTTACATAAGCCTCTGGATTGGCAATGAATTTTTGCTGACACTTTTCACTACAAAAATAATAATCCTGCCCCTGCCACTCGGTGTGCGGTTTGCTTAAATCCGTCACGGTCATACCACACACAGGGTCAATAAATGTGGTCTTCTCTGCATCTGACACAGGTTTGGATCCGCAACCACAGCCTTTGGAAATAACTACAGCACTACCCTCTTTCGCCTGAGATGAAGCATTGCTTAAATCTGTTTTCGGCTTACTGCAACAAGTGCTTGATTGTTTTTCTGAGCCTAAGTAAGCCTCTGGGTTAGCGGCAAATTTATTTAAACAGCCTGAGCAACAAAACAAATAACGAACAGATTGATGCTCATACACATGTGGAGAATCTTCCGCCACTGTCATACCACAAACTGGGTCGATCCTTACCACCGTAGGTGCTAATTTATCTTTGGAACAGCAAGAAGTTTTGTGTTGCTCACTCATTCTGACTCACCTTTTATTTTTTGATTGTGTTAGCATAAAGTCTGTACCTAGGTACTGAGTCAAGCCTTTTGGAGATTATTTTATGCTCACTATCGGCAAACTGGCAAAACAGTGTCATGTTAATGTAGAAACGATTCGTTATTATCAACGCATTGGTCTGATGCGCATTCCTGAAACCACCCAAAGCTATCGCTACTATAGCCAGCAAGATATTGAAACTCTGGGCTTTATTCAAAAAGGTAAAGATGCGGGCTTACAGTTGAGTGAAATTCAAGATCTACTACATTTGCAACTGGATGACCGCGAAAAAGTCCGTGATGTGATTCAGCAACGTCTGGAAAAAATTGATCAACGGATTCAAGAGCTGAATGCTTTGAAACAACGGCTTTCAACTTGGGTGGATGAATGTAAAACCACGACAGATAGCTGTTGCCCTATTTTGCAAGAACTGAAAAAAGGTTCAACGATTGCACCATAAACAATTGCCGTCTTTTTTGACTTGGCGATCACTTTCACACTTATCTTTTCGATACTCAGGACTGCGTTCACCATGTCGATTGAACTTGCCCAACTCAGAAAACAGCTTCGCAAACAACGCAGACAAGTTTCCTCCTACCAACAGCAGCAGTCCGAACAGCAAATTTTACAGCGCTTAAAACGCGTGCCCGAATTCAAACAGGCCAAGCATGTCGGTATTTATCTACATGCTTTTGGGGAAATTCAGACCCGTAAAATTATTGAATATTGTTTTCATCAGAAAAAAGCAGTGTATTTACCCATGATTTGCAATATGAACCAGCGCTTGGTGTGGGTCAAAGTTTCACACAACCAATTTCAAAATAAACGCTTTTCCCACCATCCGTTAGGTATGCAAGAGCCTATGGCAACACGTGGGCAACACGTTTCACATTTAGACCTCCTGCTCATGCCCTTATTGGCTTGTGATCCTTATGGCACACGTATTGGCATGGGCGGTGGTTTTTACGATAAAACCTTGGCTTCTGCGCCCTATCACCGTCCGTTTCGCCTTGGTTTGGCCCATCACTTCCAGTTAGTGCCACAGCGCTTGATTCGAGAAACATGGGATCAGCCTTTAGATGGACTGCTGACCCCTCAACAACATTTACGCTTCAAGCGCTAAAATTGACATTTTTGACTGTTGAGAATACTTAAAAATCACATGTTTAGTCATTTTTTATACAATTTATTTTGACCTGCCCTTGTATTTTTTAAAATACCCATCACTATAAAAAACATGGCAACACCGTTGTCACTCATTAGGAGTGCCCATGTCTGAAATTATTATGAATCAAGAAACCTTAGAGCCTCAGGTTCCAAGTGTATTACCACTTTTAGCGTTACGTGATGTCGTGGTGTATCCACACATGCAAATCGCGCTATTTGTAGGTCGTGAAAAATCGATCAATGCAGTTGATGTGGCTCGTAACAGTGACAATCTAGTATTTGTAGTTGCTCAGAAAGATTCTCTTTCAGAAGAAATTGATCACGACAACTTATATCAATACGGTACTGTCGCGAAGATTGTGCAAGTTGTGAATCATGAAAATGATGAAAACTGTATAAAAGTATTAATTGAAGGCTTACATCGTTCAAAGCTAGAAAAAATCATTGATGAAAATGATTATCTCACAGCAGAACATGCGCTTAGCCCAATGTCAGTCCACATTGACGAAACAACGCAAGAAACACGTGTACAAGAGTTACGTGCCCTGTTTGCACAATACGCTGAAGCAAAACTACGTAACGCACGTGAACTGATTGCTGCAGCGAACAAGATTGATGATTTACTGCAATTGTTATTCTTCGTAGCGACCCGTGTTCCACTGAATATTGATGTGAAGCAAAAATTCCTCGAACACGATGAGTTTGAAGCCCATCTACAAGAACTGATGACGTATTTATTGCAACAATCTGAAGAACAACAGATTGAGCAAACTTTACATGACTCAGTGAAGCGTCAAATGGAGAAAAATCAACGCGAATACTTCCTCAATGAAAAGATGAAGGTCATTCAGCGTGAGCTTTCTGACATGAATGGCGGTGCGGAAGATGACGTTGCTGAAATTGAAAAACGTCTTGCTGAAGCAGATTTACCCGAACATGTGCGTAAAAAAGCGGAAAGCGAATTCCGTAAACTCAAAGCAATGCAACCTGCGTCTAGTGAAGCGGCTGTGGTGCGCAATTATATCGAGGCCATCTTAGATACGCCTTGGAATAAAGCCAGCAAAGTCAGCATTAACTTAAGCAAAGCGCAAGAAATTTTAGATACCGATCATTACGGCTTAGATGACGTGAAAGATCGTATTGTGGAATATCTCGCGGTTCAATCGCGCGTGAAAAAACTTAAAGGCCCAATCCTTTGTTTGGTTGGCCCTCCAGGTGTAGGTAAAACTTCACTGGGTGAATCGGTTGCCAAAGCGACAGGTCGTGAGTTTGTCCGTATGGCGCTCGGTGGCGTACGTGATGAAGCGGAAATCCGTGGTCACCGTCGTACTTATATCGGTGCGATGCCGGGTAAAATTGTGCAGTCTTTAACGAAAGTCGGCGTGAAAAACCCATTGTTCTTGCTCGATGAAATTGACAAGATGGCGCAAGACTACCGTGGCGACCCTGCTTCTGCGTTGCTTGAAGTACTCGATCCATCACAGAACAGTAAGTTCAACGATCACTACTTAGATCTGGATCTTGACCTGTCTGAAGTGATGTTCATTTGTACGGCCAACAGCATGAATATTCCAGAAGCTTTACTGGATCGCATGGAAGTGATTCGTCTACCGGGTTATACCGAAGATGAAAAAGTCAATATTGCTGAGCGTTACCTTGTTCCTAAAGCAATCAAGAACAATGGTCTACGCGCAAAAGAATTGACTGTTCATGAAGAAGCGATTCGTGACATCGTGCAACGTTATACACGTGAAGCTGGTGTGCGTAGCTTAGAGCGTGAAGTGTCTAAAATTGCCCGTAAAGTAGTAAAAGAAGCGGTCAGTAAAAAGGCGAAAAATCTGCAAGTCGACGTGACTTCGGCTAACCTTCCAGACTACTTAGGTCCACATAAGTTTGACTTTGGTATGGCGGAAGATGAAGCTCAAGTCGGTCGCGTCAACGGTTTAGCATGGACTTCTGTCGGTGGTGAGTTATTGACCATTGAAGTTGCAGCGGTCAAAGGTAAAGGAAAATTCATCACCACAGGTTCACTCGGTGACGTGATGAAAGAATCCATTACTGCTGCTATGACCGTGGTACGTACCCGTGCAGATGAACTCGGTATTGATGCATCTCGCTTTGATGAAACAGATGTACACGTTCACTTACCTGAAGGTGCAACACCTAAAGATGGCCCTTCTGCAGGTCTCGCGTTAACGACAGCATTGGTTTCTGCCTTCACTGGTATTCCAATTCGTCCTGATATCGCGATGACAGGTGAAACCAGTCTAGGGGGCCGTGCAATGCGTATTGGTGGCTTGAAAGAGAAACTACTCGCAGCACACCGTGGTGGAATTAAGCTGGTCTTCATTCCTCAAGACAACGTCCGTGATTTATCTGAAATCCCTGACAATGTCAAAGAGGGTTTAGAGATTAAAGCAGTAAAATCAATTGATGAGATTTTACCGTTAGCATTAACATCTATGCCTGAACCATTGGTTAAGGCACCGATTGTGAAAGCAGTCGATGAAGGCAAAAAAGCTGCACGCCACTGATTCGGTATGATGAAAAGAGAGAGCTTCGGCTCTCTTTTTTTATTACAAATCAGCGTAGAGAACTCCACATACCGTCGTACATTGAGCAACTACAATAATTCAATCAAGGGATAGATGTAGGACAAATAAAATGAAAAATCCAATTGGATGGTTTGAAATTTATGTAGATGACTTATCTCGTGCCAAACAATTTTACCAATCCGTTTTTAACGTTCAGCTGACTGAACTTACACCACCTTCAGATGGTAATTCACTGCAAATGTGGGCATTTCCATCAGATATGCAAGCCTACGGTGCTTCTGGAGCACTGGTCAAAATGCCTGGTGTTGTTGCAGGCGCGAACAGTACCCTAATCTATTTTTCATGTGAAGATTGTGCGAACGAAGCTAGCCGTATTATGGAATTTGGTGGAAAAATCCATGAAGCGAAGATTTCTATTGGCGAATATGGTTATGTTGTGATTGCTTTCGATAGCGAAGGAAATATGATTGGTTTGCATTCTATGCAATAAAATAAACTTAAAATTCTAGCCTCACGTGTACATGCTTTTTTTATAAACCTTTTAAGCTAATTTAGACTTGAAAATTTTGTAAAAATCCCGATATAAATAGTAGGAATATGTATGTGCTGTATGTTTTCTCTTTATTCGATTTTTAAAATCGTATGGTCATCTGATTCTCCAGACGGATGACCTTTTATCGCAGTTCTCACTACTTGGGAACTGCGTTTTTTATTGTTTAATGATCCATTAAGGTTTCAATAAATGCTGCACCAGCCCGTCAATCACATTGGTCATTTTAGTTAAATTTAATGTGGCTAAACGATCTGTTTTGGCGTGATAATGAGCATTTCGATAAAAAGCAGTATCCGTAATCATCACTGCTGGAATATCAAACTCCCAATAATTCAGATGATCTGAAAAATCGAAAGCATTGGCAAAGCTTGGTGCAACCAAACGCTGACATTCCAGTTGATTCAACTCCTGCATCGCAGCACAGTAGCCTGTACCTAAATCACGTGAACTGACATTACTCACGGTTGCAATAAAATTACCATGGGTTGGATAAATCCATTTTAAACCCACAGGATAGCTTTGGATGGGTTGTTCGCTAAAGAACCCGATCATTTCTAAAATATACACACCTTTAATCTTATCTTTTTGTGACTGAACCGATTTCGCATGCACATAGCTGCCCATTTGTTCAGTTTTAGAAAACGGTGGTTCTTCTAAACTATAGAACACAAAGTCCACATTGTTGGGCAGTTTAGACTTTTGCTCTGCCAAAATACGCGCCGTTTCAATCACGCCCGCAACACCAGAGGCATTGTCATCGGCGCCATCTTGCTCACCAAAGACGTCATAATGTGCCCCAACAATCACACGGTCTGCACGTCCGACGTTTAAACTACAAACTACATTTCGGTAGATTTGCTGATTGGCCGTAAAGTTTTGATATTGGCATGGCACACCCAACAAGCGCATCTGTTCTTTAATCCATGCAGAGACACGATTCAGCTCGTCGAGATTTTTATAATTACGTGCTTTGCCCTGACCAATCACCTGCTCCAAATAGACCTGTAAGTTTTGTTCATCAGCCATTTTGACGTTGCTTGCGAATACCTGCCCTGTGAAAGTACCCAGTACAACAATCAACAAAAAAGCCTGTTTTTTTAAAATTTTGAGCCACATTGTTATTATTCCAAGTATTTCTTATTCCACTCATTTGTTGAATTAAGCAACATTGGCTCAATGAATTCAATTGCATTTTGTTTCGTCTCACTGCAAAGCCATACTTTCACCGTTATAATAAATCGTCTCCATATACATACTTCATTATGAAAATCCGTATTCTGACCATTGGTCAAAAAATGCCAGCGTGGGTGCTCACTGGTTTTGAAGATTATTTTAAACGTATTCAGCCTTTTGTTCAGACACAAATTATTGAACTGCCAATGGCAAAGCGTGGCAAAAATGACTCGGAAGCAGATATTTTTAAGTATCGCCAAATTGAAGGCGATAGCATCTTGAATGCCATGAAAAGCAATGAAGTCTTGATTGCTTTAGAGGTTGGAGGACGCGAATTTAGTACCGAAAAACTGGCTGAGACCATGAAAGGATGGATGCTTGAGGGTAATGATATTGTACTTGCTATTGGCGGACCTGATGGCCATTCTGAAGCAGTACGTAAAGCGGCTGCTTGGCATTGGTCATTATCTAAACTCACTTTGCCCCACCCCATGGTTCGCGTAATGCTAATTGAACAGCTATATCGTGCGATGAGCATCAACCATAATCATCCTTATCATCGGGCAGGCTAGGTCAATTTCCGTTCTATTTTCAGAACAATACGTTGATGTTTTTCACATTACAGAAATGAGCAGAATCTGACACAATTGTTTCCATCTTCCTTTATTAGGCTTTCACAATGAACTTACAAACGCTCCCCGGCTTATTCATTTCTCATGGCTCCCCCATGCTTGCGTTGAATCCTGAGCAAGTTGGGCCTGCGTTACACCGTTTAAGCCTAAACCTACCAAAGCCACAAGCCATCGTTATTATGTCTGCACACTGGGAAAGTAACGCACTAGAAGTAAGTACAGGTATACGTCCTGAGACATGGCACGATTTCCGCGGCTTTCCTGCTGAACTTTATGACATTCGCTACCCTGCCTCAGGTCAACCCCAGCTCGCTGAAGAAATCTTAAATTTGTTGGCAGAAGCAAATTTTTCAGCACATGCGAATGGCACCCGTCCGCGGGATCATGGCGTTTGGATGCCTTTACTACATATGTATCCTGATGCTGACATTCCTGTGGTAGAGATTTCTCTGCCAATGAACTTATCAGCCCAAGAGATTTATAGAATTGGACAAACGCTTGCGCCACTTCGTGAGCAGCAGGTATTACTGATTGGTTCTGGAAGTATCACACATAACTTAGCTGAGCTGTCTTGGCATGGCCAATCCCAAGCTGTACCTGAATGGGCATCGACATTTCGGAACCATGTGGTCGCAAAACTCAGTCATCAGGACTATGATGCGGTTTTAAACTGGGAATCTATTCCTTTTGTCCGTCGTAATCATCCAACTTTAGAACACTTTGCGCCCATATTTTTTGCGATGGGTACAGGGCATCGTTTTAATATTGTACATAGCAGCTTTACCATGGGTGCACTGGGTATGGACATTTATCGTTTCGACTAACACATAAATTTTAATTATAAATTAACAAAAAAAATATTTATGGATACATTCTGAAACTGAAAAGAACTGAATGTATTCATTCTTTTAAAAAGAAGATCGGATATTATGGATCTTGTTATTTTAAATCAAGAACTTGTAACCATGAAATTAAAATATTTAGCGATTGCTCTTTTCCCACTCGCACTGGCCGCTTGCCAATCCTCTGATATCCAAAAAGTAGGAGATATCGCTGTGTCTGTACTCCAACAACAAAATGCAGATCAAACACTTGCAAACTACCATTGGAGCGCGAATACCACAGATGCGCCCAAGCCTTTGGTTTTAAACTTTGACAAAGCAGGTCGTCTAGGGATTGCAACCAGTTGTAACGGCATGGGGACTAGCTGGAAAGTTGAAAATAATCAAATCGTGACAGGTAACCTCATGGCAACACAAATGGCATGTGAACCGAAAGCCATGGCACAAGAAAAAGTCGCAGCCAACCTATTTGACAACCGTAAAGTGCCTTTCGTTTTAAATCTCAATGATCCTGAAGCACCAACATTAACAGTGATCTCTGCGAATGGTGAAAAAATTGTTTTCACAGGCAAGCAAACAGCTGAATCGAAATATCAAAGTCAAGGTGAAACTGTTTTCTTAGAAATCTCACCAGAGACCAAAACATGTGCTACAGGCGTTGCTCGTATGGAGTGCCTACAAGTTCGTGAACTTAAATATGCTGAAAATGGGGTAAAAACCCAAGTCGATAAAGACTGGACATTATTTTATAACCATATTGACGGTTTCAAGCATAACCCGAAAGAGCGTCAGATTGTACGTGTGAAGCGTTATGAAATTCAAAACCCTGCGGCTGACCAATCCAAATATGCTTATGTGCAAGACATGATCATTGAACGTGAAGCGGTAAAAGGCTCATTGTAATCGTTCAATGACCTAGAAAAAACCGAGGCTATACCTCGGTTTTTTCCTGAGTATTGATCTCAGTATATATAACTTAGAATACGCCTTGAGCAAGCATTGCATCGGCCACTTTTACAAAACCTGCAATGTTGGCACCATTAACATAGTTCACAGAGCCATCTTCTTGTGTACCGTATTTCACACAGTTACGGTGAATTTCTTTCATGATCGCATGTAAGCGCTCATCAACTTCTTCAAACGTCCAACCCAAACGTAAAGCATTTTGTGACATTTCTAGGCCAGAAGTTGCAACACCACCCGCATTCGAAGCCTTACCTGGTGCATATAAAATTTTCGCTTGAACGAACTTTTCTACCGCATCTAAAGTTGAAGGCATATTTGCCCCTTCAGCTACACAAATCACACCATTTGCAAGTAGCGCTTCTGCATCGGCCTGATCTAACTCATTTTGAGTTGCACATGGCAAAGCGATATCACATGGAATAGACCAAGGGCGCTGACCTTCTAAGTATTCAAAACCATGCTTAGAAGCAAACTCAGAGATACGACCACGTTTTACATTTTTTAGTTCCATCACTTCAGCAAGTAGCGCGTCAGTAAAGCCATTTTTGACATATACTGTACCTGCTGAATCGGACAATGAAACGACTTTTGCACCTAAATACATTGCTTTTTCAGCAGCATACTGTGCCACATTCCCTGAACCAGAAATGGTAACCGTTTTAGCTTGAAAGCTATCACCGCGAGTTTTCAGCATTTCTTCCGCAAAATACACTGTGCCATAACCCGTTGCTTCAGGACGGGCCAAAGAACCACCAAAACTTAAACCTTTGCCTGTAAACACACATGAAGTGTCATTGCTCAGCTTCTTCATCATGCCAGTCATATAACCCACTTCACGCCCCCCCACGCCAATATCACCCGCAGGGATATCTGTATTTGAACCAAGGTGGCGATACAACTCAATAATCAGCGCTTGGCAAAAACGCATGATTTCACCTTCAGATTTGCCCTTAGGGTCGAAGTCTGACCCCCCTTTACCCCCGCCCATAGGTAGTGTGGTGAGTGCATTTTTAAAAGTCTGTTCAAAACCCAAGAACTTAAGAATAGACAAATTCACCGATGGATGAAAACGCATACCACCTTTAAATGGACCAATTGCCGAGTTGTACTGAACGCGGAAAGCACGGTTAACATGTGTTTGACCTTGATCATCTACCCATGAAACGCGGAATTGAATTGCACGTTCTGGCTCTACTAAACGCTCTAGCAAACCGTGATCTGCATAACGAGGATTTTTTTCAATGAACGGCCAAAGGCTGGTCATGACTTCCTCTACCGCTTGTAGAAATTCAGGTTGGTGTGCATCACGTGTTTTCACGTAATCTAAAAACTCATTAAGGCTGTTATATTTCAACGCTTAATCCTCAGCAAAAAAATGGATCAAAATTGGTCAAATTTTATAAACAATGTTAAATTTTGGCGCAAACAATTAAATATCTTTTCCCAACAATTCACAACACATTTATTCAAAAAAACATATTTATCATTTATATAACAATTATTTATATTAAATATGTCTTAAAACTGGTTATAAAAAATACCAATGAAAACACAGATTTAAAATCATTTTATGCGCAAAAAAGATGCAATAAATGAACCATTTTAGAACATAAGATTATTCAAAAAAAACATGGTAAAATTCAGCATCTACTTAAATTGTCCTAGTATCTCTGCACATACAGTTGCAGGGTCGGTTTACGCATGAACTCGCACATTTCACTTATCCAAAATATAGATGCCCTCCTTCCCCAAACCCAATGCGGGCTCTGTGGACATCGTGATGGTTGCTTGCCTTATGCTAAAGCCATCAGCGAAGGTGAGGCTGCCAATAAATGCGTCCCGGGTGGACAGCCTGTAGCAGATGCATTGGCTCAGTTGCTTAATCGGCCAAAATTCATCGCAGAAGAAAGTGTTTGGCCTATTCAGGCGGATGGCCGTCCGCAGAGAATGAAAGCCATCATTCGCGAGGATGAATGCATTGGCTGTACCAAATGTATTAGTGCCTGCCCAGTAGATGCGATCATTGGTTCTGGTAAACTCATGCACAGCATTTTGTCTGACCTATGCACAGGTTGTGAGCTATGTATTCCGCCCTGTCCTGTCGACTGTATTGACCTCATTCCAGATGCAGACGAAATACCGACCGAAATCTTGCGTAAAGCTGAGCAAGATGATCTAAGACAACGCTATTACGCACATATACAGCGTGAAGAAAAACAGCGTCTACACCGTAAAGGCCCAGTAGTTCGTGCTGAAATTGATACAGCGTTATTTGCCCAATTTTCAGCACAGAACGATGCAGTACCTGATATTCAGATCATTGAAAAAGAACCAGAAATGACGGTAAAACTCGACGCAAAATCCACCATTGAACTGGCGAAATTACGCGTACAAATCAAAAAACTAGAAAAGCAACTCAGCGTGCGTGAAGATACCAAAAAGCGTCTGATGTTAGATGATTTAACCCAACAGCTTAATCAGTTACAGGAAGCTTAGAGCATGCTAACCACAAGCGGAAAACCTGTAAAAAACATGACCAAAAAGCAAATCCAAATCTTTTTTGAACGTTTACGAGCACAACGCCCAAACCCAAAAACTGAATTGAATTATTCAAGTCCTTTTGAGCTATTAGTGGCCGTGACCTTATCTGCTCAGGCAACGGATGTGAGTGTCAACAAAGCCACAGATAAACTATTTCCAGTTGCCAACACACCTGAAACGATTTATGCCTTGGGTGTAGATGGTTTAAAAACCTATATTAAAACCATAGGCTTATATAATGCGAAGGCTGAAAATGTCATTAAAGCTTGTAAGATACTGATTGAAAAACATAATAGCATCGTGCCGAACAACCGTGCTGATTTGGAAGCTTTACCCGGTGTAGGGCGAAAAACAGCCAATGTGGTGTTAAATACTGCTTTTGGACAACCGACCATGGCGGTCGATACACATATTTTTCGTTTAGGCAATCGTACAGGATTAGCGGTCGGCAAAAATGTGCTGGAAGTCGAACACCGTTTAGTGAAAGTCATACCGAAAGAATTTATTGTCGATTCACACCATTGGCTCATTTTACATGGTCGATACTGCTGTATCGCACGCAAACCGAAATGTCATGAGTGCATCGTTTCAGATGTATGTAACTGGCCAGATCGTTTTGAATTTGGTGCAGCACGCATTGCCACAAAAATGATAATAGAAGCTGAACATTAAAGTTCAGTTTTATTTTTGATTGGATTTATCTTTTAAGTCTTGCTGCAACTTCGGATGCAACTGCCGTTCTGGCTGCTTATTCGACATTTTTTCTTGTTGACTGACATCGCGCAGCATTTTTGCGCTGATATAAAACAAACCTAATAACACCGCCACAGCAACAATAATTAAAACAATGATTCCAACTTGTGCCACACGCGACTCCATTTGAAAAGGATCAAGAAAAAGAGCCCTAATATGACTTAGAGCTCTTTCAATGTCAAAACATTGCCATGTTTAAAACATGCAATTATTTGTCCTGATCAAGAATTGCAAACAAATCTGCTTGTACTTCGTCAATTGGACGTAAGCCATTCAGCTTGTCATAAGTTGGTGCATTTTCACCAGACGCTGCGCGACCTTGGTAGAAACCAACCAACTGTTCAGTTTCAGTATGGTATGAACCTAAACGTTTACGAATCGTTGCTTCTTGGTCATCTGGACGTTGTACCAATTCTTCACCAGTTTCATCGTCTTTACCTTCCACTTTAGGTGGGTTGTAAACGATGTGATAAACACGACCCGATGCAGGGTGCTGACGGCGACCCGAAAGACGTTGTACAATTTCTTCGTCAGGAACATCAATTTCAATCACGTGATCAATGTTGATGCCTTCTTTTTCCAAAGCTTCAGCTTGCGGAATCGTACGAGGGAAACCATCAAAGATACAGCCATTTGCACAGTCAGGTTGCGCAATACGTTCTTTCACTAAACCAATGATCAGTTCATCAGATACAAGACCACCGTTGTCCATCACGCTTTTCGCCTGTAGACCGAGTTCAGTTCCTTCACGAATTGCAGCACGGAGCATATCACCGGTTGAAATTTGTGGGACATTGTAGCGCTTACAGATCAACTGAGCTTGTGTACCTTTACCTGCTCCAGGTGGTCCGAGTAAGATAATGCGCATAAAAAAACATCCTCATTTAAACAATGTATTTGACACTTTGTACATGTCGAAAAATTCGACATATTTTTAGCATCTAATTATAAGAAAGCCACAAACAAATGTATTGTACCCGCAATAAAGCCCGTTACCCCACCCAATAAAATCAAAATCCATTCGTCTTCCTGAAATGCAGGACGTAATAAGTTTTGAAATTCTTTCGGCGTTAGCTCTCGAATACGGTCTCTAAACATTTGATAGATTTTCTGTGCACGGCTCGCATTGAACGCTGGGTCGCATACAGGCACCATCGTAATTTCAATTGAACGATCAATCAAGTCCGTCTTCAGTTTTGCGTATTCACGTGGCCCCAAAGACAGTTGCAAAGATGTTCTCACCAATGGTGTTTCCATGATTTCATTAATATGACGTTTGACAATACGACGCGTCTTGTCTTTTTTATTGCCATACATCATTTCAGTCATGATGGATTTTAACGTAATCAGGTCTTCTGTGACTACACTTGCGAACACATCAGACACTTCTTCTTGGCGCTTCATAAATGCGCCTTGTACATTATAAGTCCCTATGCGTGGAATCACAGGCTTAATCCATGGAAACTTACGATTTTTTGTTAATTCAGTGAGTTGCAAGTATCGAACATAATGTGGCTCAATTGGGTTAAACACCATCCAAATCGCAATCCAGTTGGTTAAGAAGCCCCATACTGCCGCCCAAAATGGCACCGTCCAATGCCAAGGTACTACAAACCAAACAATCATTTGGAAGATACCAAAGAACATGCCGATGAGGGCACTAATATGCCAAATAAAGTTTATTTCTTTCTGACCCACTTTCAAGAACATACGAACCATCAATCTGCGGTCGCCTTCCATTTGGCTGACCACCATATCACGCATATCCACAAGTGACTCGACGTTCATGGTCAGTTCGGTCACTAATTCTCGGAGCACAGCTGGAAGTTGTTTATGTGCTTGCGCATAAATTCGACGTTTAATCGAATAAGGTAAATTTTCCCAAAGCACTGCATTGCGGTCAATCATGACTTCATCAATCAGATGCTCAAGTTCAAAACCAACTTGTTCACCAATGATCCGTGCCATATCCTCAGGATCCATTGCATCTAAAAATTCACGCAAAGAACCGAGCTTGGATAAAGTATTATCAGTAATAATGCCTGAAATACGCCCTGCCTTTCTGGGCACAATCCCCTGCCAACCGACAGGCAAAGGGCCAATATGGAAGCCCCAAAAGTTAATCGGGTAAAAGACCATTTTCAGGGCCATCCAAACATGCGCCCATGTTACAAATGCAGTTACAGGGATAATACTGAGTACAGCCCAAAAATCGGGTCTATTCAAAAAGGTTTGCCACAACTGATTGACGTACTCAAGCATGCATAACTTCCATATTTAATTTTATTAACTGAATTATATAGCGTTTTAAAAAAGATATTGTGTCTATAAACCAAAGCTTAAAGTATAGGAGAATTGTAGTCTCGGTTCGGTTTCTACAATCACATCCCCCGATTTAGTTTCGAGTTTTTCCCCTGCACCAATCCCTACACTGAATGTACTGATTCGCTCAGGACTAAGTAACACATAAGCAAGATCTACACCACCACCAAGGCGAGCCTCATACTCCCCATCAACTTTTTTACTATCTATATGTCCTGCATAGACACCTAAATAATAGCCATTTTTATCTTTGCCAGTAAAATGAACTGGAAATCTAAAACCAACCTGACCACCCACTGGGTAGTCATCATTCATAAATACCCCAGCTTTTGCATAAGCAATCCCATAAGGATTTACCCATTCTACGTTAGTGTGCAGTAGTTTCTGCGTTACACCTGCTCCCACATTCCATGTTTGAGCACTATCTGTAGGAATTTTTGCTTCTGGCAAAAACGAATTATCTTGAGCGTAGGCTACGTTTGCACAGGCAACAAGTGCCAACACTGGATAAATTCTTGTCATTATTGTCACCATTATCCGTAATGTTATTTTAGTAATTGGTCCCTTTTTATCGGATTTTGACTGTATCAGAAATTAGAAAACACTTATATACAGGAATTTACATTTTTAATGTCTGTAAAGTCAAAGTTTAGTCAAAATGAAAAGCAGAACAGGTGATAACAAATATCAAAACAGGGAGACATGCGTTAGAATAGCGCGCAGGTATATTCCTCTTTATCCATGTGTCTAAGTCGATTTGGTATGAAACAGCACTTTCCTTTAAAAAACGTTCAACAAGAAAAGCGCATTTTTCGAAATCGTACCTTTATTTCCATGGGTATTGTGATCTTTTTCTTACTGATTTTAGTCTCCCGCTATGCGTATTTACAGCTGGTACAGTTCGATGAATTTTCCACCGCATCTGACCAAAACCGTATTCGGCTACAGCCTTTAGCCCCTGCCCGTGGCTATATTTACGACCGTAATGGTGTGCTCTTAGCCGACAACTATCCTGTTTTCACAGCCACTATGAGTCGTGCAGATGTTCCAGATATTGATAAGACAATTGAACGTCTAACGCCCATTTTAGAACTTAGCCAAGAAGATATTGACCGTTTTCAAAGTCGTATTAAAGCATCACGTAAAACTGAGCGTGTTTCGATTAAACTCAATTTGAATGAAAATGATATTGCACGTTTTAGTGAAGTCAAATATCAATTTCCAGGGGTAAACATCGAAACTCAAATGACACGTTACTATCCACATGGCGAGCTGTTTGCTCATGTGATTGGTTATGTGGGACGTATTAACGATAAAGAATTAAAAAGTATCAATAAAGACTTATATGCGGGCACTAACCTGATTGGTAAAATTGGGGTAGAAAAATCCTATGAAGATTTGCTACATGGCGTTCCTGGAAACGAGTCTGTCGAAGCGGATGCTCACGGCAATGTATTACGACATTTAGGTCGCAAAGAGCCAATTCGTGGCAACGATTTATACCTGTCACTCGATTATGGCTTACAGGTCGTTGCGACAGAACAACTCGCAGGTCGTCGCGGTGCAATTGTGGCCATGGACCCACGTACAGGTGAAATCCTCGCCCTCGTATCAAGTCCTAGTTTTAACCCAAACCTGTTTGTGACAGGCATTAGCCATACCGACTATAGTGGTCTGCGAGACAACCTTGATCAACCCCTTTATAACCGTGCTGTACAAGGGGCTTATCCACCTGGTTCAACCATTAAACCGATGTTTGGTTTAGGTGGTATTCATTATGGATTGATTGATTGGGGTACTGCTATTTCCGATCACGGCTATTTCACCCTGCCGGGAGATTCGCATAAATTCCGTGACTGGAAAAAGTCAGGACATGGCGTGGTCAATTTGCATAAAGCTCAAGTTGTTTCTTGCGATACCTTTTATTACATTCTGTCTTTCCGCATGGGCATTGAAAAAATGAACACATGGATGCGTCAGTTTGGTTTTGGTGAAAAAACAGGTGTTGATTTACCAAGTGAAAGCACAGGTCTTTATCCAAACCCTGAATGGAAAATGCGTACTCGCGATGCCAAGTGGCTTAAAGGTGAAACCATTTCTGTCAGTATTGGACAAGGTGCTTTTACCGCAACCCCCCTACAATTAGCCATGGCAACTGCCATTACTGCGAATCATGGTTCACATGTAATTCCACATGTTTTACAAACCAGTAAAGGCGCAAAACCACATAAAGACCTAAATGCACCTGATGGTCGAATTCAGTTCAATGGTACAGACGAAGACTGGGTAAAAATGCGTGATGCTATGGTCGATGTCGTGGAAACGGGTACAGGGCGTGGTATTCGTACACCAATGTATAAAATTGCAGGTAAAACAGGTACCGCACAGGTTAAAAGTATTGCTCAAGGTAAACGTTATAACGAAGCACTTTTAACAGAACGTCAGCTCGACCATGGTTTATTTGTTGGCTTTGCGCCTGCGGAAAATCCAGAGATTGCAATTGCGGTCGTCTGGGAAAATGGACGTCACGGCGGATCAGCAGCTCAGCTAGCTCGCCCTGTGCTAGATTATTGGTTGCAAACTCGCCATAAAAATCCAATTCGTCCGCAAAACCATCAAATCAGTGGTGGACTCATGACAGCGGGGATTAAACCGGGTGAGTTGCCGAGTGACAGCACGCCACCCGCAGCAAATACAGCAGTAGCCCCACAAGGTCGTTCAGCAACCTCCGTACAAAGTACAACAGTAGCTCCGAACACTAACCATTCAGCTACTCCACCCCCTGCTACTGAAGAGCCAGACTAATTATGAAAAATCAACTTCGTATCATCGGGGGGGAATGGAAACGTCGCCAACTCCCTTTCGCCAATATTGAAGGTTTGCGCCCCACGCCTGATCGAGTCCGTGAAACTTTGTTTAATTGGCTTATGTGGGATGTGCAAAATACCAATGTTTTGGATATTTGTGCAGGTTCGGGTGCATTGGCATTCGAAGCTCTATCACGTGGTGCTTCAAAAGTAGTGATGATTGAACCTGACCGCAGTCAAGCACAGTTTTTAACACAAAACTTAGAGCTCTTGAAAGTACCTAAGTCTCGTGCACAATTAAAAGTCTCAACAGCACAGCAAAGCTTGCCCAACCTAAAAGAACAGTTTGATTTGGTCTTTTTAGATCCGCCGTATAGCCTAGAGTTATGGGAACAATTGGCTCTCTTGGCTGACCCGCTGATTTCAAAGAATGGCTATATTTATATAGAAGCGGATCGTGAGTTAAATCTGCTAAGACTTCCAAGCTCCTGGGTTCAGGTAAAGAGCACCAAGGCTGGCACTGTACGTGCAGGCTTATTTCAAAAGACAGCATAAGCTACTAAAGCAAAGACATTTTATGTTTCGATATTTCAAAATTTTAGCAAAATCTATGTCGCTTTCGGCTGAACGAAATATCACTTACCCTATAAAGTTTTCGGCATATATGCGATGACTTGGCTGGTCTTTATTTTAGGTGCAATGGTTGCTGGTTTTGTTCAGGGCTTAACGGGTTTTGCCTTTGCCTTAATTGCCATGTCATTTTGGGTATGGGTTTTAGCACCACAGCTAGCAGCACCATTAGTGGTTTTTGCTTCTGTATGGAGCCATCTTATCTCCTTAAAATCAGAATCATCTTTTCAGATCAATAAAAACCTTATTGCACCCTACGTTTTGGCTGGCATTTTAGGTGTTCCGCTGGGAACCTATCTTTTAGAGATTATTCAAGCGGATATGTTTAAGCTAATGCTTGGTATATTTTTAGTACTTTGGTGTCCATTGATGCTCTTGAATCCACAAATTCGTTCTATTCAATCTTCAGGAAAATATGCCGACAGCTGTATTGGTTTTATTGGTGGCATACTCGGCGGTTTAGGCGGGTTTTGTGGCTCACTTCCTTCTGCTTGGGTCATGTTAAAAAATCTACCTAAAGAGCAGCAACGTTTTATTTTGAGACATTTTAATTTTGCGATCCAAGTATTCACACTATTTAGCTACCTACTTCGTGGAAATTTAAGCCTACAGCATTTACCCTATATGGGTATCTTGATTTTAAGTGTCAGTCTACCGGCCATGCTAGGTGCACGCTTATTTTATAAAATTTCTGAACGCCAATTTAAACAAATCGTACTGGGACTCTTATTTAGCTCAGGCTGTTTTTTATGTATCAGCTACCTTTTAAATCAGTAGCGGATTTTTAACATTTTATGACAAACGATCTAGACATTTAATTGTGTGCTTTCTGTCAAAATTGCCACTTCTTTAAGCAACTTACGATGTTTAAGCTTTCTCACTATTCACAAAAATTTATACAATAACGCCACGCTCAAAAACCATCTATTCAGCATATATGAAACCGTATTTTGCACTTTTTAGTCTTTGCTTTGTCAGTGCCTGCTCCATCAGCTCATCTAAAGAAATTAAACAAGCTGAAAAACTATTACAATATTTCGATTGTCAAAATATTGAACGTGACCAAGCTGATCACAGCTCCATGACCAGTTTTCATGAACAAATACTTGCTAGCAGCAAACAAAAAGCCCAATCTTATGTAGAAAGCTATCAACATGGCGATAAAATCTTTGACCTGCCACTACCTGAAGTTATAGAAACCCAGCTACAAAACTACACTACAGCCTGTCAATCTTTAGGTGGCGTTTTACCGACCACGGCTCAAGACACACCTTAAAATTTTGGACAAATAAAAAGACAGCATGCGTGCTGTCTTTTTTGATTTATCACTGATTATGCTTCAATTTCTTGTTTCATAGAATCTGAATGATAACGCGTATCTACACTAAACTTCTGCGGAAATTTCGCTGAAATTTCAGCGTAAAATGCCATAATCTGTGCCATATCTTTCTCATAGTCACCCGTAGGGTAAACAATTTTACCGATTCCCGTTTTTTTCTTTGCATAATCCATATAAGCCAATGCAATCGGTACACCTGCACTTATCGCAACATGGTAAAAACCTGTTTTCCATTGCTCCTGCTTAGCACGTGTTCCTTCTGGGGTGACTAACATGACTAATTTAGGATGTTCTTTAAAAAGATCACTCATCAATTGCACCATGCTTGGACGTGGTTCACCTTCATGTTTTGGACGACGGTCAATACCAATTCCCCCCATAGCACGGACAAAAGGGCCAAAAGGCAACTTCATATAACTGTCTTTTATCGTGATACGGACATTCACCCCTAAGGCTTTTAGTGCCAAACGCGCATAGAGTGCATCCCAATTACTGGTATGTGGCGCTGCAATCATGACACATTGATTGATATTCAAATCCCAGTGATTATCAATCTGCCACCCCATTAAGGTTAAACTTTGTTCTGCAAGCTTCTCGAACACAAAAAACACCACATTGCTAAAATTCGCGCAGATTCTAGCAATGCTGAAGATCAAATACATCGGATTTAGATCAATAAAACAGCAATTAATCTATAAATGTATATTTTATTTAATTCCAAATATTTCAAGAAATATCAGTCCATCACAAATCATGTCGGAATAAATGTGAATAATATCGTTTTATTCGAGATAGCCCTTCTCTTAAAAGTAATCAACAAATGATTCAATCAACCTTACTGCTGACAACCGTATTTAATTGATTGATTCAGACTTTATTGAAATAAATGTAATGCGATAAAAGGTAACGACCTAGCCAATCTGAGCTGAATGTTAAAATAATCAAGTTTTTGGAATAACTTACCCAAATAAAAAATCCCCGCGAAATGCAGGGATTTTTTGATTAGCAACGCTAGGCGAGTATTTACATCATGCCGCCCATACCACCCATGCCACCCATATCAGGCATTGCAGGCTTGTCTTCTGGAACGTCAGTAATCATACATTCTGTAGTCAACATTAAACCTGCGACAGATGCAGCATGTTCAAGTGCAGAACGTGTTACTTTCGCAGGGTCAAGAATACCCATTTCTAGCATGTCACCATACTCAGACGTTGCAGCGTTATAACCAAAGTTACCTTGACCATTTTTCACGGCATTGATCACAACTGAAGGCTCATCACCCGCATTCGCAACGATTTGACGAAGTGGTGCTTCAATCGCACGACGTAAAATGTTGATACCTACATTTTGATCATCGTTTGCACCTGTTACGCCATCAAGCGCAGCTGCAGCACGTACCAGTGCAACACCACCGCCAGCAACCACACCTTCTTCAACCGCAGCACGCGTAGCATGAAGCGCATCGTCTACACGGTCTTTTTTCTCTTTCATTTCAACTTCAGTCGCTGCGCCAATTTTGATCACAGCTACACCGCCTGCCAATTTAGCAACGCGTTCTTGAAGTTTTTCTTTGTCGTATTCAGACGTCGACTCTTCAATTTGTGCACGGATTTGAGTGACACGTTCAGCAATTTGAGTTGCATCACCAGCACCATCAACAATCACAGTGTTTTCTTTAGATACTGTAATTTTGTGCGCAGTACCTAAGTCTTGAAGAGAAGCTTGCTCTAAAGTCATGCCCACTTCTTCAGAAATCACAGTCGCACCAGTCAAGATTGCGATATCTTGAAGCATTGCTTTACGACGGTCACCAAAACCTGGCGCTTTAACCGCACATACTTTGATAATGCCGCGCATGTTGTTGACAACCAGTGTAGCTAAAGCCTCACCTTCAACATCTTCAGCGATAATTAAAAGTGGTTTACCTGTTTTAGCAACGGCTTCAAGCACAGTAATCAATTCACGAATGTTGCTGATTTTTTTATCGACAAGAAGAATGAATGGATTTTCAAGTTCTGCTGTTAAGGTATCTTGTTTGTTTGCAAAGTACGGGCTGATATAACCACGGTCAAACTGCATACCTTCAACAACGTCCAAAGCATCTTCAAAGCCTGAACCTTCTTCAACGGTAATCACGCCTTCTTTGCCTACGCGTTCCATTGCTTGTGCAATGAGTTTACCTACAGTTTCGTCAGAGTTTGCAGAGATTGAACCCACTTGTTCAATCGCTTTAGTATCAGAAGCAGGTTTTGCTGTTGCTTTAATTTCGGCAACCAATGCTTTAACTGCAAGGTCAATACCACGTTTCAAGTCCATTGGGTTCATACCCGCAGTTACAGACTTGATCCCTTCATTTAAAATTGCTTGAGCGAGTACAGTTGCTGTTGTTGTACCGTCACCAGCGATGTCATTGGTTTTAGAAGATACTTCACGAACCAATTGAGCACCCATGTTCTCAAATTTGTCTTTTAGAGAAATTTCTTTCGCAACAGTTACACCATCTTTAGTGATGTGTGGTGCACCGAAAGAACGGTCGATCACAACATTACGGCCTTTAGGGCCTAAAGTCACTTTTACAGCATCTGCAAGTACGTTTACGCCTGCAATCATTTTAGAACGTGCTGAATCACCAAATTTTACATCTTTAGCTGACATGCTTAACTCCAAATATTCTTAAATTTTAATCAATTGTATTGCTTAAACAGCAAATGACCGTTCCGAATTAACCTTCAAGAACTGCTAAAATATCAGACTCTTTCATTACTAGAAGCTCTTCGCCTTCAACCTTAACTTTAGTGCCTGCATAAGCACCGAACAGTACATTGTCGCCCACTTTTACGTCTAAAGCACGAACGCCATTGTCTGTGATTTTGCCATTACCTACTGCAATAATTTCACCTTGAGCTGGCTGTTCAGCAGCAGAAGTGCTCAAAATCAAACCGCCAGCAGTTTTAGTTTCTTTCTCTACGCGGCGAATCACAACGTTGTCATGTAAAGGACGAATTTTGCTCATTTCTAACTCCATAGACATTTTCAGAATGTCATTGATTACGATGTGAAGATGACTTCTTATTCCTAGGTCATCAACAAAATTTTGATATGACACTTTTGTGGGGATGGAAAAAAGGGCTTCAAGGGCAAATACAAAATATTTTTATATTTTTGCGCTCTTTTTAAGCAAACCTAATCAAAGTTTAGACACACAAATTAATCTGAGATATTTTTCTGCATCAACTCGAAGCGATTTATTGCAGAATTAAAGCTCAAATGCTGCACATCTGCATTATTTAAAATAATATTTAAGCTATTCGGTCGTCCACCATGTAAACGATAAGAGGTTGCCGTTCCTGCATGAATATCCAACACCGGATGCGATACCCCAAGTTGATAAATCTGATTCAGATCATAGACTGCTGGATGATGCAAATGCCCATGCAAGAGTCCATTTAAACCCTGTTGACTCCATTGCTCCAGTGCAATACGACCAAGCATTGGACAGTCTTTCACACCATGACTATGGTCTGGCGGCGTATAAAAAGGTTGATGAGCGGCGATCAGCTTTATTTTGTGTGCAGGTGCTTGTTGTAATTTCAAATCAATCTCTTGAATTTGGCTCAGTGAAATATGCCCCCGTGTGTGGAAACGCCTCCGAATACTGTTCACACCTATGACATAAAAGTGTTCAGTTTCTAAGGTGTTTTCCATCCCCCCAAAAAACAGTTGATAACGCGCAAATGGATTAAAAAAACGATTCCAAATATGGTACAGCGGGATATCGTGATTTCCTGGCACCACCAAATACGGTAACTTCAAACTGTCTAAAAACTGCCGACAAGCATAAAACTGAATAAACCGTGCACGCTGGGTTAAATCGCCACTAACCACTACGGCTTCAAAAGGATGTTCCTCACATAACAGATGAATAGCCTGCAAACAGGCTTCGCGTTCTGTGCCGAAATGTAAATCAGACAAATGTAAAATCATGCAGGTACCATGATATTCAGTGCATGTTTACGTACTGTAATTTTTAGAGGCGGTTTCATCATAATGATTTCACCATCTACGGCAACCGTAAGCTTGTTATGCTTTGAATGCACAATCACTTCATCTGCGGCAAAGCTATAAACATCGGAAGCCTGATCCAAATTGCCTTTAATCAGCTGCCACAAGGTTTTAAACAGTGTGCGTTTATCACTTTTTGCAACAACCACCCCTGCTACCTTTCCAGCTTCGGCAGCTTCAGCAATACGCAATTTCATTTCAGCCAATTGAAGCTGATTATTTCCAAAGAAAATCAATGGCGTTTTCACGGGATAGCGTTGTCCATCGACCTCCACCTCAAGTTTTAACTCTTTACGGTCGCGGATGAGAACATCCAATGCTGAGGTATACGCATGCAATGGAAAACGTCCAAAATGCTTATTAAACTGTTCTCTTTTTTGAATAAATAAAGGATAAAGCCCTAAACTAGCATTGTTCAGATAGATGTGTTGATTAAGCTGTGCCACATGTACCGAACGTGGCTGCCCTTCACTAATAGCTTTGGCTGCGTCTAATAAATCCAGTGGAATATTCAACACTCGCGCAACATAGTTAAATGTACCTAAAGGCAATATTCCCATAGGGATATCAGTACCCATTAGCTTTGAAGCGACTGCATTTAATGTTCCGTCTCCACCTGCAGCAACCACAACACCTATATGTTCTGCTTGTCGATGACGTAATAAAACCTCTTGCATCATCTGATCAAAGTCCATGCACTCACTTAACTCAAATGACTGTATTTCAAAACCAGCAGTACTCAGATCGGCTAGCAGTTGTTCATACACTTCATCTTTATTTGTGGCATGAAAACCTGATTTTTTGTTATAAATAAGTGACAAAGGTTTTAACTGCTCAGACATCCAGCACTCTTCCATAAAGTAATTACTCTATTTTTGTCCAAAAATTCAACAGTTAACAGTTTGGTTATGTAAAAATCAAATGACGTTCATTTATTTAATCAATAATAAATCTCAATCACAAAATATTTATAAACCATTGTTTTTAATTTAAATATTTTAAATGAATAATACTCATAAATATAATAAATACACCAAATAAAGCAATAAAATTAAAGTAAAGTATTGTTTTTTAATAATTAAAATAAAATACCTTTACAAAATTGTTCATAATTTAGATACGGCTTTGGTCTTATTTTTTTTATCAAATTATGCTTTAATACAGCCACTTTTTTTTCATCTTTTCATCTCAGCAGTAAATCTATTGTTGAGATTGTACTTTGTACAACTGTGTACATATTTGAGATAGGCCTCACCATGACCCAAGTGAACGCACCAGAATTCGTTCGTCACCCTAAGCTTATTGCATGGGTGGAAGAAATTGCAAAATTAACAAAACCAGCGAAAATTGAATGGTGTGACGGTAGCGAAGAAGAATATCAACGTTATATCGACTTGATGATCGCTAACGGCACGATGCAAGCGCTTAACCAAGAAACACATCCTGGTTCTTATCTTGCAAATTCTGACCCTTCTGACGTTGCTCGTGTTGAAGGTCGTACATACATCTGTTCTGAAAAACAAGAAGATGCTGGCGCAACAAACAACTGGGAAGAGCCTGCTGAAATGCGTGCTCGTCTAAATGGTTTGTTCGACGGTTCAATGGCAGGTCGTACTTTATATGTAGTACCGTTCTCTATGGGTCCTTTAGGTTCTCATATTGCACACATCGGTATCGAACTTACTGACTCTCCTTATGTAGCAGTCAGTATGTCTAAAATGGCTCGTATGGGTAAAGCTGTTTATGACGTATTAGGTACTGATGGCGAATATGTTCCTTGTGTTCATACAGTAGGTGCTCCACTTGCGATCGGTGAAAAAGACGTGGCTTGGCCTTGCAATCCTGAAAAATGGATCGTTCACTATCCAGAAACACGTGAAATCTGGTCTTATGGTTCAGGTTACGGTGGTAACGCATTGTTAGGTAAAAAATGCCTAGCTTTACGTATTGCTTCTTCTATGGGTCGTCAACAAGGCTGGTTAGCTGAACACATGCTGATCCTTGGCGTAACAAATCCACAAGGCGAGAAACACTACATCGCAGCAGCATTCCCTTCTGCATGTGGTAAAACGAACTTTGCTATGTTGATTCCACCAGCGGGTTACGAAGGTTGGAAAATTGAAACCGTAGGTGACGATATTGCTTGGATCAAACCAGGTGAAGATGGTCGCTTATATGCGATCAACCCTGAAGCTGGTTTCTTTGGTGTAGCGCCTGGTACAAATACCAAGACGAACCCAAACTGTATGGCAACATTAACTAAAGATGTTATCTATACCAACGTTGCTGTAACAGACAACGGTGAAGTATGGTGGGAAGGTCTTTCTAAAGAAGTACCTGCTAACCTAACTAACTGGAAAGGTCAACCGCACACTGGTGAAGAAAAAGCAGCTCACCCGAATGCACGCTTTACTGTTTCAGCAGGTCAATGTCCTTCTATTGATGCTGACTGGGAAAATCCAGCAGGCGTACCTATTTCTGCATTCATCTTCGGTGGCCGTCGTGCGGACACAGTGCCTCTTATTTCAGAAGCATTTGACTGGGTAGATGGTGTTTATAAAGCTGCAACTATGGGCTCTGAAACAACTGCAGCTGCTGTAGGTCAACAAGGTGTCGTTCGTCGCGACCCATTCGCAATGCTTCCATTTGCGGGTTACAACATGGCGGATTACTTCTCTCACTGGTTAGAACTTGGTGAAGAAGTTGCAGCAAAAGCAAAAGCTGCAGGCAACAAACTCCCAGGCATTTACAACGTGAACTGGTTCCGTCGTGATGCTGAAGGTAACTTTGTATGGCCTGGTTTTGGTCAAAACATGCGTGTTCTTGAGTGGATCATTGACCGCTGTGAAGGCCGTGCTGATGCTGTTGAGACTCCAATTGGTTTAGTACCAACTTATGAGCAATTAAACTGGACAGGTTCTGACTTTACTAAAGCTCAATTTGAACTTGTGACTTCTCAAGATAAAGATCAATGGATCAAAGAAATTGAAAGTCATACTGAGTTGTTCAATAAACTTGGTGAACGCTTACCAGCTGCTCTTAAAACTCGTCAAAACGAACTTTTAGAAGCTGTGAAAAAATCTGCTTAACCTTTAAATTAAGCTCTCAAAAAAGACCGCACAAGCGGTCTTTTTTCAATCTTTCAAATATTTCAAAAATTTAACTTTATAAATCAAAAAGAAACATCAAAGGGGAAAACTATGTTCAAAACACTCATGCTAACCATCAGTCTAGTTGGTGTATCAAGCCTAGCAATGGCTCAAACTGAACCAACAACAACATCTACACTGCACGTCTGCGCCATTAAAGGTACTCCAGACTCTACTCAATTTGACATCAAAAAACGCATTAAAGTTGCTAAAGGCACTTATGGCAGTGTGGAAGAACTTTATCCACGCTTTGCTGAACGCGCGCACCAAGTGGGTGGCAATGTGGTGATTAATTACAATGCAAGCCAACGATTTGGATTCTGGCCTTGGCGTATTGTTCGCCCAGTGGTCTGGGGTACTGCTGTGAAATGGAAAACACCTGTGGACTGCAAACAATTAGGTGGTATTGAAATCTAAGCTTAAAAAGCCGCGCAGCAAGCGGCTTTTTTTAATCCCAATGCTCTACTTTTAAGAAGATAAACATCAATGCAAGACTATGCAGCATCACCCTGCACACGACGCTGATGTAAATCATGTAGATACATATCTAAACTTCGGACTTCAGCTATATTGAGTTTCATACCCAGCTTTGTTCTTCGCCAGAGAATATCTTGGCTATGCCTAGCCCATTCAACTCTATATAAATAATCAACCTCTTGCTGATATAGACCATACCCAAATGACTGCCCTAAATCCTGCATGGTCTTCTTCTCATCTAGCATCTGCCAAACACGACAGCCATAGGTTTTAGCCCAACGCTGTGCAGTATGTAAATCCAAACCTTGAATACTCTGCATTAATTCTGTCCGCAATAATTCCACTGAATCAAAATCCTCCGCACCCGGTAATTTTGCTTGCAGCGTCCATTCTGCTTTCATCTGTGGAAAATACCGTTTGAGCTGAGATAATGCTGCTTCTGCTAGCTTTCGATAAGTTGTTAACTTTCCACCGTACACTGTCAAAAGAGGTGCTTCGTGTTCTCCTTCATTCGACAGTGCAAGGACATAATCACGGGTTATTTTAGAAGCCTGTGCGCTTTCATCATCATATAGCGCCCGAACACCAGCATAGGTAGAAATGACATCATCAAGCTGTAATTGCAGCTTAAAATGATCGTTAATAACATCTATTAGATATGCCGTTTCTTGTTCGGTAATTTGTACATGATTTGGATCACCCTCAAACTCTAGGTCTGTTGTCCCAATCAAACTGTATTCATCCAAATAAGGGATCACAAAAACAATGCGCTGATCATCATTTTGTAGGATAAAAGCGTGATGTTCGGGGTATAAGCGCTTCACAACAATGTGACTGCCTTGTACTAATCGAATTCCAGCTTTTGGCGTTTGAAGCAACTGCTGTTGAATAAAATCAGTAACCCATGCACCTGTAGCATTCACCAAAACTCTTGCCTTAATTTGATATTGTTGTTTTTGATGTTCTAATGTTAAACACCACACACCCTCTTGCTGAGTTGCAGAAACACAGCGGGTCTGTGTTCGAATCTGCGCTCCTAGTTCATGTGCTTGCAATGCATTGACCACCACTAACCGAGCATCATCTACGGTACAGTCAGAATATTCAAAACCACGACTGATCGTTTCCTTTAGTGGACTATCAGCATTAAAATAAATCAACTCAGAACCTTCGAGAGTTTCTCGTTTTGCCAGATAATCATAAATAAATAAGCCCGAACGAATTAGCCATGCTGGGCGCAAATACGGTTGATGCGGCATGATAAAACGCATGGGATGGATCAAATGTGGCGCTTTTTTTAATAAGACTTCACGCTCAAGTAATGCTTCACGAACTAAACGAAATTCTTTTTGTTCCAGATAACGCAATCCACCATGGATGAGTTTGCTACTCGCTGAAGACGTATGACTAGCTAAATCATCTTTTTCGCAGACGAAAACATTTAAGCCACGACCAACAGCATCATTTGCAATTCCCACTCCATTGATTCCAGCTCCAACAACGGCAATGTCATAAATTGCATTTGTGTCTTGCATATCAACCTCTTTACTTAGCATATATTCTTGTTTTTCTTAATCTCAACTTAACATCAAAATCAGACCTTGTCATACCGAAAAGATGATTCCACCGTACAAAAACATCACTTTCCTTAACAGATCAGCTCTCCCACATCTTTTTACAAATTAATGCTTCTTTTTTATGATTCGGTTCAATATTTGAATAACATTCAAACAAAAAGTGATATTTCCACCAAATAAAAATTCTTTTTAATTTTGTATAAAGCAGCCTAAACTGTTGTATTTTAATTGACTATTCACATTTTACTGATTACCAAGATACTGTTTTAAATAAGTAAAATTATTATTTCCCATTGAAAAACAAATATTAATTAGAAAAACTTAACAGCCCATAAATCATGCGATTTTTTAGACTAAAGTCGAATGAACTCTCTAAACAAGGGGCGTATAACGAAAAAGAATTTATTGTTTAATCTAAAAATATATTGTTTTAACTTTTATAATCCAAAAAGTTAAAAGATGTATTTTTCCGAACTTCTCTTTGGAAAATCTTTGTGACTGATTTATCTTCCCAAGCAGCTCCAGTAAGCCTCGACAAAAAGACACGTTTAAAGTCAATTTTAGGCGGTTCAGCAGGTAATCTCGTTGAATGGTATGACTGGTATGTCTATGCAGCATTTACATTATATTTTGCGCCCCAGTTTTTTCCTGAAGGAGATGACACGGTCAAATTACTGCAAGCCGCTGCGGTATTTGCACTTGGGTTTCTCATGCGCCCAATCGGCGCATGGATCATGGGTATTTATGCCGACCGCAAAGGACGTAAATCAGGCCTAACATTATCTGTGTCTTTAATGTGTGTAGGGTCTTTAATTATTGCCTGCGCGCCCACCTACGCAAGTGTCGGCATGCTCGCACCTGCCCTATTACTCTTTGCACGCTTATTACAAGGTTTAAGTGTTGGCGGTGAATATGGCTCTAGTGCCACTTACTTAACCGAAATGGCAGGTAAAAACCATCGCGGCTTTTTCTCTAGTTTCCAGTATGTGACCCTCATTTCAGGACAATTACTCGCTCTGTGCGTGTTGATTATCTTACAACGCAACATGACTGAAACCCAGTTGTCTGAATGGGGTTGGCGTATTCCATTCTTTATTGGTGCCGTTCTTGCAGTTGTGGTGTTCTGGATTCGTCGTGGTTTGGTTGAAACACAATCATCGAAAGATGCACAAGAACAAGCTAAAAATGGCGGCCCCAAATCAAGTGCTTTGGCATTGTTTACCAAATACCCACGACAAGCTTTTACTGTCATTATGCTGACTGCAGGTGGAACGCTGGCATTCAATACTTTCACCACCTATTTGCAAAAATACTTGGTCAACACCTCTGGTTTTGAAAAAACTACAGCGACTGAAATTACCACAGCAGCCATATTTATTTTTATGCTGTTACAACCCGTAGTTGGTGCACTATCCGATAAGATTGGTCGTAAACCCATTATGATTACTTTCGGTGTTTTAGGCGTACTGTTCACGATTCCAATCTTTAACGGCCTAGGCTCAACCAGTAGCCCAACCACTGCTTTTATGCTGTGTATGAGCGGTATGGTAATTGTGACAGGTTATACTGCCATTAATGCTGTCGTAAAAGCAGAGCTGTTTCCTGCGCATATTCGTGCACTAGGTGTTGCACTGCCTTATGCTATTGCCAATACGGTTTTTGGTGGTACAGCAGAGTTAGTTGCTTTAAGTTTTAAAAATGCAGGGCATGAAAACTATTTCTTTTATTACATTACATTTATGATCGGATTATCCTTACTGACTTATATTTTCATGAAAGACACCAAAAAGCACAGCATGATTACCGATCACTAATCCTTTTGCTTGTTGCATATCTGAAATATTAAAAGTCTAAATGCCTTCATCCCATGAAGGCATTTTTTATTTACCAGAGGAAAGTTTTACTCAAACTAGATCAATTGAAATATCGTGAATTAAACCTGTGTATGGCATACTAAGAACAAGAATAATGTTAGGAACTTTTTACATGAAAAATACGTATAAATTTTTAGGTTTAAGTTGTATTGTTTTAGCAGTATCTGCATGCCAAAGTACACCTCGCCAATACAATGGCAATGTTGGCTATCAAATCGAACAACAGTCTGGAACTAGTGCTACGCTTGCTTATACACTTGCAGCACGTAAAAATCAGCAACTCGATGAAAACAAACTCCAACATGCATGCCAAAAGGTTTTAGGTTCACAGAAAAACTATAAATTGACGATTTTAAGTATCAATGAGATTCCAAATACTGCCGCAGATATGCCTCAATATGGTCGTCAAATCGGACAAACTCGCGCTACATTTGGTTTAAGTAACACACCGGACTTACACCAAGGTGAAAATTTTGCCACACGCGAAGCACTTGAAACACGACCAAGCACATTACATGTAGTACGCTATACCTGCTCATAAATCGCTTAGACTCATGAAAAGGGCTACTGCCCTTTTTGAGTTTCTAAAGTTCGATAAAAACTTACATTACGAAACTCAGGTGATTCATCTAAGTCTGGCCACGTTGTCGCACTGCGTTCATCCAACTTTATGTACTGCGGATGGCTGAAATTTTTAACACGACTATCTGCCACCCAAACCTCTGGTGCAAACTTTAAAAACTCATCTAAAAAGAAACGATTGCATTGGTCATATAAAACATCAGCAGCCAACAAAATATCAACTTGCTCTGCTTTGTAGAGATCAATTAAATATTCCAGCTCTACATTATTTAGTTCCGCATTGGCACGACAAGCATCTAAACTCACTTGGTCAATGTCACAGCAAATCACGCGCTTTGCACCCGCCATTTTGGCTGCAATCGCAACCACTCCTGAACCTGCACCGAAGTCCAACACCACTTTATCCTGAACATGATGTGGTTCAGCCAGCAACCACTGCGCCATTGCTAGACCTGAAGCCCAGCAAAAGATCCAATATGGCGTTTCATTCCAAATACGTCGAATGATTTCATCATCCAGTTTATCGGTTGGAAATACTGGGGGAATGAGCCACAGTGAAATGGGTGTTTCAGGAAGTTGCTGAGCTAAAAGCTCACAATTTGGAATCACCTCATGCAAGGCTTGAAGTAAATGATCTGGGGCTTTGGGGAATTGGAAAGTACAGCTCATAAGTCATTGAGTACTTTTATGCTTTTACTGCGGGGTCTTGCAGCTAAAGTTTGGATTGAGGAATTAGCCTTCGGCTAGACCTACTTTTGTTTTGGCAAAAGTAGGCAAAACCATAGTCATTCGCTGAACTCGTTAAATGCCACCATCTATTTAAAATAGTCGCAGAAACATTAAATAAATAATAAAGTCTTAGCTCAAACAACAGCGAATGACGTTATCGTGTATCCAATACTCGCTTTGAGGAAGTATTAGACTACTTTAAATAATTAACCTAAAGCCTTTTCAGCCGCTTCAACCGTTTGACGAATCAATGTCGTAATAGTCATTGGGCCAACACCACCTGGAACTGGTGTGTACGCAGAAGCCACTTCTTCAATACCGACCAATTGAATGTCGCCTACACCACCACCATCACGTGGATGGAAACCCGCATCAACAACCACAGCGCCTTGTTTAATCCAATCTTTTTGGATTAATTCAGCCTTACCCACTGCACCCACGATAATATCCGCTTGCTTCACAAAGCTTGCCAAATCTTGAGTACGGCTATGGCAAATCGTCACAGTTGCATTGGCTTCAAGCAACATTGCCGCCATTGGTTTACCTAAAATTGCAGAACGACCTACAACAACCGCATGTTTACCCGCGATTTCAATGTTGTTTTCTTTCAGAATCGTCATGATACCTGCAGGAGTTGCAGAGCCATAAGCAGCCTCACCCATAGCCATACGACCAAAACCAAGACAGGTTACGCCATCCACATCTTTTGCAAGAGAGATTGCATCAAAACATGCACGTTCATCAATCTGTTCAGGCACTGGATGTTGCAGCAAAATACCATGTACATCAGGATTCGCATTCAACTTTTCAATTTCAGCTAACAATTGCTCAGTCGTGGTTTCTTTAGGTAATTCAACTTTAAGCGAGTCCATACCAACGCGGCGGCAAGCATTTCCTTTCATACGCACATAAGTTGCAGATGCACCATCGTCACCCACCAAAATTGTTGCAAGAATTGGGGTACGACCTGATTTTGCTTTTAGCACTTCTACGCGAGTTAACAAGTCAGCTTCAATTTGTTTTGCCAATGCACGACCATCTAAAACTAATGCCACGGCACATCTCCAAGTGTTGATATGAATCAATTTTGCACATAATACATGATTATTTTGAATATTTTTCGCGATATGCTGTTTTTATGCGCATACGAATGAAAGTCCTATTGTTTTTTTTTCAGAGCTTGCTAATATACGCATCAACAAGACGCGGCGGGGTGGCAGAGTGGTCATGCAGCGGACTGCAACTCCGTGGACGCCGGTTCGATTCCGACCTCCGCCTCCATCTTGTTAAAGCCCGAGTGGTGAAATCGGTAGACACAGGGGATTTAAAATCCCCCGCCCACAAAGCGTGCCAGTTCGAGTCTGGCCTCGGGCACCATTCTTATACTTTTAAGTATGGTGCATATAAAGAACCCAGCGTTAAGCTGGTTTTTTTATGTCTGTAATTTAGAATTAAAAATATTTTGATTCCAATGACACCCCCTGTCATCCCTCTAAATAACAATAGCCCCGTCAATACACATTATCTAATCGTATACACGGAGCATAAAAATGAAAGGCACAATTCTTGATTTTTCGATTCAAACCAATAGTGGGATTATTTCTGGGGATGACCAAAAGCGCTATACATTTTTTGGCAATGAGTGGAAAGAAAACATTTCGCCACAACGTGGATTAAAAGTTGACTTTGATTTAAATGAGCAAGGTTTTGCTATTGGAATATATAAAGCTTTAGCTGCATCTCCTACGATTGCAAACCACTCCAACACCACTGAAAAAAGTGAAGAGCATTATCATGTCTTTGACTGGTTTATCAAATGTATGAAAAATTATGCAAACTTTAATGGTCGGTCGAGACGCAAGGAATACTGGTTCTTTCGTTTAAGTATTTTCATTCTGGTGATTGTTGCTTCTATTGTTGATATAGTGCTCGAAACAGAAGTAATTTTTACGGGTTTGGTTTTACTTGCCACCTTTATTCCTGATTTGGCAGTGAGCGCACGTCGTTTACATGATACAGGGCGTTCAGGTTGGTGGTTCCTCATTAGTTTAATTCCGATTGTTGGTCTTATTTTATTAGTGATCTGGTTTGCTACCAAGGGGCAAAGTGAAAGCAATCTTTATGGTGAACCTGTAAAATAATTCCAACTATTTCTTTAACCTTTAACTCTCAATTTGATCTTTGGGAGTTTTTTTCTTTATACAATCAAATTAAATCTAAAAATTATAAATAATCCTTTTTAAAATGACATCACCTGTCATTCTCATTATTCATCATTACGCTAACTTCTAAAGATAATGAGAAAAAACATCATGATTATTGGACTTATTTTACATTATTCACCTTTAAATAAAACAGGCATTGTTATTGACGGGAATGCTGTTCGCTATCGATTCTCCCGCAATGAATGGCCAGAAGATATCGATCTAAAACTGGGATTAAAAGTCACATTTGATTTAAATCAAGATGATCAAGCCACTAACATTCGTCAGGAATGGCTTGTTGCCTAATCTACAACTTCATCAGGAAATACAATATGTCTTTTCTCATCTTAGTATTTTTTGCTTTTTTAGTTGTAACCTTTGCGAAAAGCCAAGGCCAATCTTTCTTACTTTGGCTCTTAATCTCTGGTCTTTTTACTCCTATTTTAGGGTTTATCGGGTTGATGGGTTATTTAAAATTTAATGAGTACCAGTAAAGTGAATGAAATAATTATAGAAAATTAAAATATTGATTAGAAATCGCCTCTTATTATTAAAACATTTAACAATAAGAGGTATAAATCATTTTATTTAGACTTACATATCTTATCAACCACCCAGAAAACCGATAAAATTAGAAAAAACCCAATAACAACATATTGAAATCCTATCTGGCCCAAGATTTTAAAGATAATAATAAATCAATACATTCTTTCATCTTCATTTAAACCCAAATATGATAAAAATATCAAACAATCAGTTCCCAGACGTAACTGCAAACTGAATCTCTACACGGCGATTTCGACCATCTTTAGAATCTATACCTTTTAAAGGATGAGAATCTCCAAAACCTGCGACCACAATACGTTTAGACTGAATAGCATCCAATTGTGAGATTAATAGCTTTCGTGCCTCTCTCGCTCTCGCTGCGGATAAAGTAAAGTTATCATCATATACTGTACAAAAACGCGCATAATCAGTTACAGGACGAGAAACAGGTAAGCTGTCTGTATGCCCCTCAACATAAATCGAAGCTAAACTATTATCTTGTAAGAATTTTGATATTTTGATATCAATATTCTTAAATGCTTGAGCAGCCAACGGTGTAATACATGCACTACCTTTTTCAAAAATATTGTCTTTTAATGTAATTCGCCCATCTGCAATATCAAATGACATCAAACCACTTGCACCTTGTTCTTCAACAGATTTCTTTAAATCATTTAACATTTCCGCAATACGTTTTTGTTGGGCTGCTCCTCCCTGTTCCATTTCCTGCTTGTGCTTTAACTCAGCATACGTTTTCTGTAATACAGACATCACTAGCAAAAGCATGACAACAGCCATAACTCCTGCCATTAAATCTGAAATTGAAATCCACTCATTGGGTTTATCTTTCACTGTTTACGTTCTCCCCCCAAGTTTTAAAAGATTATTAACTTTCTTTTGTTGCTCAGGAGAGGTGTTAATTTCAATCTTACCCAATAAAGTAATTTGAGAATCTATGCCATGTACCAAGTTTTCAAGTGTTGGTTTTAGCGTTGTGACCGCTTCAATACTTTGTAATGATTCTTTAAATGTACCATTTACTGTATTTGTTAATTCCTCTATTTTTTTACCAACGTGCTCTGTACGCTTAATACCATTAGTAACAGCTCCGAATTGATTATTTATTCCCTCTGTTAATTCTTTTACAAGATTCGTCATTTCAAGAATTTCTTTTCTTAATACTTGTACAGTTGTAGTAAATTGTCCTTGTGATTTTTTCTGTAATTCCATTGATTCATTAATAGTTGATGTTACAGTTTTCATAGTTTCATCTACACTACCCGATAAACTATTGACAGCATTAGAAATATCCTTTGTTGCCTTATTTAAACCTTCCGACATTTCAGCCATGTTTTGACCAAAACTCTCATTCATACCAGTAATTGTTGAATTAAGGTCTTCTTTCATTAGATCAACAACACTTTCCATATTAGAACGGAATGAATCAATTACGTTTTGTAAATGCTTTGCTGATTCACCCATTTGTACAGCGGCCTTTGACATACCTGTTGCTGATTTTCCTAAACTAGATACTGTTGCTTCATTCTTCTCAATAAAGCCAACCATAGCATTTTTACTCTCCTCACTATGTCTACTTAACTGCTGAAACAACTCCTGATTCTTAGTTTGATTATTTCCAATCGTCTCAACAAATAACTGAGCAATAGTTTGCATGTTATCAATAATATTTTGATTATTCCTACGTTGTTCCTTTAGCTGTCTATCTCGTGCAAGGTCAAGTTCCCCTTTAACTTTTTCAATTGACCAACGTAACCGGCGTTCTTCATAACCATTTTTAGATAAGATAACTTTTAATAAAATAAATGCTAATAATCCCCATGTTGATGTTTTAAATTTAGTGCCAAGCCCTTCCAACATCCCCATCAACTGAGTCATTGAAGCATCCATATTATTCATGGCATTTGCACCAGTTAGAATGGAGGATGCTTTATCCAAAGCTAGACCTAGTCCCAGAAACGTACCTAATAAACCAATAATCAGGATCATTCCTGGCATAATATCAGCTAATTTTTCTGATGATGTCGCTACAGCTTCACTAATTTCCATAACTGAACCATGTTCAGCATCAAGATCATTAGCAGTATTATTAACATCACCACCATACCAATTATGTTCCCAATTCTCAGGCTTGGCTTCTTTATATACTCGAGTAATAGTGAATATAAATAACCCCCAAATAATTACAAAAAAAGCAATTGGCAAAACTTCAATTTTAAAGGGTGAAAAATGAATCGGCAATAAAAAGTTTAAGATTTCCATTATGCTACTTCAGCCTCAATCAAATCTTGATTACGTTGTTTACTATCTGCTGCAAAAATATTGGCATAATCTGTAATCAAGCTTTGCTCGTCCACTGATAACTCATCCCACTGTTTTCCATTTTGGGCACAATCAATTAATAATCGACCCACTGTCGCAACATCATCAAGGATATAATCTCGTCCTTCCTCTTCAAATTGTTCTTCTGATTTTTCCAATACCTGTAAAAATCCTTCGGCAGCATGAACGTAGCTTTTCATTGCTCGATTTTCTTTACCTTTCTGTTTTAATTGATAAGATTCAGTAATAACATCCTGCCTCAATTCAATTAAGCTTTGCTCTTCATCTGAGCTTAGGGGCTCAATTTCTAGTTTTGTTTCTAATGACATTAAATCATCTTGTAAAGATGCTAAATGCTTATTCTGCATTTTCCATTTCGCTTCCATATTTTGATATTTGGTTTCCCATGCACAAATCATTTCTTCAAATACAAAAGGAATAAGTGATTTACCGTTAAAACGTCTTCTGATTAATTGATCTAAACGCTCTGCATCCGCATCAGATAATTGTGGGTTTTCAGCCAAAAGATCAGAACCTACACGCAACAAGAATGAATCATCTGCTGTAATTTCATTGATGTTCTGTGCCGTATTTAATGTTTTTTCTGCAGCTTTCAACAATTTCTGAGTCGCTCTTAATCTTAAATAATGATTAAAATCAGTTAAATTATCTTTCTCTAGAATTGACTGAATGCGAGTTTGAACTAATATATAGTCATTAATAACTACAGCAAAACGAATAGACTGGCGTTGCTCTTCGGTCTGCATAGCATCCATTGTTTCCTGCAAATCTTCCTGACGTTGTTCCGCCTCTTTGGTTTCATCTGGTGTCAAAAACTTTTCACGAAAGTGGCGTGCTGCTTTAGCTGCCCATAAAATAGCCTGTTCTGCTTTTTTAAGAATTGGACTATTCTCTAATGCCAATAAAGCCTGCAAACCTTTTTCAATGACAACCGCAGCCGTTTGTGCCCACGGATGAGGGATCACTTTTAAAGCATTGGAAACCATTGGAGCAATTCTCACAACATGTGGCTTTACAGTTGCCCAGACTTCTTTTACTTTGCCCACAAAATTTTCAGCTTCATCGGCCATCCAATCAATCGCTTTACTTGCTGCACTTTTCGCTGTATTCCAGACTTTACTTGCAGCAGACGAGACTTTTGAACCAACCCATGAACAAGCCGAACTAAACCACCCCATATCAATCTCCTTTAAATTAACCTTTAATACCCAATAACGATTTTGCAGAACTAACCTCATCATCACTTATTGCTTTGTTTTTACTTGCAACTTCTGACTTGGCATGATTCACACGATGAATTACTTCTTTTAACTGTTCCAATTTTAATTTAGGTTCTTCCTGTGCCTGTTCTGCTTCCAACAAAGCTTTAGGTAGAACCAAACGCATACAAGTCCGAATCTCACGCCCAGAAAAACCCTCAGATAATTCTGCTGCCCAATTAATAAACTCACTTCGTTCTTCTAGCAAAGGAATTTGCTCAACCAGCATTTTTGACCATAAATTTTTGCGTGCCTCTAAATCAGGTAAGTCAAAATGAATATGGTGACTAATACGGCTTCTAAACGCTTCATCATAGTTTTTGGCAAAGTTGGTTGCAAAAATTGCAATTCCGTTAAATTTTTCTAACTCGATCAATAAAGTAGAACGCATAGCATTCACTTCATTATCAATACCTTGTGTCACTGAAGATAAACGTTTACCCAATAAGGTATCTGCTTCATCAAAAAATAAAACTGAATTGGCTTCTGTTGCAACCTTAAACACAGCCTGAATATTTTTTGAAGTTTCCCCCATAAACTTGCTTTCAAGCTCAGCAATTCCCAATTTTATGATAGATAAGCCTAAACTTCCTGCGAATGCTTCTGCGGTTAAAGTTTTACCTGTCCCAGGTGCACCAAAAAAATTTAGAATAACACTGCGCCCTTGCTTATCTACAGAACCAAAATTCCAGTCTTCATAGATCGTTTTATGAAAGCGTAATTTAGCCATTCCTTCATCTAACTGCACGCGGGTAACAGTTGATAAAATGACATCATCATCCAAAGTAACCGTTGGTTTAACAATCATATAATTCTGCTGATCTTGAGCTAAAGGCTCAACAATATCTAAATTCTGATCCTCATTCTGCCCATCACGTTCTCGTTCTACCTGAAACTGCTGTAAACGCTGACGTGCTTTTTCTAAATCAAATTTCTCATTAATGTTAGAAGATAGTTGATTCTCTCTATGACCCATTTTTTGCAAACCCTTTATAAATTTCTTCATTTTTAAACCAAGCTTTTAATTTTTTATCCAATCCAACATATCAAACTGCCCAGCCATGATCATTTGTACACCACACTTTTTACACCGTGGAAAGCCTAAAATCACATCACTTGTAGACACAAAAATATCTGTTGCTTTACATTATAGACCCTGAGCTTTTATTAGCTTTGGTTTCCATGCCATTGTATCCCCTAACGTTCCAAATACCCTTTTAAACCAACTTCTAACTCATCCTGTAAATGTTCAGGGCTAACAATTTCAACATGCGGAATCCAATATCGAACTAAAGGTAAAAGCTGCATGGTATGGCTAATTTTACTGGATACTAATATCCCGCCATCTTCTAATGTCTTAACAAGCTCTTGCTCAGGTAAAAGTTGGCGTTGCATAAAATGCAATACCACGTCGGCATGAACTTTTAAAATCACTTCACTTTTTTCCTGACCAAACCAAATACCATCTTCATCTTCCAATTGTTTTAAAATATCTAAATTCGGTTCGAATGTTGAAAGCTCATGCTGTTGATAAGAACGGGCAATACGACTCACCCTATAAGTAAGAAGCCTTCCTTTTCGCACAGCAGCCAAATACCAGCTTCCATGATGATGAATCAAGCGGTAAGGTTCAACAACTCGTGGTTCATTATTATATAAAAAACCAATTTGTTGATTTCTCTCAATCGCTTCAGAGAACATCTTTAATAAATTTTCAAATTTACTAGCATCCTCATAAGCATAGCCTCTTGCTTCATAAGTAAGTTGCTCACGATCTAACAGCTTAGTTAAAAACGATGTTGTTAAATTTGGATATAGATTTTGAATCCCAGAAATTTTGGCAAAACTTCTTATATCTTTTTGTTTAAATACACCAGTTGAATTAGTCTCTAAATAATATCTTTGCTGAGCATCACGCTGTAGAACCAATTCAGTAGATTCTAAACGGCCTATATCTCGAATAATGGTACGTTCACTCACATTGAACTCACTAGCCAAGGTCTTTATATCTAGGTGTACACCATTATTTAACTTGACGAGCAATTTTGCTAAACGCTCAGCCAATAGCCCACTTTTTTCAGAACTTTTTGCCATTATCTATCCAATTCATCTCACACTGCTCATCTCTGCATATTATTCACAGCCTTATGACAGGTTGTGTCATTAAAAATTAATATCCGATAATACTTATTAAATTCTATAAAATATAATAGGCATAAAATAGACCTCTTGAGTAAGTACCATTTTCAATCATTTTAGAATTGATCGAACTTAATAAAATCAACACTTACATCTGATTGTTTTTGACTTTTGCAAGAGGTCTAAATATACCAAAAATTATAGTTATTAATTTACTTAAAATTAAATATTAAAGGCTTAGGAAGTTAAGCATATTAAAAAGTATGGTAACTTCCTTATATGAAAGAAAAAAATAGATACTATTCCCGTTCAAGAATCGCAGAAGCACAATTCAGACAAATCATTCGCTTTTTTGCCATGGATTTTACTGCATCTGATACTGCTAAACTTACCAATATTTCTGTTCGCTCCATCAATACAATTTATATCAAATTGCGTAAAAAGATTGCTGTCCAATGTGAAGAAATATCCCCCTTCAATAGCATCGTTGAACTGGATGAATCTTACTTTGGTGCTCGTCGTGCTCGTGGTAAGTGAGGTCGCGGGCATCAGGAAAAACCATTGTGTTTGGGTTGCTCAAACGGGATGGAAATGTGTGCACAGAAATTGTACCAGATTGCTCAAAAGCTACGCTGCAAGGAATTATCCGTGGGCATATAGAACTTGATTCAATCACCAATACAGATGGATGGAGGGGGTATGATGGTTTAGTTGATATTGGCTTTGATAAACACTTCAGATGATCCTAGACAGTATCGTGGACAGCATATCCCTCTAAATTCTTAAAATATTTATGTTCAAAGGCTTCAGGACTTAACCAGCCGTTTGCAGAATGTCGTCTGATTCGATTGTAGTTAACTTCAATATATTCAAACAAGACAGCATTGGCTTCTTTTCGAGTGGCAAATACACTGTCATGTATCACATGACCTTTCAATGTATGAAAGAAGCTTTCAGTCACCGCATTATCCCAACAATTCCCCCTACGTGACATGCTTTGAATACAGTTATTCGCCAATAATAGTGCTCTAAAATCACGACTACAGTACTGTGAGCCTTGGTCCGAATGCACCATGACACCTGTTGGATATCCCTGACGTGCCATTGCATAATTAAATGCATCACATACCAATTGACGACCTATCCGATGGCTGGTTTGCCAACCTATAATACGACGACTAAATAAATCTAGCATCACACATAAATACAGCCAACCTTCTTTGGTTCGGATATAGGTGATGTCTGTTGTCCAAACTTTATTTGGCAGAGTGACTGTAAACTGGCGATCTAATAAATTCGGTGCCGTCGGCAAACGATGATTTGAATCAGTCGTATGCTTATATTTACGTGCAATCTTGCTACGTAAACTGAGCTTTTTCAGCATCCTTCCAACTGTACGTTCACTCATGCAGTAACCTAAATCATGCATGTCGTGCACCAATGAAGGTGCTCCTAAGCGAGCATGGTGTTGCCAATATACAGCTTTTAAATCAGTGTACTTCTGATTGACGTAAATCTGTCTCTTTCGCCAAGCATAGTAGCCCGAAGTGCTGAAACCTAGGCATTTACAGGCAGAAGAAACCGTAATTTCAGTCACAGTTAGGCCTTGGATTACCGTGTACTTTTCTTGGCATGATCTGTCAGGAAGTACACATGCGCCTTTTTTAAAATATCATTAGCTTCCCTGAGTTGTTTGACTTCTTTTTCTAAATCGAGAATACGCTGTTGTTCTGGCGAGAGCTGTCTTTTGCTGGAACCAGTGGGGTTGGTCTCACGAATTTATTTATCTGATGTTGAATAACCCACACCTAATTTCTGGGCGATAGCAGCCACAGATTCGTGCGAGTTTGAAAGTGCATAATCAATTGCTTGTTGTTTGAATTCTGGACTAAAGCGTTTAGCCATTTTTACATCTCCAAAGTTAACCTTACGTTATCTTTAGAGGGAATCATTGTCCATTATTTTGGCCAGGATCAAGAGTAAATCACAGGGACAATGAATTTGCCTGTGGGGAACGTCATATTAACGGTATAGAATCCTTTTGGGGCTATGCAAAAAAGCGGCTCAGCAAATTTAATGGAATTGACAAGAAGATGTTATATTTGCATCTTAAAGAAACGGAATTTAGCTTCAATCATCAGCATGGTTATTTATACCGCGATTTGCTTAAACTACTCCGTAACAACCCTCTTTTAACTTTCGGATCCCCTGATTAAATAAAAATGATCAACTTTACAGCTATCTCATGTTTTTATCAGAATGATCACTTTTGTTTAAATTTCTTTGTTAAGTCCGACTGTTGATGAGCTAAGCGTTCGATATAACGCTCAAAATGAATTAAAGCTTTATACAGCTTGTGCAAGTCATTAGGCAAAACTCGATTATGAATCACAGACCTATGCAGACGTTTAAGCGCACGAAAACCTTGTGAATGTGTGTACGATGTCGATAAAATTTTCATGACCACCCTCTTCTCTGTTTTATTTTTCATTTAAAACCACGTAAATTTGTCAGGTTTAAATTCAGCTGCAAATTTACACCGCAGTTTTGACAGGTTGTGTCGTACAGTTATCATTTTTTAATATTTGGTAAATTATTTCATTTTTTCAATATATTATTTTGATTGTTTTGTAAAAATTTCGGCAAAAGAAAAGCCGACATGATGTCAGCTCTACTTTTTATTTTATATAAATATTACAGAACTTTTACAACAACTTTACCCACGTGCTCACCCGTATCCATACACGCATGCGCCGCTTGAATCTGATCGAACTCAAAAGTTTGATAAATCATCGGTAAGCACTCACCTCTAGCCCATAACGGTGCCACATGATCTTGTAAACCTTGTGCAATCTCAGCCTTCTCAGCCGTATTTCGTGCACGCATGGTTGAACCAGTGATCGTTAAGCGCTTCATCATAATTTGACCCAACTTAACCTCTTTAGCCTTTGCTCCACCCAAAAAGGCAATATAGACCAAACGCCCGTCACGACGGAGTAGATTTAAATTCTTTTCTAAATACGGGGCGCCCACCATATCTAAAATAACATCAACTCCACCATTATCCGTTTTCTCATTAATCACGTGTTCAAAATCTTGCGTCTTATAATTGATGGCATCTGTCAAGTTCGCAATGGCTTGAACTTTTTCATCTGTGCCAACTGTGGCAAAGGTTTGAATACCCAATGACTTACACAACATAAGTGCTGTCGTACCAATACCACTACTTCCACCATGTACCAATACAATTTCGCCCGCTTTGGCTTTACCCATTTGAAATACATTCGCCCAAACTGTGAAAAAAGTCTCAGGAATAGCCGCAGCTTCAACAAAGCTTACATTTTCTGGAATATGTAAAGTTTGACTTTGTGGAACCACACAATACTCTGCATAACCACCACCATTAGTCAAACCACAAACCTTATCCCCGACTTTAAATTGTGTAACGTCTGTACCAACAGCAACAACTTCGCCTGCAACCTCAAGTCCTGGGACTTGTGTTACCCCAGGTGGCATCGGATATAAGCCCTGACGTTGTAGAATGTCTGGACGGTTAATACCAAATGCATGCACCTTCACCAAAACTTCATCAGCTTTTGCTTCTGGGATCGTCACTGTTTCATAAGCTAACTTATCCACACCGCCCGGCTCAGTAATAATGACCTGCTGCATTGTTGTTTGTGACATGATTATTCCCTACGCTTTGAATATTTTTCAAGTTTCATCGACGTATTTGATCATAGAAGTAAACTGAAATGAAGAACACCGTACTTATGTATAGTCTATTCACTATTTTTCGCTGTGATATTCCACGCTCAAATCAGAATCAAAGCAAAAAGATTTTCAACCCATAAACAACAGCCTTTAAAACATCATCTAAACCATGTTTATTCAAAGTACAATGCTTATCAACCAAATAACTCGAGTTTTAAGATTGATCTGGCAGATGCACAAACCGCAGTAGAAATTTACGGACGAGAGGCAAAAACAGCATAATCAGAGGAAATGCAATCAGCCAAGATAAACTCCAGCTTTTTAACCAAAGCTGAAATAAGCCATCCACCAAACCCTTATTCAACAATAAATTAAACGCAGAAATTGAGCCACTCATTAGCCCTGAAAGTAGTAACGGCATCAACCAATTCAGATGTTTGATATGAATTTTTAGGCGCGTATTCAACATAAATGACCCAATTAAAAATTAACCTTGCTTCTGCGTTTTAACGGTTTGTTTTAACGCTTTCATAAATTGCCCGAACTGAGGCATGAAATCTTTAAATAATGGAAGCTCTTTATGCTCCAGCATCACTTCACTAAATAGCTTTAAGCCAACAGCAAATGATTTTGCAGCTTCATCATCAAGCATTTGACTGCTTTGAATCATCTCTAACACTTTAAAAATGTCGTCGTGGTTATAGCTGTTAAAACTTAAAATATCGGTGTAACTAGACGGGTTACCTTGCGCATCGGCAATATGTTTGAGTGTAACTTCATAACGATGTTGTTTCATTTTATTCTCCTAGAGACATGCAATATTCACTGCAGCCCGATCAACTTCCGCAGCAATCGCCCGAATTTGTTCAGGACTCAATTCGCTATGCTGAATCTTAAGCCGTAGAGAAGCTTTTAGATTTTCCATAGCACGTTTAATATCAAGATATTGCTCGTTATTTTGAATTTGTTTACGGGTATCAAAACGCACCAAAATTTTCTCAATCCCCCCTTGCTCAGCCTCAAGATGTTGCAAACCCAAGGCCGTTATACAGTATTGCTTACGTTTATCCTCACCCAATTCAACGCGAACAAACTGTTGCTCTTCTAAATAGTTCAAAGTTGGATAGACGGTTCCTGCACTTGGACAATAGCCTCCTCCTACAATCTCACCGATGTCTTTAATAATGTCGTAACCATATTTGGGTGCCAACGAAATAAGATGCAGGGCTAAGAGCTTCATTTGTCCTGTTTCAAATAAACGTCGCTTACGTAAAACAGGAGATCCGTCCAATTCGACAATAGCTTCAGTCTCAAGAGCATTCGACATACATAAGATACAACTTAAAATTATTAAGATATATCTTAATGTGTTTTTGGATTATTTCAAGCACTAAATTTCAAACTAAAATCATCATTAAAAAGTGAAGAATTTGAATATCTAAGCGTTAAAACATAAATCAATACGTTCGATCTCATTGATGTAAACACCCAATATCGTTAAAATTTGCGTTATGTCTTTGCGCCTATACACTCAAGTAAACGCAGACCAATAGCTTAAAACTTAGAATTAATTACAATGACAGATCAACTCAGAAAAAAATTTGAAAACCTACAACTCAATGCTGGGCAAGGCAAGATCAGCGCATTTCTTTCTATGTCCTTAGGGTTTTTGGGTATTTTTGCTGCCTTATGTTTTTTGTTTCCTAGCGTCCTAACCACACCTGAACTACGCCCGCTTTATAGTAAACACTATGATGCTTTTTACTACGCCTTGCTGTTCGGTATTGTCGTCAGTGCTGGTTTTGGTACTTATAGTGCAATCATTAAACAGAATAAATACGGTTTTTATGGTTTATGTATCACCATTTTGGCAGCTGTTTTAGGTTGTGGCTTAATCAAAGCACCGATATTACCTGCGCTACCGTTTTATGCAGGTTTTGATTATTTTGTTATTACTTTAATCATCCTTGCTTTGGTTTTTATCCCGCTTGAAGGATTCTTTGCAAAAAATACTGAACAGAAAATCCTGCGCGTCGGCTGGGTCACAGACATGAAATATTTCATGTTTAGCCATATTGGCATTCAGCTTTTTTCGTTTTTAACGGTCATGCCTATTCAGTATTGGATCACGCATATTCCCAATAACCCGATTGTGCCTTATGTGCAGGCACAACCGATTTGGTTACAGTTTATTGAGCTATTGATTGTGGTGGACTTCACCACCTACTGGTTACACCGTGCGATGCATGAAGTGAATTTCTTATGGCGCTTTCATGCCATTCACCATTCAACCGAACAAATGGACTGGCTAGCCTCTTCACGCTTACACATTGTTGAAGTGTTAATGACTCGTTTTATCGCAACTTTACCAATTTTCTTGTTAGGCTTTCATACCTCTGCAGTATTTGCTTATTTGGTCTTTATTTCTTTCCATGCCATTTTTATTCACTCCAATGTACGTTTCCGCTTTCCCTATCTGCGCTGGTTAATCGCAACGCCTGAATTCCATCACTGGCATCATTCTTCTGAAAAGCCTGCGATTGATAAAAACTATGCTGCCTTTATCCCCCTTTATGATGTGATGTTTAAATCCATTTATATGCCCAATCATTTAGCCAGTGTATATGGCACAGTGGGTTATAAAATTCCAAACAGTTTTGTGAAGCAGTTTACGTGGCCATTTAAACGCTATGTGAATAAGTTAAAAAAACGGTTTAATAATGAAAGTTAACTTATTGCGATTCGATTAGCTTAAATATGAATTAAAAATTAGTTTTTATTAATTTCTTCTTCAAGAATCATAAAATTACCAAAACACGATTTCTAGCTCGAGTCATACTCACATAAAAGTTATTTTTCTGAAGTTCTCCATTATGATAAAGATCATCTCTTTTTAGGATAACGTTATCAAATTCCAATCCCTTCGAAGAATGAATAGTCATCGTTACATGCTTATTTGTATTTTGGAAAAAGTTTTTTGTTTCCTCTAATTGGCTTAAAGAGCTGTACGTTTCACAAATCTGATTATTCAATTCTGAAAAACCTATTAGACTTAAAGCACCATCCAATGAATTGCCATTTTCATAAATATATTTTTCTATACAGTTTTTAAAAAAATCTATTTCATTTTTATTAAATTTATCAATATCTATTTGTAATTCCTCTAGAAAGTTATACATAAAATAGTTTGCTTTGAATTTAATTTTCAAAAGACAAATTACTATTTTTTTAACCATATCATCCAAATCAGGAGAGAAAGAAATATCTTTTAGAATAGAAAATTTACCTTCATGATCTGATAAATCATAATTAGTCTTTTTCAAAAAAACAATGGACTCATCTACTAACTTTTCAACAACTTGATTTAGCATATTAATATTTATTACAAAATACCCCATATTCTCTTCATATACATGTTCATCAGGAAAACTATAGGAGTTAGCAATTCTATTAATGATATGATGACATCTAAAGTTTTGTTTTAGCTCGTAACTGCTGAATCTATTATCATGAAAATATCGAGTAAAAGTATTAGAACAAGCCCCTCTAAATCCATATAATGTTTGGTTTGCGTCACCTACCATTAAAATCTTAACGCCTAATTTTATAAAAAACTCAATCAATTGATATTGTTGAATATTATTATCCTGTGCTTCATCAATATAAATTGCATGGAATTTAGATTTAAAAAAGTGTTGTACATTTTTCTTATTACAAAGTTTTATAGCATGTTCTAATACAAAGTCACTCTTTCCTTTCGAGCCAACTATAGTTTTCTTATTATATAAGATATCTAACCACTTAGTATAATTATCAGCCTCTACACGGAACATTTCCTTTAATTGATCACTTACTTGAGGATCAAATGGGAATAAATTTTCAAAAATAAAACTATGAAATGTTGTAATAATAATTGATGGATGATTTACTTTAGAAATCAAATCATCTTTAGATTTATTTGTAAACGTAAGTACTGCCAATTTCTTCCATGGACGACTTAGCAATATTTCCCTTTTTGCTTTTTCAACTAATGTAGAAGATTTTCCAGATCCAGCACAAGCTGAAACAATTATATTTTCCGAAGTACAATCTAATATTCTCTGTTGTTCCAATGTAAAATCTAAACTAGGCATGCTTTTACTTCTTTTAAAAAATCAAATCTTGAATTTTTGAATATTATTTCAAATAGTTCTTCATTTTCTTCTAAAAATAAAAACATATTGTGCCATTTTTTATATTGAAGTTCTGACTTCAACTCCTCTAAATCAACAACTTCCCCATTAAGCGAACAATCACTTATTCCCTCATCCAATAAAGCATTTACAATATCATTTTCTAAATCAATTTCAGCCAAAAATATATCATGTTCCAGTTTGAGATTCTCAATTAAAGGTTGAAAGTGCTTGTGTAGATCTTTCTTCTTCTTATTCAAAATTATTTCATCTTCATCTTTCCTACCTTTTAGCTCTTCAGGAATGATCTCAGTAAGATTCTTATTAACTATTTTTAAGCAGCGTTTTAATCCATAAATATCATTCTTATATATATCATTATCCGTTCAAACAATAATCTTGATTCCCAGTTTTTTAAGTAAATCTCTATATGGTTTAAAATTTGTACCAAGTACTGGTAAAACATACAGTTTTTGAAACTGGTTTTTACTGAGTACACAACCTAAAATAGAATCACACAGAAGTTTTTCCGAATATCCTTCAACCAATAAAACACAATCCGCAAAGTATCCTTTACTGAGCCCCTCAGCATACATTTTTTTTAGGTTATGATATTCACTACTTATCTGTGCCGAGCTACTGATAGTTTTTCTTAAGGGCATATTTTTCTGGCGATACAACCTAACTAAATTACAATCTATATCAATATGATACAGTAGCTCAGATGAGTGGCTTGAACAAAAAATATACTTAATATTTAAATCATTAAATAATGTTCTAGATAAGTCTATTTGCGCACTTAAAAATAAATGATTTTCTGGTTCTTCTAGAATTAATATGGGAATTTTTTTAATAGCTTCTTTCTCTAAAAAATAATGTAACATGGCATACATTATCTTTTTCTGCCTACCATCCCCTGAAGCAGGATACAAATGATCATGATCATTTTCTATGGTATAAATTCTAAGTTGCTTATATAAGTCATCAACTATTGATTGTGAAGTTATTTTCACTTTATATGTTTCATCAAAAATTTTCAAATTTTGATTAATTTCTTCTTCTATTCTACTAACAGATGTTAACTTTTGAATATTTTCATTTATATTTTCAAAGTTATCTTTAATTTCAACTTTTAATATTGAATCATCTTCAGTTAAAACTATATCTTTTAATACCTCTTTTTTTATATCACTAAAGACTTTTAAAGTTTCAACATGTGACGGAATATAAATCACACTAAATACATCATCTAAAATTAAATAATTAACCCCCTTACCCTTTATTTCTTTTAAAGCACTTAGTTCATCTCCCCAAAAAAACTTTTTTAATATTCCTTCCTCTTTTCTATTTTCTATTATTAGTTTGATATAAAAAACTTCAGATTCTTCTTGCGTTACAGCTTCATGTGCTCTAGCTTTAAGTTTTTGGACATCTTCTTTTTCAGGCTGGGATATATCTAACCCAACAATAATTTCAATTGGATTTCTATCATTTTTATTATGAAAATCAGTAGAATGTATTTCTTCTAATCTTATCTTCTTATCAAAGACCAATCTCAAAGCGTGTAATAAATTACTTTTTCCAACATCATTCATTCCTAAAATTATATTTTTATCTTTTAATTCAATATTTATCTGCTCAAAATTTCTGAAATTTTTCAATATCAAACTTTTAAACATTTAACTAAACTCGTTTATTTTTCATGCATTATTACCACTATTTTTTAATTTTTCAATAAAAAACCCACCTTACGGTGGGTTCCTTTCAAATTAGCCAAATCTATTAAAGACGAACCAATTCAACAATTTTATCAGCCAGCTCTTCAACCGCATCTTGCGTAAATGCGACATCTGTACCGTCTACAAGGTCAGTCACCACAACCACACCTGTTTCACGTACTAGCGCAACCTGATCGGCAGTTAAACCAGCTTTCGCAATCGCAACCACACCTTGTTGAATTAACAAGTTTTCAAGTACTTGTGCATTTTCAAGTGCTTTCACAGATACAGTTACCGCAGCAGGTTTTTGACCTAAACGTGCAGCACGGTCTTCCGCTGTGACAGGGTTGCTATGAGCAGACCATTCCACAGACTCTTCCACCATACCCGCACCAATCGTCACGTTGTTTAAACGGTCGATGAAGATAAACGAACCTGTATAACGGCTGTCTTGGTAACGATCAAATACCACAGGCGCATCAAACTCAACGGTGACATTAGCAATGGCGTTCAGCTCAAGGCTATCCACTTGCACCTTTTCCAATGTGTTGACATTGGTACGGTAGTTAATTGCGGTCACTTTTGCAGGAACAGTTTGCGTGCCTACTTTTAAGTTATAAAGCTTACCAATCACCAGTGGTTGATCTGCCATCCAGACCACAGTAGCATTCACTGAACGTGAAATTTCTGGCGCCGTTTGATCTGCACGTACAAGTACATTACCGCGTGAAATATCAATTTCGTCATTCAGCGTCAACGTCACCGCTTGACCTGCAACAGCACGCTCTAAGTTACCATCATAAGTAACAATTTCTTTGATCGTTGATGACTTACCCGATGGTAAAGCCACGATTTTGTCGCCTACCGATACATCACCTAACGCAACCGTACCACAGAAACCACGGAAGTCGAGGTTTGGACGGTTTACATATTGCACAGGGAAACGGAAATCATTGGTCACTGAACTGCGGTTAATTTCTACCGACTCAAGTGTACCCATCAACGTTTCACCAGTGTACCACGGTGTATTTGGTGATTTATTGACAACGTTATCGCCATTCAATGCTGAAATAGGCGTAAAGATAATGTTGTTTGGCTTACGGTCACCGAGTTGTGCAACAAAGTTTGCATACTCTGTCTGAATTTCATTGAAGCGTGCTTCAGAAAATTCCACCAAGTCCATTTTGTTAATCGCAACAATAATGTTCTTAATGCCAAGTAAGCTTGCAATATATGTGTGACGACGTGTCTGAGTTTGTACACCATAACGCGCATCAATCAAGATAATCGCAAGATCACAGGTCGACGCACCCGTTGCCATGTTACGTGTATATTGCTCATGTCCTGGTGTGTCAGCAATGATGAACTTACGTTTTTCAGTTGAGAAATAACGATAAGCTACATCAATGGTAATACCCTGTTCACGCTCAGCTTGTAGACCATCTACAAGGAGTGCCAAGTCAGGCGCATCGCCTGTCGTACCGACTTTTTTAGAGTCGCGAGTCACCGCTTGCAATTGATCTTCATAAATCAATTTTGAATCGTAAAGCAAACGACCAATTAAAGTTGACTTACCATCATCGACATTACCGCAAGTCAAAAAACGCAATAGGTCTTTATTTTCATGTTGTTTTAGATAGCCCAAGATATCTTGGCTAATCAGTTCTGATTGATGAGACATTGCTCAAAACTCCACATATTCTTTAGAAATCGGTTTTAATCTCTTTAATCCCTCTAAATCTCCCTTCGTTAAGGGAGACTTTCCCCTTTACAAAAGAAGGGCTTTTCTCCTCTCTTAGAAAAAGATGAGCAGCACTGCTGCGCAAGGGGAGAGATTTATCAACAGTTAGAAATAACCTTCTTGCTTTTTCTTTTCCATCGAGCCTGCTTCATCATGGTCAATCATACGACCTTGACGTTCAGAGCTGGTTGCAAGCAACATTTCTTGGATAATTTCAGGTAGGGTATTTGCCGTTGACTCAACTGCACCCGTAAGTGGGTAACAACCAAGTGTACGGAAACGTACCGATTTCATTTGTGGAACTTCGCCTTCTTTTAAAGGCATACGCTCATCATCAACCATAATCAGCGTGCCACTACGCTCAACCACAGGACGTTCTGCAGCTAAATAAAGTGGAACCAATGGAATACTTTCCAAGTAGATATATTGCCAAATATCAAGCTCAGTCCAGTTTGATAATGGGAACACACGAATACTTTCACCTTTGTTCACTTTACCGTTGTAAAGATTCCAAAGTTCAGGACGCTGGTTTTTCGGATCCCAACGGTGTTTCGAGTCACGGAATGAATAGACACGTTCTTTAGCACGTGATTTTTCTTCGTCACGACGCGCACCACCAAAAGCTGCATCAAAACCGTATTTATCAAGTGCTTGTTTTAAGCCTTGAGTTTTCATGATGTCGGTATATTTTGAGCTACCATGGTCAAATGGGTTAATGCCCGCATCTTTCCCTTCTTTGTTTTGATGTACGATCAAATCAAAACCATGCGTTTTTGCCATGTTGTCGCGGAAAGCAATCATGTCTTTAAATTTCCAGCCTGTATCTACATGTAGAAGCGGAAATGGAAGTTTGGCAGGATAGAACGCTTTTAACGCCAAATGCAGCATCACTGCTGAATCCTTACCAATAGAATAGAGCATGACTGGGTTTTCAAACTCAGCAGCTACTTCGCGGATAATATGAATACTCTCAGCTTCAAGCTGTTTAAGATGAGTAAGTCTTTCCTCATTTAATGACATTGACAGCACCAACTCACAAAAATCGTGTACTTATTACACATTCAAAAATATATATTCATTATAAAGATTTAGTTATGCACGCTATTGCTTGTTTTATTATATTTATATGCAAAAAGCTCATATAAAACAAAATTGATAAGCCCTATTAGTTTTATTCAACAACTCCAACGTTCAAAATAAATGCAGATATTACATTAACTTCCCCTGTCATATTCAGTGTTTTAAGTACTTTTATGATTGATATTTCATCTAAGCATTAGCTATGCCACCTGCACTAAAAACTCTACAGTAAATTTTTCATCTACTTATTTTATTCTATGTCTAGACCAAACCTCACAATAGCAACAATAAGAAGTAAATTAGACGCAGCTCAACTGGCTGGGTTCATATATCAACATAATAACCACATGCTGATACTACAAGAAGTACTCAATGAAGCAGGCTCGATCTTTCCCAGCTTTGTACAACATGAACATAGTACAGACCAAATTGGCATGCAATTTGGTCTACGACTTTCGCAGTATGACTGCAAAATTTTGAAGCTTGAATTTTTGATCGGTATTACACATAGCAACCAGGACCGCAGTTATGAAATCGGTATTGGGCATTTAAAAGGAGATGAACAAGCATTTAATCTTAATTACGCTTTTTATAATTATCCCAAAACTTTTTTCATGTTGAGTTGCCCACTCTATGCCACATCCGCCCAACTCCTGTATGAAATTGAACAGCAAATCTTCAATCAACCTAAACTCGATTTTTTAAATACTGCGATCAAAACCAATCCACTAGGTGAACAAGTCGTCTGGATGAAAGATTTTATCTTTCAGCAAGCATTAGACATGAGAGTTCGGATTCAAAAGGCTTTACACTGAATGCTGAAACCATCAAAAAACCCGCATTTCATTGAGAATGAGATGCGGGTTTTGTGTCTCAGTAAACTTAGTTTTTATGACGCATGTGTGGGAACAAAATCACATCACGAATACTCGCTGCATTAGCAAATAGCATCACCAAACGGTCAATACCAATACCCTCACCTGCTGTTGGAGGTAAGCCGTACTCAAGCGCCTCAACAAAGTCTGCATCATAGTGCATTGCTTCATCATCACCTGCGTCTTTTTCTGAAACCTGTGCTTGGAAACGTTCAGCTTGGTCAATCGGGTCATTCAATTCTGAGAAACCATTGGCAAGTTCACGACCACCAATAAAGAACTCAAAACGGTCCGTAATGTGTGGGTTGTGATCATTACGACGTGCCAATGGCGAAGTTTCAGCAGGATATTCTGTAATGAAAGTCGGCTGGCGTAACTGAGTTTCAACAGTTTCTTCAAATACGATAGTTTGCAGTTTGCCCAAACCAAAACCTGGTTTCACCTGTTCTTTCAGTTCTTCCTGCACAAATTTTGCTAAGAACTCACGGTCATTGACATTATCAGGCGTGAACTGTGGGTTGTGCGCAAGAATGGCATCAAACATCGAAATTTTCTTGAATGGACCTTTGAAGCTATACACTTCTTCACCATAAGGCACATCGGTTGAACCCAAAATGTCAAGCGCTAAGCGTTCAAGCATATTTTCAGTCAGTTCCATCAAGTCCTTATAATCTGCATAAGCTTGATAGAATTCAATCATAGTGAATTCTGGGTTATGACGTGTCGAGACACCTTCGTTACGGAAGTTACGGTTAATTTCAAACACACGCTCAAAACCACCGACCACCAAACGTTTTAAGTAAAGCTCAGGTGCAATACGTAAGAAAAGTGGCATATCCAAAGCATTGTGATGTGTTTCAAATGGACGCGCTGACGCTCCACCCGGAATCACATGCATCATCGGTGTTTCTACTTCCATGAAGCGCTGTTCAGTTAAGAATGCACGAATGCCTGAAACCACTTTGGCACGGATTTCAAAAGTCTTACGTGTTTCTTCGTTCACAATCAGGTCAAGATAACGCTTACGATATTTGACTTCAGTGTCGTTTAGACCATGGAATTTATCTGGAAGTGGACGAAGTGACTTGGTTAAAAGCTCAAAATGTTCGATATGTACATAAAGGTCACCTTTACCTGAACGACCGATATAACCTTTCACCGCGATAATATCACCAAGATCTAGGCTCTTAATGGTTTCTAAGGTTTCAGGTGCTAATTCTTTACGCGCCACGTATAACTGGATACGACCCGTCATATCTTGGATCACGATGAATGAACCGCGGTTCAACATCACACGACCCGCTACAGACACATAAACATGCTCGGCTGCTTCAATCTCTTCTTTGCTTTTGTCTGCAAATTGATCTTGTAAGTCTTGCGCATAATGTTCACGTTTAAACGTGTTTGGCCATGGGCTAGTGCCCGTTTGTTTGGCTTGATCTTCAATCTGCTTTAACTTGGCATGACGCTGTGCAATTAAATCGTTTTCGGAAATGGCTTGTTCAGAAGTCGATTGAGCGTTTTGTTGCGTCATCTCTGCCTCGTATATGTATTAAAAAACGGAAGTTGCATAGCATAGCAGAATTCTGGACGAATGAGCATCATCTAAAACCAAGCGATATATAAAAAAGTGTTTGTTCTGTTGATTTCAAACCTAAGAACTAACTGTCGATATACTCAGCTTTTTTCTTAGACCAAAAGCTAACTTCCTTTCAATATGAATCACTCTACAATGAATGTTATAAATCGTGGAAAAGTAAACTTTTCGCCACCAATAAAAGAATTTAATTTTTGATTGAATGACAATATATGAGCAGATGCGAATCTAAAATTTTGTTTTTGCATGGATTAGACTCTTCCCGTGAGTCCACCAAATTCCATGCGATTGATGCAAAACAAAAGTTTTGTATCGACATTGATTATCGCTATCTGAACTTTTCTACTGTAGCCAGTTTTTATGACGATATTATTGAGAAAATAAAACCTGAAATTATTGTAGGGCATTGCATTGGGGCATATTGGGCGTTGAAAATGTCACTGACACATCAAATTCCATGTGTAATTGCCAATCCTCGTTTAGCACCAGATTTCCGTGATGATTATCCAAGTATTAATGATACAGACCTAGACCACAACGTTCCCCAAGTCGCCTACTTGGAGCTCGGCGATGAGCTGATTGATATGTATGCAGCACAGGAAATATTAGAAAATTATATGCTGATACAAGCCGTTGAAGGTGGACACCACCGATTACTGAAACCTGAAAATATCAATCAATTGATTGAACATCTAGAACAACAATATTTGTATAAATAAAAAGCCTTGGATCATCCAAGGCTTTTTTAACGCAATTATGCTGCTACAGATTCTGGCTTAGATTTGTCATCTAGTACAGACCAAATTTCTAAACCTAAGTCAGTATGCAAATCTGGTAAATCCAGAAAAATACTTGCACCCAATACTTCATGATGGCATTTTTTCACCAACTGCTTCACTGCTTTTAATGTCCCGCCTGTTGCTAGAACATCATCTACAATTATCACTTTTTGTGATGCTATATTCGCTGCCATTTCTAAGCGATCTAAACCATACTCCAAACTGTAGCCAACGCCTACAACTGGTGGTGGCAGTTTACCCGCCTTGCGTACTAACAACAAACCTTTGCCCAACCGTTGCGCAAGCAAGCTTGCAAGTACAAAACCACGCGCTTCTACAGCAACAAAACTGTCTACCTCAGCCAACTTCTCCGCAGGAATACTTGCAATCAGTGCATCTGTAAGTGGCTCAAGATTACTCATGAATAATGGCGTTAAATCGAAGAAACAAATACCTGGTTTTGGGAAATCTTGGACCGTACGGATGTGAGACCACAGCGTTGTAGACAAGTTGCTCATAGGAGATCAATGAAATTTGAAAAAGAATAGATGAATTTTACAGCAAATCTTGCAGAAAAACAGCCAAAAACTCCCGACATTCCAATACGGAAACTTAGTGAAGTTTTATAAGTCATTGTTTTTAATTACATCATTTATTTATTAAATATTAGGTATATATTTATCTAATCATAAAATAGCAATTTAAAGAAAGATATGCAGCCCGACTTTAGTCTAAGGCATGAATTTTACTGAGATAAAAACTTAAGCGAATACCCTCATTTAAGCAATTTTCATGTCTATATTCTGCATACGCTCAAAATACAATCTGGTTTTAAATGATACGTTTTGTCCTTAGCGTCGCTTTTAGCTCAAACATTCAATCATTAAACTCCGATATTTACTTTACATTCGTAATAGAACTGCGTAAAAATTTAGATTACATGAGTATGCTACTAAAGTCAGATCAATAGCATTTTGCTTAATGGATTATTTTGCTGAACCCTTTCTTGTTCAGCGTTTTGGAGAGTCAAATGAAGAAGTATCAATGCATCGTTTGTGGATGGATTTATGACGAAGCAGAAGGTTGGCCGCAAGATGGCATCGTGGCGGGTACCAAATGGGACGATATCCCAGACGATTGGACTTGCCCAGATTGTGGTGTGTCAAAAATTGATTTTGAAATGGTTGAAATCTAATTTCTAATGTTAAAGACCATGCAGCATGGTCTTTTTTTACGTCCTTAAAATAATCTCTGGAGAACCTTATGCATCCCATCGTCATCATTGGCTCAGGTATGGCAGGCTATGCTGTAGCACGTGAATTTCGTAAGCTCAACCCTGAACAAGAACTGCTCATGCTCTGTGCAGATGATGCGACTAACTATGCCAAGCCAACCTTATCCAATGCCTTTGTGGCGAATAAAGCACCTGAACAAATTGCTTTGGGCGATGCTGAGAAAATGGCAGCCCAGCTCAAAATGCAAATTGCTACACACACTTGGGTCAAAGAAATTCATGCAGAACAACAACAGTTGACCTTAATCAAAGATGGTATTGAATCTACACAGCCTTACTCACAATTGGTTTTAGCGGTAGGTGCAAATCCAATTCGCCTTGCGATTGCCGGTGATGGCAGTGAAGATATTCAAGTAGTCAATAACTTAGATGACTACAAAACTTTCAGGGCTGAACTTGAAAAGCGTGCAGATAAGCGTGTCGTGATTTTAGGTGCAGGTCTGATTGGTTGTGAATTTGCCAACGACTTACAACATACAGGTCATCAAACCACAGTAATTGACTTAGCCAATCAACCATTGGGACGTCTCTTACCCACACATGTTTCCAGTGCATTTAAGGAAAACCTTGAAGCAACGGGTATACATTTTGTCCTTGGCACCACAGTTGAAAAAGTGTCTAAAATTGAAAATGGCGACTATGTTGTAACTTTAGCCAGCGGTCAGTCTTTAGTGGCAGATGTCGTGCTATCTGCTATTGGCTTACAACCGAGCATTTCCCTTGCAAAGGATGCCGATATCCAAACCAGTCGCGGAATCTTAACCAACGCACAACTTGAAACGAATCAACCTCATATTTATGCCGTAGGTGACTGTGCAGAAGTGAACGGGTTGCTACTGCCTTATGTTATGCCGATCATGCAGCAAGCTCGCGCACTTGCAAAAACCTTAAATGGTGAAAAAACTGCCGTACATTACCCTGCTATGCCTGTTGCAGTGAAAACCCCTGCTGCACCATTGACCGTTTTACCTGCACCAATTGGTGTTGACGTAAACTGGGAAACAGAAGAGTTAGACGATGGCATGATTGCCAAAGCCCTAGATAGTCAAGGTACACTTCGTGGATTCGTACTACTGGGTGCGACGGCTGGAAAACAACGTTTAGCATTGACAAAACTGGTTCCAGACTTGATTCCTGCACAGGTTTAAGGTTTAAATAAAAGGACATTTATAACAATAAATGTCCTTTATGTGAGGATGACAACAATGAATAGCGCACTCCAATATAATCTTTCCCCCTATACCTCCTTCATGCGCGAAACCAAAGTCGACTTAGGTAATGGCATTGAACTCCATGTTGAAATCGGTGGTGAAGATCATCATCCCACCATTGTTTTAATTATGGGTTTGGGAGCGCAACTGCTATTTTGGCCTGACTTTTTTTGTAAATCACTGATTGACCAAGGTTTTCGTATTATTCGCTTTGACAACCGTGATATTGGCTTATCTTCAAAAATTAAACATCAAGGGCCACGTTTAAACACACTTAAACTGATGGGACGTTTTGCTTTAGGTTTAGATAACCGTGGTGCACCCTATGACTTATACGACATGGCAGATGATGTTTCTTTGCTTCTAGACCGTTTAGGTTTGGATGAAAGTTATGTGATTGGTGCGTCCATGGGCGGTATGATTGGGCAAATTCTTGCAGCACGTCATCCACAAAAAGTAAAAAAACTGGGGCTGATGTTCACCAGCAACAATCAACCTCTACTTCCTCCGCCTTTCCCAAAACAACTCTTTAGTCTCATCGGCAGACCTGAATCAACCGATGAAGAAGGAATTGTCAGCCACTCTTTAAAAGTGTTTAAGATCATAGGCTCACCAGGTTATCACAACCAAATAGAAGCAATTCAGACATCTCGCAAATTATATCGTCGAAGTTATTACCCAGCGGGTGTACTTCAACAGTTTTTAGCAATATTATGTACAGGTTCTTTATTGCAACTGGACAAACAGATCCAACAACCAACCCTTGTAGTGCATGGTTCTCGGGATCGTTTACTTCCGCCTAGCCACGGAAAAGCCGTTGCAAAGGCAATTGTGGGTGCTAAATTTGAATTAATTGATGGAATGGGGCATGATATCCCACCGCACTTCATTCCAAATCTTAGCGAATTATTTGCACAACATTTTAAATCATAATCATTAGGACACTATGGCTGCATTACCATCCTTAAGACAGCTGTCATATCTCGTTACACTGTCAGAAACGCTGCATTTTACTGAAGCTGCACGCCGTTCATTTGTAACCCAATCGACTTTGTCGGGTGGGATTATGGAGCTTGAACGCCTACTCGGTGGCGTACTTGTAGAGCGTGATCGTCAAAATGTGCGCTTAACGCCCCTAGGTGAGCAGGTTGTTGCACGTGCTCGTGTTCTACTCGCAGATGCTCAAGACCTGATGCGTTTAAGCCGAGAAATGAGCGAGCCGCTCACTGGTGATTTACATTTAGGTGTTATTCCAACCATTGCTCCGTTTATTTTGGCGCAATTGTTAGATGAAGTGCATAAGCAACTGCCTAAAATTCAATTACATTTGCACGAAGCACAAAGTGAGAAAATTGTAGAAAAACTCGAACATGGCAATTTAGACATGATCGTTTTGGCTCTACCTTTTGATACACGTGGCCTCAAAGTTGCTGAAGTTGCAAAAGAAAGCCTATTCTTAGTGTGTAATAAAGCAGATATTCCAAGTAGCCAAGCGAACAATTTAGATGACTTAGATTTATCGCGTTTAATGTTACTGGAAGAAGGTCATTGCCTGCGCGATCATACGCTCAGCGCCTGCCCGATTGGTGAACGTAAAAATGATCATCGCTTAAAAGCAAGCTCTTTACCGACATTGGTTGAAATGGTATCGGCTGATCTTGGTTTTACTTTATTGCCAGAAATTGCAGTACGTACCAATATGATCAAAGCCAATCCAGACTTGCTGGTTAAGCAAATTGAAGCCGCACCAAGCCGTACTTTGGCTTTGGTAACACGTAAAAGCACCCCGTTACAAAGCGAATTTGATGTGTTATTACAAATCCTGCAAAAAATTACTCAAGATCTGCACTAACCTTATTTTAGTGCATAAAAAAGGAGTCAAACATGACTCCTTTTTTTTGTGCCTGAATCTTTTGCAGATTCAGGCACAATCCCTAAAATTATTTAATCACATCCAGCAAATAACGCTGTGCATTATGCTCAGTTTCACCCTCCGCAAGCGTCGCACGTATCCATGTTCCGTCACCCTGTAATAACCACGCTTGTTGGTTATCTTGTAAATAAGTTAACAAACCCTGCTGATAAATACGTTTTTTCAAAGCAGGATCTTCTATTGGGAAACATGCCTCAACACGATTAAACAAATTTCGATCCATCCAGTCGGCACTCGACCCATAAATACGCGCATCGCCATTATTACTAAAGTAGAAAACGCGCGTATGTTCTAGGAAACGTCCCACGATTGAACGTACACGAATATTTTCTGAAAGTCCTGGCAAACCCGGACGTAGACAGCAAATAGAACGAATAATGAGATCAATTTGCACACCTGCCTGCGATGCCTCATACAGTTTATTGATCAGTTGCACCTCGGTCAGCGCATTCACTTTCACAATAATTTGTGCTTTCTTGCCTGCTTTGGCATTGGCAATTTCATCATCAATAAAGTTGATCAGTTGAGCATGCAGCGTAAAAGGTGCATGAAGTAGCTTTTTCAGCTTCGCCATTTTCCCCATACCTGTTAACTCTTGGAAAATACGGTGTACATCTTCACACAACTCTTTATCGGTGGTGAGCAAGCCATAATCGGTATAAATTCGCGCATTACCCGCATGGTAGTTACCCGTTCCCAAATGTACATAACGAACAAGTTTATTATTTTCACGGCGTACCACAAGAATCATTTTGGCATGGGTTTTATAACCCACAATGCCGTAAACAACCACCGCACCCGCTTCTTGTAACACATTCGCCACTTCAATATTTGACTCTTCATCAAAACGCGCACGCAGCTCAATCACTGCGGTAACTTCTTTCCCATTACGTGCCGCTTCTGCGAGGACTTGTACAATTTCAGAGTCTGCACCACTGCGGTAGAGGGTTTGTTTAATCGCCAACACTTGTGGATCACGAGCCGCCTCACGCAACAAGTTAATCACAGGTGCGAAAGACTCAAACGGATGATGTAGTAAAATGTCCTGTTTCTGCATGGCAGAAAACATACTTTCCGACTTTTTCAATACTTTAGGAATAACTGGAATATGCGCGTCATAGCGTAGATGCGGACGTTTAAAATTGGACAATAGACGTGCTAAATTTACAGGTCCTTCAACTTTGTATAACTGCTCTTCATGTAAATCAAATTCATCAAGCAAGTAGTTATAAATATGCGCTGGACAGTTTTGTGTCACTTCTAGACGTACTGCACGACCAAAACGACGTGAGCTCAACTCACCTTTCAGCGCCTTGGCTAAGTCTTCCACATCTTCATTGAGCGCCAAGTCGGCATTCCGTGTTACACGGAACTGATAACACCCTGTCGCAGTCATACCTGGGAACAAATCAGATACATGCTCATGAATAATCGCTGAAAGCATCACATGGTGTTCTTTTCCACCTGTGAGTTCATCAGGTAAACGCACCACACGTGGCAATGAACGTGGAGCAGGAACAACGGCCAAATCAATCTGACGACCAAATGCATCTTTCCCTTCCAAAGTCACAATAAAGTTGAGGCTTTTATTAACTAAACGCGGGAACGGGTGCGCAGGGTCTAAGCTAATCGGAGTTAAAACAGGTGCGACCTGTTCCTGAAAATATTTTTTCACCCATGACGACTGTGCAGGCGTCAATTCCCCACGGCGTAGGAAGCAAATATCTTCTTCACGCAGTTTTGGCAAAATTTCTTCATTCAGAATGCGGTACTGACGTTCTATCGCTGCATGTGCAGTCTGCGAAATTTGGTCGAGTACTTGACGAGGGGTTAAACCATCAGGGCTACGGCTTTCATTGCCTAAACTCAGTTGCTCTAAAACCCCTGCAACACGAATTTCAAAGAACTCATCTAAATTGCGTGAAAAAATCAGTAAAAAATTCATCCGTTCTAAAAGCGGATGTAAAGGGTCTACAGCTTGTTCCAAAACCCGTAAATGGAAATCTAATATTGATAACTCACGGTTAATATAGCGGTCGTTATATGCATATTCAGGTTGTAATGTAGGAGATGTGCTTGCTGCCGTATTCATAGCTAACCTTTGATTATTTGAATGCGTTTTATCATGATAAGTATGCTTCAATTTTGTGACAATTTCATAAAAAAAGCCCATTAATTTGGGCTTTTTCACAACAAAGTAATTATGGGATATCGCTATAACGCATGTACTTTCGGATCATGCGCTCGCGGTTTTGTAACTTACGGTCATTTTGATGATCTTGGTAATATTTCGGATTAGGTAAAATGGCCGCTAAAAAGACTGCTTGCTCACGACTTAGACTACGGGAGCTTTTACCAAAGTAATGTTGGGTTGCCGCTTCAATGCCATAAATATTATCGCCAAACTCTACCGAGTTCAGATATACCTCTAAGATGCGTTCTTTACTCCACATCCGCTCCATCATCCAAGTTGCAACAGCTTCTTGACCTTTACGAATGAATGAACGTTTGTTATATAAAAATAAGTTTTTTGCCAACTGCTGCGAAATAGTTGAACCACCTGCAACTACCTTGCCCGTGTCATTATTACGTTCGAGCGCTGCTTGAATCCCGTCCCAGTCAAAACCATGATGTTGCATAAATTTGCCATCTTCAGCCGCAACAATGGCCTTTTTCATGTATTCACTGATCTCATCATAATCACGCCATTCGTGTTGAATCGGTTTAGACGGCTCAGACCAATAATCAATCCGCATAAACATCGTGGTTTCCACTGGCTTGTAACGCCACCACGCGAGGCTTGCAAAAATCCACAACTGTACCAAAAGCACGAAGCTGATAACGACTAACAAACTACGAACAATAAAAACTTTCATGCCAGTGGCTTACTCCAAAAATCATTTTTATTCATGCTAAGCTTGGGCAATATAGCAAAATTTTAGCAAGAATAGCATGACCGAGCTTACACCTCCTCAAATCAAAACAAAATTCGACGTACATTTATGGTGGATTACCGCCCTCATTATTACTATCAATGTTGGATTGTTTTTTTGGCAAGTCCTACATGGCATGGATGTCAGTAATCCAAGCACGGCTGATGCCATCCGCTGGGGAGCAGACTATGCACCGCTCACCTTCTTGGCTGAACCGATACGCTTATTGAGCAGTATGTTCTTTCATTTTGGTTTGGTTCACCTGATGTTGAACATGTGGGCACTGTATATTTTTGGTAGTGTGCTGGAGCAAATGTTTGGACGTGTCTATTTTCTTGCACTATATGTCCTTGCTGGTCTCATGGGGAGCTTGCTCAGTGGCTATCTCGCCATTCAAGACAGTTATGAACTGCTCCGTATTGGCGTAGCAAATCTAGAGTTGTTACCACGAGTAGGTGCAGGGGCTTCAGGTGCGGTCATGGGACTGGGTTCAGCACTGACGGTTCTATCCCTACTACCGATGCTCCCACAGCAACGTTTTATTTTAGATAAAAAGACTTTATTGATCGTGATGGGAATCAACTTAGCCATGGGCTTTATGATTTCAGGGATTAATAATGCCGCACATATTGGCGGCATGTTGATGGGTGCTGTTTTGGCGGCACTTTGGCATCTCTCCCAAAAAACTCAACAGCGTTGGATTATGCCACTAAGCCTTGTTTTGGCGGCCTGCGGCTCGTATTGGTTTTACTTACACTGCCAAAACCTGGTAACCCACATTCAGCCCCTATGGTCTGAAGTATTAATGATGATGCGTCAACAGCTCAATTTCTAAGATTCAACTCTTCACGCATTAAGAGATCAATCACGATTGATTGATCTCTCTCAAACTTTGTAAGGGTGGAATATCACTGAGATAACTCAAGCGATAACGCCCAATCAATGTACAAAGTACAGTCATAAAGAGCGGTAAAATGAGCCAGATTTCCCAGTGTGGCTGAATGGCTAAGCCCATGCGATAACATGCGACCGCACTTATCGCTTCAGCAAACAAACAAGAAACTACACCCGCCATAAAACCAATAAAGCCAATTTCTAAGCTAAGCATAGTTTTAAGTTTTTGCTTGGAACCCCCAAATGAGCGCAACAATGCGACTTCACGTTTACGCTCATCCATAAGTAAGTTCAGGCAAGCAATTAAAACCAAAATGCCCGAAATGCTCACTAAAACTGCAAGGATCGTGACAATCTGTACCAGTACCGTCACGATGCGCTTAATTTCATCTAAAATTAAACTGACATCAATAAAAACGGTATTGGAAAATTGTTGAATGATACTGACCAATTTCGCTTTGTCTGACTCAGGCACATAGAAACTGCCCAAATAACTGCCTGCATTTTCATCCATAGTTTGGGGCGCAAAAATAAAGAAGAAGTTTGGGCTAAAACTTTCCCATTCCACGCTTCTTAAATTTGCCACTTTGGCATGAATCACACCCTCTGGTAAGCTAAAAGTCAGTTGATCCCCCACTTTTATCCCAAGCTCTGTTGCAGTATTGGCTTCTACCGAAACTTGTCCTTTTGCTGTCAGTTTTGATACTCCAGAGACAATTACATTGTCTTTAGGATAACGGTCTGCTTGGGTTAAATTTAACTCGCGACGTAAGGAATTATTTTGCTTCACCAAATCCGTAGCAAAAGGCTGTCCATTTTTGGCAATCAGCCTGCCCCGAATATTCGGATAGAGCGGCGTACTGTTCCAATGGTTTTGTTCAATTTTCGCTTTTAACTCAGGCATGTCAAAAGGCGGTAAACCATATACAAACTGATTCGGCGTTCCTATAGGAATTTGCTGTTGCCAACGTTCTAACAAATCGGTGCGTAGCACGGCTAAAACCGTAATTAAACTGAGTCCCAAAGCCAAAGCGGTAATCTGAAACGCAGTTTGGTAAGGCGTACGGACATAGGCAGAAACCGCATTTTTCAAGCCGCGCAGGAACTTCAAACTCAGCCAGACCACAACGTATAACACTGCACATAGAATAATAATTGCCCCAATCACCATGGCTGTCAGTACCATGTTTTCAGTCAGAACAATACTAAATAATACCAGACTTGCCGTGCCTGCAAGTAACATCCAAAACATAGACGAAACTGATTTTTCTTGACTGCGAATGACACGGATCGGTGGAGTATTCAACAGTTCCCAAAAACTCGGTAAGACAAAACCCAGTAGTACTACGGCACTGGTCAACATGGCAATCGGAATCGGTCCGAGCAGCATATCCCACGCTGAAAAAGCAATACTTAAGTGTGGTATCAGTTGTAACATCAACTGTAACAAGCCATAACCCAGCCCGACACCCACGGCACTCCCGACCAGCATGGCAAGCAAGAACACCACACCCAACAAGCTAAGGTAAGCCCAAAGAATTTGTGACTTCGCAGCCCCCATACAACGTAATAGCGCAATGTGATCTTGGTTTTGTTGTACAAAGCGTTGGCTTGTCAAAGCAATCGCAATTCCACACAGTAAAATCGTTAAGATATTCGCCAACTGCAAAAATGTGTCCAAATTTTCAATCGGTTTCATTAAACGGGTATTGCCCTCACTGGCATTGCGTAAGCGTAAGCTATTTTGTGATTCTTCCGCATTAGGACTTTGAGCTGTCGCATTGACCTCTTCAGACGCTATATTTTGCTTCTTAAAATTTGCTTCAAACTGCTGGGTATTTTGTGCTGCACCTGCCATCAGTAAACGATATTCAATGCGACTACCGACTTGTATAGCATTGGTCTTGGCAATATCCGCTTCTGAAATAATCACCGTTGGCGAGAAACCGGAAAAACCTAACTCCTGATTAGAATCATGCTCAATCAAGCCTGTAATCTTAAACACACCATCTGCAATATTGAGTTGATCACCCAATTTGACTTGTAGCAAATCCATAGCACGCCGGCTCAACCACACTTCACCCGAGGCAATGTGCTTCGCAATTGGCTGAATGCGTAGCTCTCCACGTAGAGGAAAAGCTTGATCAATCGCTTTGACATTGACCATAACAAACTGATCATTGGTATATGCCATCGAACTAAAGACAGTGACTTCGGATTGTTTTAAATCAAGAGCTGTCGCTTGTGCTTTCCATTTCGGATCGAGCTTTTCGCTGTCCGTTAGAACCAAATCCCCTGCTAACATCTCAGCGGCTTGCAACGCTACGGCGTTTTGAATTTGTTCATTACTAAACTTTAGTGCAGTCGTGGCGCTGATCGCGAGAATCAACGCAATAATCAATAAATACACACCACTACTTTTAAAACTTTGCTTCAGTAAAGGTTGAAATAAAGAATTCATTTTATCCTCCCGTTCGAGGATGTTCGATCAACTGCCCATCGAGTAATTCAAAATGCCGTTGGCACTGCTCCGCAAGCGTATGATCATGCGTTACTAAAATCAGGGTCGTACCCAACTCACGGTTCAATTGAAACAATAGTTGCTCAATTTCTCGCGCAGTTTGACTGTCCAAATTTCCTGTTGGTTCATCGGCAAAAATAATTTTTGGTTCAGCAATCAGCGCACGGGCAATCGCAACCCGCTGCTGCTCCCCACCCGAAAGTACCTTTGGTGTTTGGCTGGCCTGTCGCTCTAAGCCAACTTTTTGCAATAAACTCAAAGCACGACGTTCAGCTTCGACAAAGTTAAATGAACGATGAAGCCGTAGCGGGAGCATCACATTTTCAACCGCGGTCAGATGAGGTAGAAGTTGAAAAGACTGAAACACAAAACCAATATGCTTTAGGCGAACTTCTGCGCGCTGCTCTTCATTGAGTTTGGAAATACTTTCACCACAAACACTTAACTCACCACTGCTGGCCTGATCCAAAGTCGCCAATATACCAAGCAGTGTGGACTTTCCTGAACCTGAACGCCCTGTAATGGCCACTTGTTCACCTGCTGTGATACTCAGATGCAAATCTGAAAAAATAGTGAGTTCTTTTTGTGGAAGTTTAATCTTTTGTGTCAGTTGCTGGGCAGAAATAATCACTTGTGGCATGATGTTTACATTACTTTGAACTTGGGTCATAACATCCCTATATGCAAATATTCGTGCAAAATCGCAAATTTAAAAAACGCATAAATTCATACTTGGTTTTGATTGCACTGTGCATGAGCCCCACTTGGGTTTTTGCAAAAACCGTGATGGTTTTAGGAGATAGCATTAGTGCAGGTTATGGCATAGAACCACAGCAAGCATGGGTAAATTTACTGCAAAAACGGTTAGACCAACAGTATCCGAAACAACACAAAGTGGTCAATGCCAGTGTGAGTGGTGAAACCACCAGTGGTGCTTTAGCTCGTTTACCCAAACTGTTGCAAACGCATAAGCCGAATGTGGTGGTGATTGAGCTTGGCGGGAATGATGGACTGCGTGGTCAGCCCCCTCAAATGATTCAAAAAAATTTAGCGCAATTGATCCAACAGAGTCAAAAAGCCCATGCCACCGTGGTTGTTTTGGGAATGAAAATACCGCCAAACTATGGCACCGCCTATAGCAAGGCTTTTGAAAATAATTACAAAGTGGTCAGTCAACAATACAAAGTGAAATTACTACCCTTTTTCTTAGAAGGTGTCGCTGGAAATAAAAGCCTGATGCAAAAAGATTTGGTCCACCCAAACGCCAAAGCGCAGCCTATTTTATTAAATTTAGCTTATCACTATATAAAAGGCGCTTTATAAAGCGCCTTTTAATCTGACCTTCTTCACTGATCAGAAGTCAAAAAAAACCACTTCACCACTTTCAAGTGAATACTCAGCACCAACCACTTGTAACTTGCCTTTGGCAATCAAACTCTCAAGCACAGCTGAACCATGACGTAACTGATTTACAGAGGCAAATACATTTGAACGCACCGCATGTTTAGACAGTTTGCATAAGTCATGTTTCAATTCGGTTTGCATCAAAGTTTCAACTGAAGGGCGTACACGGTTTACAATCGACATCAGGTTTGCAGAAGCTGGGCTATCTGGGTTCATCAAAGTATCAATCGTAGCTTGAATCGCACCGCAGTGACTATGACCAAGTACCACAACGACCGCACAGTCATAACGCTCAGCCGCAAACTCCACGCTGCCAACTTGTGATGGTGCAACCACGTTGCCTGCAACACGAATCACAAAAAGATCACCCAAACCTTGGTCAAACACCATTTCAGCAGGTACGCGTGAATCAGAGCAACCCAGTACAATGGCAAATGGATTTTGATCTTCAGCCATTTCTGCCCGTTCATGGTGAGACAGTTGTTTATGGTGGGTTGTCTCACCCGCTACAAAACGTTGGTTACCCTGTTTAAGACGGCTTAAAGCTTCTTGAGCTGTTAGCATTCCTTTTTCCCACCCGATTGTTGTTAAGTCGCAATAGTTTAATCTTAGAGAAATTGATTGTCACTTGCAAAAAACATAGCTGCATATTTTTTTAATTTTTCTTGAATTTGCATTTTAGCTCAGCAGAATAGATATCCAGTTCACACTTTATCTAAATGCGGTATATCCTTTCAAACAAATAATTAATGACATTTGCATAAAAGCGATTAGAATCAAACAGACCCTTAAATAAAAATAAAAACTATTCAAAATCAGAGCATTTTTATCTTATTCGGTCAGTTTTTTCATTCATCTCCGTTTAAGGATGAACCATGATGATGCGCTCAAACCCCCTCTTAAAATACTGTTTAAAAGTCAGCATACTGACGTGGGCATTGTCTTTTTCTTTCGCCAGTCATGCGGTGGAAAATACCATCATCAAAGACAAACTCAGTTTACAAAGCTATCTTGTTCAAGAGCGTGTTACTGCTGGCTTAAAATCCAAAACCCTTAAAGTCGATGATATTGTCTGGGCATATAATGAAGGCGGAGCAGCCGATAAACCAACGATTTTACTGATTCATGGTTTTGCTGGAAATCGGGACAATTGGAATCGTGTAGCACAGTTTCTCACGCCTTATTATCATGTAGTTATCCCCGACCTTCCAACCAACGGTGATACCAAAGTCCCAGATGATTTTGATATTTCTATGCCGAATGTAACTGAGCGCTTACGCCGTTTTGTTGAAGCCATTCATATACAAGATAAGCTGAATGTTGCAGGACATTCCATCGGTGGTTCAATTGCAACGCTATATGCGGCGCAATATCCTTTTGACACGCAAAGTTTATTTTTATTGAACAGTGCAGGGATTTATAAAAATGCTAACACCAACTATGCCAAAGACCCGCAATATTTAAAGCACTTGATTGTGAGTAAACCGGGCGATTTAGATGATGTGATGCAACGTGTCATGCAAACCCCAATCAAAATGCCCTATTATTTAAAACGCGCCCAAGAAAAACAGTTAATTACTCAAGCTGAGAAAAACAGCAAAGTGATTGATCAATTGGTGACCTTAAACCGCATTTATACGACCGACTCTTTTGCCCGAGTGACCCGTAACATTGAAGCGCCCACCCTCATTTTGTGGGGTAAGCAGGACAAAATTATCAATGTCGAAGTGGCGAATGAACTTAAATCCTTATTGAAACGTGCTGAAGCTCCTGTCATCCTTAACAATGTTGGTCATATGCCACTTTTGGAAGCAGAACAGGCCGTTGCACAGCACTACCTACCTTTTCTTGCAAAAACCCAAAAGTTAAAAAACCCATTGGCTGATAAACTGATTTCACTAAATTAATTTTGTTGAGTACGTATGCAGAAACACCCGATGATTGAGCAGCTCATTGAAGCTCATCTTAATTTTTTAGATCATGAGTTTTCGCAAGCAAGTACCGTACAAAATGAATTCACCCTCTTTTATCACTGGTTTAGAAAACAAACTTTGCAGCAACTGTGGAGCTTTGAAGACATCAATGCGCTGTTGCAAAAACAAATCCTAGCCACACCTGCAACAGAACATCTGATTTCACAAATTGCAGAGCACATCAAATTTGCGTTGATTCACCCCATCAATGAATCAACAAAAATTGCCGATGTGATTCCAGTACTCACCATCGACAAAATTGCGCAGTATGTCGCGAGTAAAAGTGGGCATCGTCAACGCCTGATTAAAACTGTGGTAAATAACCCAGCTTTTTCAGCCATGATTACTCAGCTCATTCAGCACTCAATTCAAGACTATTTAAACAACTCCGTCATGACCAAACGTGTGCCGGGTGTCTCTAGTTTTATGAAAATGGGCAAGTCGGTACTTGAAACCGTCACGGACTCAAACCTAAATGACACCATCGGTCATTATTTGCAAAAGAACATCTTAAAACTCAGTCAAATGAGCGAACAAGTGTTAAATCAAAATTTTAATGATGAAAAGCTGTATCATTTTCAAGCCAATCTTTGGCATAAAATCAAAGACATGCCTTTATCAGTTTTAAAAAATTATGTAGAAGTGCAAGACTTGCCTCATACCGTCGCTATGGGTCACGAAATTTGGGAACATATACGTCAAACTAACTATCTGCAACAACAGGTGCATGATGGTGTTTATGCTTGGTACATTCGCAACCAAGAACGTCCTTTTGATTTACTCCTACGTGACTTAAATATCGACGAAGCTTTAATTCAAAATGAACTTCAAGATTTATTGAATCCTATTATTCAAGAGCTCATCCAATCACATTACTTGCGTGATCGAGCACGTTATTATTTAGAACAGTTTTATTATTCTGATCAAGCACAAGCGATTTTAAAGCCATAAAAAAAGCCGCATTATGCGGCTTTTTTCTTTCATAATTTAGAATGCATACTTCAAGCTCGCATAATAAGCTCGACCTGGTTCGTTATAGGTTTGACTTGTCGACTCACTGTCTCTCAATTTCTGCTCATCAAAAATGTTACTAATTCCGACACGTGTACTTAAATTTTTACTAAATTTATAACCCAAATTGATACCAGCTATACCATAACTTTTTACAACGCTTGGTTTAAGTGCATCATTTGCCCCACCTGAACCAACCCCAGCTTCAATACGATTTTGAGCATATTGACGTGACTTCTGACGACCATATTGGGTATAAATAAAGTTTACATCCAGTTGGTCAGTAATATCATAATCGAAGATTGAATTGATCGTATAATTCGGCACTAAAGAAAGTGGATTGCCTGTAGACTTATCTTCCGAGTCCATCATATAAGTGAAGTTATTGGTCCAGCTTATTCCATCCCATTCCATTCCAATACTACCTTCAAAACCTTGGATTAAGGCCTCAGGTATATTTTCCCAACGTAAGACATTCCAATTCACTCCAGACGTTGTTGTAGCTGTAGCTAGAACTTCATCACCTGCTGCAATCTTGTCTTTATAATCGTTTCGGAACCAAGCCAAACTTGCATTTAAATTATCTTTTGCAAACTGTATTCCTAACTCTTTATTTACAGAAGTTTCGGGTTTTAAATCGGCATTCCCTTGAAGTAAACAACGGTTTTGAATCGTTGCAGGACACCCATTACCATTTGTTGATAACAAGTATCCTTCTGAGTTCTGATACATATTCGGCGCTTTATACGCTCTTGCTATACCACCTTTTAAAATGAAATAGTCTCCAAGTTTTTGAGTAATATTTAAACTTGGACTCCAATTCGATCCCGATTTATCATGATCATCAAACCGAACACCCAAAACTAAATCTGTGCTATCTGTAACTTTAAAATTATCTTCCAAGTACACAGAAGCGATACGTGAACTCATATTGCTACGGTCTTTTGGAGCTATCGCATCTAGACCTGACGCACTTCCAGTTGATCCAACCGTTGTGTTTGCTTCATCTTTAAAATCATCTTCAATCCATTCAGCACCTACAGTGATATTTTGGGGAACATAAAATTCCAGAGGAATATTCACCTCACCGTTTAAACGGAAAGTATTTAGTGTTGATGTTGATTTATCAGTTGCGGTATTAATACGACCCTCTGTACTCCCTCCAAGGCCTTCTAATAAGCGTTTATTTTTAGTTTTATCATATTGAATTATAAATTTATTATTCCCCCAATCCCACTCGCCATCATGCATTAATGAATAGCTATCACGATACATTGTATTCGTTTCACTACCGTATAGAGCTGAAAGAATGGCATTGGCTTCCGCATCCGCATTCAGTTGTGAATCCCCTGAATAAAGATTACCTTGACGACTCGAAGATGCATCAAACGTTAGTGTTTGACCATCAACAATTTGCCAAGCTAGGCGTGCTGAAACATCTTCATTCTTAACACCTTCTCGACCTGCTGCTGTACTATTGATTGACTTATTAATGTCAATCGCATCAGGCTGTGTCTTATTAAAGTTACCGTATAAGCGATAAGACAAGACATCCTTAATAATTGGTCCACTAAGATTTATACTGACACGCCCTGACTCCCCTTCTTTCGAGTCCTCTGGCTGATTCGCATAAAGTTCAACCGAACCATGAACTTCGTTTGTGACTTTTTTAGTTTTAATATTAACAACACCACCCATGGCACCTGAGCCATAACGAGCAGCCGCTGGACCACGCAATACTTCAATAGATTCAATCGCATCTGCGGGCACCCAGTTTGAGTCACCGCGGGTATCACGTTCCCCTCTCCAGCCATAACGCACAGAATTTCTCGAATTCACAGGCTTACCATCAACCAAAATCAAGGTATTTTCTGGCCCCATACCGCGAATATCAATTTGGCGGTTATTACCACGTTGTCCCGTTGCACTATTGCCTGTTAAATTTACGCCAGGCATCCGACGTACATATTCAGAAATATCATTTACAACAGGTAATTTTTCTAAATCTTTATCCGTAATAATAGATGCGCCTAGAGACTGCTTAACTTGTTCCTCAGCCGTTAATACAATCGTTTGTAATTGTGTTGTATCTTTTTCTGCCCCTGTAGTCAGCGATTCATTCGCCATCGCAAATGAACTCATTGCCCCTACAACAGCCAAAGCCAAAGTTGATCTCGTCAGATTTTTACCCATAACGCATACACCCAAATACAAAAGAAGGAGAGATTGTGTAAATTTCGTAAGGTATCTTAACAAATGATAAACATATTGCAATAAATATTGATAATTATTCTCAGTTACATTTTACCTTTAGATAAAATATAACCCCCTAATTTAAGGAGGTTATTTGGTAAAATGGTTTAAAAATTATTTGAAGTACGCGCCTTCTGCCTGCGTATGATCCGTCTGGTCAATAACACGACGTAACTCAGGAATGTGTTGTTGCAGAGTCGTTTCAACACCTTGTTTCAAGGTGACATCAATCGCTGAGCAACCTTGGCAACCACCACCAAATTTCAATACAGCCGTTAAACCATGCTCTTCATCTTCAACAACTTCAACCAATGCACAGTTACCGCCATGACCAGCTAGACCCGGGTTAATTTCAGACTGAAGAATGTAAGTAATACGCTCTTCAATTGATGCATCAGGACCTACACGTGGCACTTTCGAATTCGGTGCGCGGAATGTCAATTGCCCACCAAAACGGTCTTTATTGTAATCAATCACCGCATCCAACAAATATGGAATAGACGGTGTGTCGATATATGCAGGAAAGTCTGGATAATCTTGACGATAATCAGTTGGGATCACTTCTTCAGGCGCGCTATATGCCATACAACATTCAGCACGTGGTGTACCCGGATTTTCAACAAATACACGTACAGCAATACCAGGTGTATTTTGTTTTTCTAATAAATCACGTAAATACTCTTGTGCAGTTGGAGTAATCAATAAGTTTGGAATTTCCTCTGCAACTGCAGTGCTGCTGTTCTCAGTCGACATAACAATCATTTCCTCAAGCTGAAGCTGCTATTTTAACTGAAGATGCGGGGTAATGAAAAAAAATCAACCAAAATTGTCGGATTTATTGTGAAAGTTCATCTTTTCAATCAATTTAATGGCATTATGACTACAAGTTATTCATTTGTAGAACATCTCAGAAATGTTGCATTTACCTTTTAATCATACAGTTACAATCATTATTATTACTGTCATTATTTCTATGGTGGCATTTTCAAACCAGAATGTCATGAACCGTTTGATTTTTTGGCCACCTGCAATGCAACGTGGACAATACGATCGTTTCATTACCCATGGCTTCATTCATGCCGATGGTATGCACCTTTTGTTCAACATGTTCACCCTGTTTTTCTTTGGTAGCATTATTGAAAGTTTTTACCGCCAATATTTCTATGACTTAGGCTTCGTTTTATTTTATTTGGGTGGTTTAATTTTCGCCATTTTACCAAGTTATTTAAAACATAAAAATGATGTGCGCTGGGCAAGCCTTGGCGCCTCTGGTGCAGTCTCTGCGGTACTATTCGCTTATGTATTGTTTGAGCCTTGGAAGCTGATTTTTGTGTTTTTTATTCCTGTACCCGCGATTATTTTTGCTGTGCTCTATGTGGCTTATAGCATCTGGTCTGGCAAGAAAGGTAACTCCAACATCAATCATAGCGCTCACCTCTGGGGTGCAGCTTATGGCGTAATTATGACTGTCATTTTAGAACCACGTTTAATTCCGCATTTCCTAAGCAAATTGACTCAGCTCCCATTTTGAAACTGGGTTGACAGGCTACAAATACCTTGAATCAGGCGATAACACAAATCCAATAACATTTTCGTAGCACAGGCGGACCATGCTTTTAAGATAAGAATCAGGACAATCATGAAAGAGAGAGATTGCAATAAAAATCATATCTATCTTTATCACATTGATGATGTTCCTTACTTTAATCGGCTGTGCTATACAAACATTTGAAGGGCATATCGTCTACGGGCCTGATCATTTTGATTATCCATCTGGTCATGACGATTTTTGCCCATTGTAACCCAGCCTAAAAGATCACTATTCACGCAAAAGTCTACTATATCTAAGGCTTTATATTGCACATACTTTTACACAAATTTGGTATGAAATGCCAAGTGAGAATTCAATTTGGCATAGATAATGTATACAACTGTATATAAATAGCAAATGCCAGTGAGATTTCTTGCATGTCCAATCCCCTAGATGGTCTTCAATTTCCAATTCATCCAAAAACACAAAAAGCCAGCACTTCACGCACTGGGAAAGAAATTATTGCGGAAGCACTAGCTAATGTCGATCATCAAATTGCTGTTGAGGTGTTGGCCGAGAAAAACTGGCGTAAACAATATCCACGCTATTTTAAATCCTTGGTTGAGTTAGGCATTGCCAATCAAACAGCTCCTATTCAAATTGCTCAGGATGGATTAAACAAGGCACATCATGTTTTTGAATTCTATCGTGACAATCAAAAATATCTTGTTAAAGATGTAATGTCGCTTGAAACAACACCCTTGCATACTATTAAACTCAAAGGTGAAAGCACCGCTCTGCCTGAGTGGTCAGTGCCTTATAAAGGCACACAGCTTAAAGGTGAGAGCTTACTCGCTCAAATCCAAATATGGTTAGAGGCTGGGGTGATTGAACCAAGTCATGCCCAAGCACTGATTGCCTGCGTTGAACATCCAGAATGGTTCGATTTATCTGATCGGACCATGGTGCTTTTTGGCGCTGCATCTGAAGCAGGTCCTCTCACATGGTTATCGCAATGGAAAGCCAATATCGTAGCGGTAGATCTACCCAATCCACGCGTATGGGGCAAAATTTTAGACACCATTCAACATGGCAATGCCACCTTATATGCTCCATCTGTTGAAGCATTGAATGCGGATACGCCTGTTTCAGTGTTAAAGGAAAAGCTCGGAGCAAATCTTCTCACGCAGACTCCTGAGATCGCACAGTGGTTAGCACAAAACCCACATCAGTTAGACTTGGCTGCCATTGCGTATCTGGATGGCGAAAAGCATGTTCGTGTTTCTGTGGCAATGGATGCGATTATGCAATATGTCAGCAAACAGAAAGCGGATACCAGTTTGATGTATATGTGTACACCAACCGATGTTTATGCAGTGCCTGAGGAAGTGATCACAGCATCTGAACAAAAATTTAATGGCCGCTCTAAAACGCAACAAATGCTCAGCAAAAGTATTTCAACGCTTAGTAGACAATACTTCTTTAAGAAAAACTTACATGGTTTAGTGAGCTCAGACAATAATAAAGAATACGGTATTGCCGATTGTTTAGTGGTTGAGCAAGGACCTAACTATGCCTTGGCTAAACGCATTCAGCAGTGGCGCGCAACACTGGCACGCTCACAAGGCCAACGCGTCAGCATCAATATTGCGCCTTCAACTACAACGCACTCTGTCACCAAAAATCCATTGCTTAAAGCAGCATTTAACGGTGCAAGCTTATTTGACGTTGAAGCATTTAAGCCTGAAACAACCAATGCCATTATGGCTGCTCTATGGGTTCATGACCTGCGTAATGCTGAATCTGTAGCGAATCCAGAGGTCAAACTTGAGCATCCTCTAGAACTGATGATGCATGGTGCAAACCACGGCGGACTATGGCGTGTGGCTTATCTGGCAAGAACTGCTCTACCCTTTGCAGCACTATATGGCTTTGCAGCGGACAAGCTCCCACTCGAAAAAGTGTTCGCAAAACGTAAAAAATAAGACTCAAATGCTGCTCTCTTAGGCAGCCATACGGATATAAAACACAACCTCAACTTAGAGACAACCAGTTAAGGAGCCTCCTCTTCATCTCCTTAACTTTTTAACCCTATACTGTGAGGTCTTAGTGTTCCTAAGCTCAATATTGGTCGTTCGTTTATTCCTGCAACGTTTAGGTCTTATTCGCTAAGTAAGAAGTGAAGCATCGTAGAAGTAACATTTTGCGGTGCAATGCGCCCCACAGAAAATCTGTTCAATCTATAGATACGAAACAACTTTGCATTACAAAATAGTCCATTTTGAATGCCAATGACTGCATCTTGCACTACGAATAAATGCAATGCTTTTATTTCTGCTCAAATCGTGAGTAGTGTTAGCGTATATTAAATAAAATCGAGAATTGAAAAGAAAATGCCAGTCAGTTTATGAACTGACTGGCATTATGACTTCAAATAACGTTTTTCTTTACATTACAGATTAAACAAACTGTAGGAACAACCAGAACAAACCACCTGATAAACAGATTGTTGCTGGCAGGGTGAAAACCCAAGCCGAAAGAATGGTTCTGACAGTTGCAAAGTTCAGACCTGACTTATTTGCCACCATGGTCCCTGCAACCGCAGAGTTGAGTACATGGGTCGTCGATACAGGCATACCAAAACCATCTGCCGCAGCAATCGTAGTCATAGCGACTAACTCTGCAGACATACCTTGACCATAAGTCATATGGTTCTTACCAATACGCTCGCCCACGGTAACTACAATACGCTTCCAACCCACCATTGTTCCTAAGCCAAGTGCAAGTGCCACAGCCACTTTTACCCAGTTTGGAATATACTGAAGGAACGAATCGAGGTTACTACGATATTCTTTAACGGTCTTTTTCTCCGCATCAGACATCGCTGGTAATTGATCTGCCTTATCTAAACGTTTGAAAGCTGTCGTACTTAAGTACATATCATTGCGTATAGAAGAAACTTCTGCCTCTGGAATATCTTTTAAATCACCATAATGTCCAACACGTTCACCCAAATGATCTGTCAAACTTGCTAATGCAGGTACAACTTCAGGAGTCATTTCTTTAGTTTGAATATATTGGGTAATGACTGCACGGGCTTTTTCATCAGCGATATCGTCATGCTGAGTATAAATTACATTTGCTGTCTGATTCGAAAGCTGTGCAAATGACTGAATGTGCTGTGAATCCAAATTCTTATTTAAAGAATAAGCCAAAGGCACAATACCAATCAAAATCAGCATGATTAAACCCATACCTTTTTGACCATCATTTGAACCGTGTGCAAAACTTACACCCGTACAGGTAAAAATCAAAATAGCACGAATCAGAGGTGGTGGTGGCTTGTTACCTTCAGGTGGTTGAAATAGTTCAAGTTGACGCTTGAAAATTGTTTTAACCAACAAAAATACGATCGCTGCAAAGGCAAAACCAATCAATGGCGAAAACAATAAAGCCTTGCCGACTTTGATCACTTGATCCATGTCTACACCCGAAGCACCACTGCCTGAATGCATCAGGTAGTTCATAATGCCCACACCCAAGATTGAACCAATCAAAGTGTGTGAACTTGATGCTGGGATACCTAAGAACCATGTCCCCAAGTTCCACAAAATCGCAGCAATCAACATGGCAAACACCATGGCAAACCCTGCACCTGAGCTGACATTCATAATCAACTCGACAGGCAAAAGTGCAATAATACCGTAAGCTACTGCACCACTTGCCACCATAACCCCAAGGAAGTTACAGAAACCTGCCCACATTACCGCAACTGGCGCTGACAGTGCATTGGTATAAATCACCGTTGCCACAGCATTGGCTGTGTCATGGAAACCATTTACAAACTCAAAGCCCAACGCAATGAACAATGCCGTCGCTAAAAGGATTAGAGAGTAAAGATTCAGTGCAGGAACATGCGATAAGTCAGCAGAAAGCTGAAAGCCAATATAAATTAGCGTTGAAATAATGACCGTTAAAAACACCGGCATAAAAAATTTCGGCGTAGGTACGTGCACATTTGTCGACTTGACTTGTGTCACGTGCACCTGATCTTGGACAGGAGGAATATTAGAATTCATGCAGACGGCTAAAGAGGATATCAATATCCCCTATTGTTCAATTTAATTGTGACAATTATATGACAAATGCGTGTCACATGAAGCCAATTTTTTCATAATTGATTCATTTTAGATCAGCAGTAAATCGCCTATAGGCCTTGAAAGCACTGTGCTTGCTTAAAATTTAATTTTTCTGTGCTCATTACGCTGAATTATTTTCTTACATTTGGCTGTGTTGTCTGTAACAATCTGCTCCAATCAATCTTTCCTCATCTCTATTTATTTTCATCTATTAACATAGACGCCCTATATTTCACTTTCGTGAAAACTAAAGCTAAATCAGCCTTTTTTATTTGCAATATAGCGAATACCACTTGAATTAAGCATAAATGAATATGCTTTTCTGCTAAAATATTGCACGTTTTGAAAACCTGTTTGTGAGTTTTGAATGTCTACACTTGCCACCTTAAAAACACTTCTTGCCGAGCGCATCCTCATTATTGACGGTGCAATGGGCACCATGATTCAGCGTCATAAGCTCGAAGAAGAAGATTATCGTGGTGAACGTTTTGCAGACTGGGCATCTGACTTAAAAGGCAACAATGACCTTTTGGTACTGACACAGCCACAGATTATCCAAGGGATTCATGAAGCTTACCTCGATGCTGGCGCAGACATCATTGAAACCAACAGTTTCAATGGCACACGTGTTTCAATGTCAGACTATCACATGGAAGACCTCGTTCCCGAGATCAACCGTGAAGCAGCGCGCCTAGCACGTGCGGCCTGTGACAAATATTCAACCCCAGATAAACCACGCTTCGTTGCAGGTGTACTTGGCCCAACCTCACGTACCTGTTCAATTTCACCAAACGTCAATGACCCTGCCTTCCGTAATATTACTTTTGATGAACTGAAAGAAAACTATATTGAAGCAACGCATGCCCTCATCGAAGGTGGTGCCGATATTCTTCTGATTGAAACAGTATTTGATACACTTAACTGTAAAGCAGCGATTTTTGCGGTAAAAGAAGTATTTAAGCAAATCGGTCATGAACTGCCGTTAATGATTTCAGGGACCATTACCGATGCATCTGGTCGTACATTAACAGGTCAAACCGCAGAAGCATTCTGGAACTCAGTACGTCATGGCGATTTACTTTCGATTGGCTTTAACTGTGCCTTGGGTGCGGATGCGATGCGCCCGCATGTGAAAACTATTGCTGATGTTGCCGATACTTTTGTCTCTGCCCATCCAAATGCGGGTTTACCGAATGCCTTTGGTGAATATGATGAAACGCCAGAGCAAACCGCAGCTTTCTTAAAAGAATTTGCTGAAAGTGGTCTCATCAATATTACAGGTGGTTGTTGTGGTACCACACCAGATCATATCCGTGCCATTTACAATGCTGTTAAAGATATTAAACCACGTCAAATTCCTGAAACCAGACCTGCTTGCCGCCTCAGCGGTTTAGAGCCATTTAACATTTATGATGACTCTTTATTTGTCAATGTCGGTGAACGTACCAACGTCACAGGTTCAAAAAAATTCCTGCGTTTAATCCGTGAAGAAAACTTTACCGAAGCTTTAGAAGTCGCTCAGCAACAAGTTGAAGCTGGTGCACAGATTATTGACATTAACATGGATGAAGGGATGCTTGATTCACAAAATGCGATGGTGCATTTCTTGAATCTGGTGGCATCTGAACCAGATATCTCACGTGTGCCGATCATGATTGACTCATCGAAATGGGAAATCATTGAAGCGGGTTTGAAATGCGTTCAGGGTAAACCTGTGGTGAACTCAATTTCCCTTAAAGAGGGTTATGATGAGTTTGTCGAAAAAGCCCGTTTATGCCGACAATATGGTGCAGCGGTTATCGTCATGGCCTTTGATGAAACAGGACAAGCGGATACGGCTGCGCGTAAACGTGAAATCTGTAAACGTTCTTATGATGTTCTAGTCAATGAAGTGGGTTTCCCTGCTGAAGATATTATTTTTGACCCGAACGTGTTTGCAGTTGCTACGGGGATTGAAGAACACAATAACTACGGTGTCGATTTTATTGAAGCGACAGGCTGGATTAAACAAAACTTGCCACATGCTATGATTTCGGGTGGTGTATCTAACGTTTCATTCTCTTTCCGTGGCAATGAGCCTGTTCGTGAAGCGATTCACTCGGTATTCCTATACCATGCCATCAAACAAGGCATGACCATGGGTATTGTCAATGCTGGTCAAATGGCAATCTATGACGATATTCCAAAAGAACTGAAAGATGCGGTTGAAGACGTTATCCTGAATCAAAATCAGGGGGAAAGTGGACAGGAAGCCACTGAAAAATTACTTGAAGTTGCAGAAAAATATCGTAGTCATGGTGGCGCAGCCAAAGAAGCTGAAAACCTTGAATGGCGTAATCAATCTGTTGAGAAACGTCTTGAATATGCACTGGTTAAAGGGATTACCACTTATATTGATGAAGATACCGAAGAAGCCCGTTTAAAAGCCAAACGCCCTCTTGATGTGATTGAAGGCGCATTGATGGACGGCATGAATGTGGTCGGTGATCTATTCGGCTCAGGAAAAATGTTCCTGCCACAAGTGGTAAAATCTGCCCGTGTTATGAAGCAAGCTGTAGCATGGTTGAATCCGTACATTGAAGCGGAAAAAACAGGTAGCCAGTCTAAAGGTAAAGTCCTGATGGCAACCGTAAAAGGCGATGTACACGATATTGGTAAAAATATTGTCGGCGTGGTGTTGGGCTGTAATGGCTATGATATTGTCGATTTAGGTGTGATGGTTCCTGCGGAAAAAATCTTACAAACCGCGATTGATGAGAAATGTGACATCATTGGTTTATCTGGTTTGATTACACCATCGCTGGATGAAATGGTGTTTGTTGCCAAAGAAATGCAGCGTAAAGGTTTTACCATTCCTTTACTGATTGGTGGTGCAACCACATCGAAAGCCCATACCGCAGTCAAAATTGACCCGCAATATTCAAATGATGCAGTGATTTATGTAGCCGATGCCTCTCGTGCAGTGGGTGTAGCGACTACCCTACTGTCTAAAGAAATGCGTGGTAACTTTATTGCTGAACATCGTGCGGAATATGCCAAGATTCGTGAACGTTTAGCCAATAAGCAACCGAAAGCAGCCAAACTAAGCTATGCAGAATCCATTGAAAATGGCTTTAAAGTCGATACGAACTATGTGCCGCCAATTCCAAACACAATGGGAACACACGTCCTCACCAACTACCCACTTGCAACATTGGTGGAGTATTTTGACTGGACACCATTCTTTATTTCTTGGAGCTTGGCAGGTAAATTCCCGAAAATCTTAGAAGATGAGATTGTCGGTGAAGCTGCAACGGATTTGTATAATCAAGCACAAGCCATGCTCAAAGATGTGATCGAGAATAACCGTTTCGATGCACGTGCTGTATTTGGTCTATACCCTGCTCAACGTACAGGTGCAGATACAGTCAGCGTGTTTGATGAAACAGCGCAGAATGTCACGCATACTTTTGAACACTTGCGTCAGCAATCTGACAAAGTCACTGGTAAGCCGAATTTATCTTTAGCCGACTTTATTAGCACCTCGAAAGACAATACTGACTATCTCGGTGGTTTCACTGTGTCGATCTTTGGTGCAGAAGAATTGGCGAATGAATATAAAGCCAAAGGCGACGATTATTCAGCAATCTTGGTTCAGTCTTTGGCCGATCGTTTTGCCGAAGCTTTTGCCGAGCATTTGCATGAGCGTATCCGTAAAGAGTTCTGGGGCTATAAGGCCGATGAAACTTTGGGCAATGAAGAATTGATCAAAGAGAAGTATGTCGGTATTCGTCCTGCACCAGGTTACCCTGCTTGTCCAGAGCATTCTGAAAAAGCGGTGTTATTTGACTGGTTAGGTTCAGAAGCGAAGATCGGTACCAAATTGACTGAACACTTTGCGATGATGCCACCTTCGTCTGTCAGTGGTTTCTATTATTCGCATCCTGAAAGTGAATACTTTAATGTAGGCAAGATTTCTCAGGATCAACTTGAGGATTATGCGAAGCGTAAAGGTTGGACACTGGATGAAGCGAAGCGTTGGTTAGCACCGAATTTAGATGATTCGATTGCTTAATTTAGAATAAAAAAAATCTCCCCTAACCCCACTGCTGTCCCATAAATATCACAAGAAGAACCTCAGCTGAGGTTCTTCTTGCTTATTCCACTTCTTATCAGGAAGAAATAGTGCCTTTAAGAGCTTCCTTTCAAATAAATTCAC